>CAIYOB010001153.1 GCA_903927685.1 uncultured Planctomycetaceae bacterium
CAGGAAGATCCCTTCGCTGGGCCAGATCCCGGCGGCATAGTACACGGTATCCTCCCAGACCACAGGACCGCCGCGGGCGGGCCAGCGGGACACCATCCGGCCGTTGCCCAGGCACATCCGTGCGTTGGGGCCGCCGCGATGCGTCCACAGCACCCGCCCGTCCTCCAACGCCAGCGCGACGAGGCAGCCGTCGTCGCTGGCCACGAAGATCCGATCCCGCCAGGCCGCAGGCGCAAACCGCACCGGCCCGCCGGCGAAATAATCCCACCGCACCTGGCCGGTGGCGGAATCCAGGGCCAGCACGCGGTCGTCCGCACTGCTGCCGACGAGCACCATGTCCCCAAGAATGATCGGCTGGGCGGCGAAGTCGTACGTGATCCGCCCCGATTGCGGCCAGGCCGGCGACGGCGCTGGAGCGCGATGAACCCACCGCAGGGCAAGGTTCGCGGGCAGCGAATCCGCCGTGTAGCCGCTCCGAGCCGCATCGGCCCGGTAGGCCGGCCAGTCGCCGGCGTGGGAAGTGGAAGCGAACCAAGTCAACACCAACAGGGCGGTGAATCGCATTCGGGAGTCCTCGCACTAGTCCACGAACCGCCGCATGTAGTCGAGGCTGGCGCGGGCCAGCGTTTCCACGCCCGGCGTATAGTCGAAGACTTCGACCGAGACCCAGCCTTGATACTTGATCTCCTGCAGCGCGGCGAAGATCGGCCCAAAGTCGACATTGCCCATCCCGGGACCGCGCCGATTCGGGTCGTTGGCGTGGAAGTGCTCGATCCACGGCGCACTGTCGCGGATGATGTCCGGGATCGGCTTGGACTCCGTCGACATCGCCTTGACATCCAGGTGCAAACGGCAACGGGGCGAGTCGACCATCTGGGCCAACTGGACGCCCAACTCGGCCGTCCGCAAGAAGTCGCCTTCTTCGGGCCCCAGCGGCTCGACGGCCAGCACGGCGTCGCACTCGTCCAGCGTCGGGACCACGCTCCGCAGCACATCGGCCGCGTAGGCCAACGCCTGGTCATGCGTGACCCCGGGCAGCAGATTCCGTTGCTTGGGCGAGCCCAGGACCAGAACGTGGCCGCCCAGATCCCGGCACAGGCGAACGAGTTCGGCCAGATACTCGCCGGTCCGCCGCCGCACGTCGGCCTCGGGGCTGGTCAGGTAATACCCTTCGGTAAAGGCCAGCAGCCAATGGAGTCCGACCACCGTCAACCCGGCAGCTTCGGCCTGCCGGCGAATCTCGCGCCGCCGCTCCGCCGAGATCTCGTAGGCGTTCTTGTGGATCGTGAACGGCGCGAACTCGATCCCCGTGTAGCCGCATTCCCGGGCAAACGCAAAGGCCTTCTCAAACGGCCAGTCCTGAAACGTCTCGTTGCAGATGGCAAACTTCATGGTTTCACGCTCCCTCGTGCAGTTGCAGCATGGCTCGTCCCATCGCCTCGCCGATCAGGAAATAGGTTTCGGCGTTCGTGTTCCAGTGATAACCTTGGCCGCTGGGAGATTGATCCTGCGGGCGCCAGAACGCCTTGGTGCCCACGAACGCCACGTTCCCGCGGAATTCCGGGTATTCGGCTACGGCGGCTTGAGCTTTCATCAGGGACAGCGCCCTGGGATGGGTTTCCTCGGGGCCGTTCATGCCCGTTTCCGCGATCACAAACGGCAATTGCGCCGCACCCAGGTCCCGGCGAATGTCGCGGATAAAGTTGGCCAGATTCCGCTCGTACTCGTCGTTGAACGCCTGGTTGATGCGGTCATTCCAGCCCTGATGCCAGCCGAAGCCGGCCAGCTGGTAACCGCGCCCGCCGTACGCCGGGAACAAGTCGTCCAACTGCGACAGCACTTGCCGGGTCAATTGCACGACCTGCGTGTAGTTTGGTCCCACTTCGCCGCCGGAACTGGGCGGCCGAAAATCCTTGGCCAGGCTCTTGCCACCCCACGCACACTTGATCAGCAGCACCTGGCCGTCCAGCGCGTCGCCGACCACGGTTCCGAATCCCAACTCCGGGCCGATGCGATCTTCACGGGCACCGTAGCCTGCAGTCAGCGAGCCGTGGCGTCCGAGGTACCAGATCCACACGTCGTCGCGTGTGGCCCACTTGCCGGTCACATCCACCAGGTGCCGGAAACGCTCGGCGGTCGCGGGATCTTTCACAAGGAATTCCAGGCTCCCGCGGCCCTCGTTGCGTTTCGGATCGGCCGGGATCAGGCCGTGGCCCTCCATGTTCGACTGGCCGGCCAGGACGAAGACCGGCAACGGCGGGGCCGCTGGCGCGGCGTGCGACCAAGCCATCAAGCTGAGCAGCAGCGAGAAGAGGGCGGCAAAGCGTCGCATCGGTATCCTCCGGTCGCCGCCGCGCCAGCGGCGACAGCATTCGGTGCTCGACCTACCCCCCGGACAGGTCCGGCTTGCGGGCGATTGGAGTTCACGCTTCAGCGGGTCAGGCGGACGAAGTCCGCCGAAGACAACACGCTGAAGCGTGGACTCCGACGGGAATGTCTGCACGCTGGAGCGTGAACTCCAGCGCGAAAGACAACACGCTAAAGCGTGGACTCCAGCGGAATCCTACAGCGACAGGACGAACTCGGCCAAGTCGTTGATCTCCTGCTCCGTCAGACCTTCGACGTCGCCCGACACGCTGCCGTGCTTGCCGTCCTTCAGCAGCGACTGAATCGTCATAAAGTGGCCGTCGTGCATGTACGGCGCCGTCCGCCAGCACTCGATCAGCGCCGGCGTGTCGAACTCGCTGGCCCGGTCGTACTGGCCCTTGGAGCCGACGTCGTGCAACTTGAGATCGGTGTACAGCGGTTCCGGGTGGCAGCTGTGGCAGTCCAGGCGGTCGCTGAAGAACAGGGCCTTGCCACGTTCCGCCGCCTCGTTCAACTTGCCGTCCACCAGGTGCGGGCTGGTCACCGGCGTCAACGTTTTCAGGTACTCGTCGATCGCCACGGCGTCCTCTTCCGGACGCACGGCGAACTGGATGTGCGTAATGCCGGCCCGCACCGCCGCTTCGGCCGACTCGCGCACGCCCTGGCTCATCGCCGGCGGGGTCTGGTGCACGTACAACATGCTCTTGTTGTTCTTGGGCGTGCCCAGGCCGTCGTTCAGCAGGTCCCAATTCAGCGAGTCGACGCGGGCGTCCGGATGGCAGCTTCCGCAGCTCTGCCAATGCTGGAAGCACAAGTCCGCATCGAAGAAGAACATCTCGCCCCGGCGCTGCACCGTCAATTGCGGTTCCGGTCCCAGCGGAATCAGCTTGACGGGATAGTACGATTTATCCTCCAAGTCCACGACGGTCACGAGATCGCTGAAATACACGGCCGTGTAGATCTTGGTGCCGATCACATCCAGTCCGCGCGGGCCGTTGACCAGCGGACCTTCGTCCTTGACCAGGCCCCACGGTCCGCCCCGCCGCAATTGAATCCGCCGCCGCAGATCGACCAGATATGCCAGGTCGTTCGGTACGTCCTCGACGGTTACGGACGAATAGCTGCCCTGCGTGTCGTAGCGCCCGGCGGCCTTGGCTTCGTCAATCGTCTTGGGCATGGCCTTCAGCTTGGCGATCAAACCCGGCGCGTCGATGACGCTCAATTCGTGCGTCGAGGCGTGACTCACGATAATCCACTTGCCGTCCGCCGTGGTCGCCACGGCCCACGGCACCGCGGCGCCCAAGTCGATGTCGTCCAGCAGAACGGTGTTCAGCAGCTTCTTTTCCGCCACATCAATCACGCTCAGCGCGTTGGTATTCATCCAGCCACGTTCCAACTGGGTCGTCGGCATCTGGTAGCGGGACAGGATATGGGCCACGTAGGCAAACGCGCCGTCCGGCGAAACGCAGACTTCGCGGACGCTTGAACTGCCGTTGGGCAGCCGGATCTTCGCGGTCTCCAACGAACCCGTGTCGATCACGGTCACTTCGGCGGCGACGTTGTAGGAATCCGCAGCGTCCACGGGCAGCATGTTGGTGACGAACACCAGGCTGCCGTTGGGCGTGACCGCGGAGCCGATGGGCTCGCGAATCGCCTTGACGCGGGCCGTCTCTTTGTTCGCTTCCAGATCGATCACCGACACATCGTTGTTGAACTGGTTGCAGACGAACAGCCGCTTGCCGCCCGGCAGCAGCACCGGAGCGCCCGGCGTGTGCCCGACCGGAATCGTCGCCGCGACTTGCCCGGCAGCCACGTCCACGACGCAAACCGTGCCTTGCACGCCGCCGCAAGTGACATACAGCTTGGCGCCGTCCGCTGCCACGGCCAATCCCGTCGGCTTGGCGGGACAAGCGATCGACTTGGTCACATTGCCGGCCGCTACGTCGACCACCAGAATCTGCCCCGCGTCCGCCGCTACGACGAATAGGCTCTTTCCATCCGGGGCGGCAACCACGTCCGTCGGGCCGACGTACTTGCCGGCCTCGGCCGCCAGCAACACGGCGGGCACCAGGCAGCACCACGCTACGGCGGTGCACAGGGATCGGTTCACGACTCGCAAAGCAGCACTCATGCGACGACTCCTATTCATCGGGTCAGAAGGAAGCGTTAGGTAGGCCAAGCGGGATGAATCCAGCGGGCGTCGAAGCCGCGTTCGCGCCCGGGTCCACACCGACCCGACGCGGCACGCTCCGTAAGCCGCCCCCATCCTAACCGATCGGAAACTCGTTTCCGAGCGGAAAGCGGACGTCTGGGTAGAAAATTTTGAAGAAACCGCAGCGCGATTGCAATACCCTGTGTCGGCAGTTTTGCTAAACTCTGACACGACGACTTTGAATCCCGGAACGGAGATGACTGCCTTGAACGAACCGCTGACCGTCCACGTCCGCTTGAGCGAACGCAGCTACGACATCGCGATCGGCACCGGCAACCTGGCCCAAGCGGGACAATTCGCCGGCCAGTGCTGCCAACTGACGCACGCGGTTGTGATCACGGACGCGAACGTGAGCGAGCCGCACGGCCGGTGTGTCGCCGACAGCTTGGCCGCGCAGGGCGTTCGCGTTAACGTCGAAATACTCGCAGCGGGCGAGACCAGCAAGTCGGTGGCCAACGCGGATCGGCTGTGGAATCAGCTGCTGCAACACAAAGCGGATCGCAAGTCGGTCGTCGTTGCCGTCGGCGGCGGGGTCGTCGGTGATCTGGCGGGATTCATCGCCGCGACCTACGCCCGCGGCCTGCCGTTCCTCCAAGTGCCCACGACGTTGCTGGCCCACGTCGACAGCAGCGTGGGAGGCAAGGTGGGCGTGAATCTGCCGACCGCCAAGAACATGGTCGGCGCGTTCTGGCAGCCGCTGGGCGTCCTGATCGATACCGCGGTCCTGGACACCCTGCCCGCTCGCGAGTATCGCGCGGGCCTGGGCGAGGTGGTCAAGTACGGCGTGATCCTGGACGCCGAGTTCTTTGCGTATCTGGAACAGCACGCAGACGACTTGAACGCGCGCATTCCCGAGGTCTTACGCTACGTCATCGCCCGCTGCTGCCGCTTGAAGGCGGACGTCGTCGAGCAGGACGAGCGCGAGACCACCGGACTGCGGGCCGTGCTGAATTACGGCCACACGTTCGCCCATGCGATCGAAGCCGAAGCCGGATACGGTCAATTCCTGCACGGCGAGGCGGTTTCGATCGGCATGCTGGCGGCGTCGCGACTGGCCGAACGTCTGGGCCGCGTAGACGCGTCCTTGACCGCGCGGCAGGACCGCCTGCTGCAGCGGCTCGGCTTGCCAACGGCACTGCCGGACCTGGACCCCGCGCTCCTGCTGGCGGCGATGCAATTGGACAAGAAAGTCGCTCACGGCCGGCTGCGGTTCGTCCTGCCGACCCGTATGGGAAATGTAGAACTGGTGGGCGATGTCCCTGAAGATGATGTCCTGGCCGTGCTTCGCGGGGTGTGATCCTCCGCCGCCGAGGCGGATCCGGGGATGCCCGGGGGCAAACCCCGCGAGCCCCCAGCCCCAGCCGGATTCCATGTTATTTCTCGGGAGCCAATCATGAGAACGACCTCTTTCGCCCTGGCCGGATTGCTGTTACTGCCCGGCGTCCTGGCCCGCGCGGCAGACAAGCCGCACGTCCTGCTGATTTGCGTGGACGATCTGAAGCCCCTGTTGGGCTGTTACGGCTCGCCCCTGGTCCAATCGCCGAATCTCGATCGGCTGGCGGCCCGGGGGCTGCTGTTCGAGCGCGCGTACTGCAATCAGGCCGTATGCGCGCCTTCGCGAAACTCGCTGCTGACCGGCTTGCGGCCGCCGACGATCGGGATCTACGACCTGCCGACGAACTTCCGCTTCGGCGTCCCCACTGCGGTGACGGTCGCCCAGTATTTCGCCCGGCACGGTTATCGGACCGAGGCGTTGGGCAAGGTCATGCACGTCGGCCACGGCAACTACGAGGACGCGGCCTCGTGGACCGTGCCGCACTGGCGTCCGCAAGCTGGCCCGCCGGGCGGCTATGTGCGGGCGGAGAACCGGCCGGCCCAGGCGGCGGCCGGTCAAGCGGGCACCGGCCCGAAAGGCGCCGCCACCGAATGCGAGGATGTGCCGGACAGCACCTACGGCGACGGCCAAATCGCGGACGAGGCGATCCAGCGACTGCAGGCTGCCCGCGACAAGGCGGACGAGCCGTTTTTCCTGGCGGTCGGCTTTCTCAAACCGCACCTACCGTTCGTCGCGCCCAAAAAGTACTGGGACCTGTACGATCCGGCGGCGTTTTCTTTGCCCAAGCTGACCACGCCACCCCGGGGTGCCCCGGAATTCGCGCCCACCACTTGGGGCGAATTGCGGAACTACAGCGACATGCCGGCCACGGGGCCGCTGGACGACGCGCGGACACGGCACCTGATCCACGGCTATCACGCCGCCGTCAGCTTTATGGACGCCCAATTGGGCCGCGTCTTGGACGCGCTGGACCGGAACGGCTTTGCCCAGAACACTATGATCGTCCTGTGGGGCGACCACGGCTGGCATCTGGGCGATCACGGCATGTGGTGCAAGCATACGAACTACGAGCAGGCCGCGCGGATTCCGCTGGTGATCGTCGCGCCCGGCGTGACAGCTCCCGGCGGCAAGACTTCGGCCTTGGCCGAGACCGTCGATATCTACCCGACGCTGTGCGAACTGGCCGGCCTGCCCGCGCCGCAGGGCCTGGATGGCGCCAGCCTGGTTCCGGTGCTGAAAGACCCGGCCGCCCGAAGCAAGGACTCGGTGCTGCATGTCTATCCGCGCAACCAACTGCTGGGCCGGGCCGTGCGCACGGCCCGCTATCGACTGGTCGAATGGAAGCAGATCGGCCAGCCAGCCGACTCGGCCATCCTGGAATTGTATGACTATGAAGCGGACCCCGACGAGACGCAGAACCTGGCCGCGGAGCGGCCGGACGTCGTCGCCCAACTGCGGGCGATCCTGGCCCAGCAGCCCGAAGCCAAGCCGCAGGTGCGTGCCACCGGCGGCCAGGACGGAAAGAAAGCGGCCACCGCCGGCAAGCCCAAGCAGGACCGGGCGGCGATGTTCGCCCGCCGCGACAAGGACCGCGACGGCAAGTTGACGCGCGAGGAATTCCTGGCCGACCAGCCCGATCCCGACGAGGCGCCGAAGCGGTACGTGCTGTTCGACGCCAACCGGGACGGCTTCATCGACCGCGACGAGTTCATTACCGGCGGCAAGCCCCAGCGGTAGGGCTCACTCCAGTTCCAGCACCACCACCGACTTGGCCGGCAGCGTGGCCGTGAAGCCGGTGTCGGCCAGGCGGCAGTCGGCGAAATCGGCCGGCTGCACGCGCTGCGGCTGGTCGAACGTGTTGTGGGCCGTCATCTCGGCGGCCGTCAGGACGCGGCCGGAGATCTTGGCCGGCTTGACGCCGTCGATCTGACACGTCAACGCGGCCGGCTGGTTGGGATCCAGGTTGCACAGCGACACGTGCAGCTTGCCCGCCGCGTCGCGCGAGGCCGAGACGCTGAGCGCGGGGATCTGCTCTTGCTCGCAGCGGTACTGGCCGCAAGTCAACTCGACCGGCAGCCACTTGGCGTCCTGGTGCACGGCGAACATGCCGAACACGTGGTAGGTCGGCGTGAGGAGCATTTTCTCCTTGTCCGTCAGGATCATCGCCTGCAGGACGTTGATCGTCTGGGCGATGTTCGCCATGCGCACGCGGTCGCAATGCTGCTGGAAGATATTCAGCGTCACGCCGGCGACCAACGCGTCGCGGAGGCTGTTCTGCTGGTACAGGAAGCCGGGATTCGAGCCGGGTTCGACCGCGTGCCAGGCGCCCCATTCGTCGACCATCAGGGCGACCTTCTTGTCGGGATCGAAACGGTCCATGATCTCGGCGTGCTTGGTGATCAGCTCGTCCATCACCAGGGCGTTCTTCAGCTGGTGGAACCAGTCGACTTCGGTGAACTGGGTCGCCGAGCGACTCTTCCGGCCTGTGCCGCAGTAGTAGTGCAGCGCCAAGCCGTTCATCCGCCGGGCGCACTGTTCCATCAGCACTTCGGTCCAATGGTAGTCGGCCCGATTCGGGCCGCAGGCGATTTTGAACACCCGGTTCTCGCCAAAGTTGCGGACGTAGGTGGCGTAGCGGCGGTACTGGTCGGCGTAGTACTCGGCGGTCATGTTTCCGCCGCAGCCCCAATTCTCGTTGCCCACCCCCCAGTACTTGACGGACCATGGCTCCTCGCGGCCATTCTGCCGCCGCCAGTCGGCCATCGGGCTGATGCCGTCGAACGTCAGGTACTCGACCCACTGCTGCATCTCCTGGACCGTGCCGCTGCCGACGTTGCCGCAGATGTACGGCTCGCAGCCCAGTTGACCGCACAAGTCCAGGAACTCGTGCGTGCCGAAGTGATTGTTCTCGGTGACTCCGCCCCAGTGCGTGTTGATCATCGTCGGCCGTTTGGTGCGTGGTCCGACGCCGTCCTTCCAGTGGTATTCGTCGGCAAAGCAGCCGCCGGGCCAACGGAGCACGGGGATCTTGATCTCGCGAAGTGCGGCGACGACGTCGTTGCGGATCCCGCGCGTGTTCGGGATCGGGCTGTCCTCGCCCACCCAAATGCCTTCGTAAATGCAGCGGCCCAGGTGTTCGGCGAAATGCCCGTAGATATTCCGGTCGATCGTGATCCGGCCGCGGTCGGCGTGGATCACTAGGTGATTGGCGGTCGGGGCCGCGGCGTTGTCGGCCGCCGGGGCGACGGGCGGCGAAGCGGCGAGCGCGAGGCCGCTGACGGTGACGATCCAGCGAGCAAGGGAATGCAGGGTCATGGCAGGTGCTCCTATCCAAGGTCAGGTGGTTGTCTGCGTTACTATAAGGGCCGCGATACGCGCCGAGCAAGCTCGCGCCGTGGACTTCACCGCTCCCGGCCGCCCAGCCCGAAAAGTCCGCCCAGGGCTCAAGATCGTCACAACCGGTACCGATAACAGGAACGGAGGATCGTCTCCCCATAGCCTTGCGCGGCCGCTTGCGCATGCTAGCACGACTTGAACTGGCAACCACATCGTCCGGGCGGACAGCGATCATGACCACCGCGAAAAGTCGACGATCGGGAACGACGGCAGGGTCCCGGGAGCGAACGCGTCACAAGGCTGCGGGCAGGGCCGGCGAGGCGATCCCCGTCTTGATTCGCCTGCCCCGCTTGGCCGAAGAAACGGAACCTGTCGAGGCGAATCGCGCCGACGCGGACCAGGCGGAGATCCGTGCGACGATCCCGATCACCGTGCGGGCTCCGGAGCCGGAGCTTCTGCCGCCTGTCCCGGACGCCGGCGGAACCGCCGCTGTTCCGCCTCCGCCCGAGCGGCGCAAGGAGAGCACGCAGTGGATCCCCTCGCTGGCGTCGCGAAACTCGCCCTGGCTGCGGTTTCGCTTTCCCCGCTGGGCGGTGCGGGGTGGACTCGCCGCGGGCTTGATTGCGGTCCTGGCACTGGCCCTGTCCGCGATTTGGGATTCGGCCCCGGATCAGGACTCGGATCAAATGGCCGGCGTCGAGGCCGCCGACGTGATGGCCCTGCCGGGGATTCCGACAGCCGAGATGCCGCCGGTTCCCCTGTCCCTGATTTCGCCAGCGACTCAGGGGCGGAGCGAGCCGAGTGCGCCGCTCGTGAAGGTCGGTCCGACCGCGGATGCAGCGCCGTCTGGACCTGTCGCGAATCTCGCCAACGTCCGGACTGCCGACCAGCGGTCGGCCAGCCCATCGGAGAACGCGGACCCTTTGGTTGTCGCCGCCTCGATGCAGCATGCGCCGCCTCCAGGGCCGGCGTTGCCCGCGGAGCCCCCGGCGTCCCCAACCCCCCCGGTGTCCGCGACGGCCGAGGCTCCGCCAACGGTCGTAGGACCGAACCCTGCGGAAGCGAATCCTGCGCAACAGAACGCTCCGCAAGCGAATCCTGCGGACGCGATCGCCAACGAACCGGATCTGCCGCTGACCGGCGCTTCAGCCGCCGCCGAGGCGTCCCGTCCGACCGAGCGGCACATTTATCCGGAAACCAATCCGGCGACCTTTCAATACCCGGCGGACTACCACTTGCGCCTGCGAAACCGCAACGGGACAGCGGCTGGCCCCGGCGACGGAACGCAGAGTGGCGGGCCGCAGTTCAACGGGCCGCAGTTCAACGGGCCGCAGTTCAACGGGCCGCAGTTCAACAGGCCGACGACCAATGCCGCGGCCGGCGGCTGGCAACCGAACACCGCTCGCTTGCAGCCGCGGATCGAACCGCCGCCGGTGCGGTAACTGCAGGGATCACCGGACCGACGAGGCC
>CAIYOB010001154.1 GCA_903927685.1 uncultured Planctomycetaceae bacterium
GAGAAACAAGTGTCAGAAGCCTGGCGCGGCCCGGGCAATAGGATGCCCACGGCTTGTCCGTGGGAGTTTCACGTTCGTCGCTACACGGGCGGACATCCCCAGCCCGCCAGTCCGTTGCCCAGCGGCGGCTTCGTCGCCGCTAGGCAACGGACTGGCGGGGTGAAGCGCGTTCGTGTGTAGCACCGAGCGTAAGTATCCCACGGGCAAGCCGTGGGCATTTACGGGTGTGGGCACGGCCAGGACATCGGTCGGACTGCTACAATCATGGTGTCAGAGTTCTTGCGGGCATGCGTTGACCCTTGACATCGGGGGCAAGGCTAAAGGAGCATCGTCCAAAGGTCTCCTCCAGCGGCGATGAGAGCCGTTTTCAGGAGCACGCTTCCGCGTGCCCGCCCGCGCGGTCCAGCTCGGCCCAGTGAACCCGGAGGGTTCTGAGAGCTTAGCCGGTGGTTGAGCGCAGCGACACCACCGGACACGGCAGCCCAGCACGGTTTCCGCACGCCGGAGGCGTGCCAGAGGACCGGCATCCGGCGTGTGCGCGTGGCCTCTGGCATCCCTCTGGGATGCACGGATTGGTCCTCTCGGCGTACCGGTGGTCGGCGCTGCGCTTGACCACCGGCTACCCTCTGGGACCGCTCCGCGGTCGGTGTCCTCGGAGCAGAGACGCACTCTGGCTCTGTCCCCCGCTCGCGACCTCCGAGGCCACATCAGCTTGTTCCTGTGGGAATTGGGCGAAAAGAAAATCGGCGTGTCGTTCGCCCGGAGGACCAGCACGTTCTTCCCGCCACAGCCCAAGACTGCTCAAACGGGACCCCCTAGGCTTTTCGCCCCAATCCAGCGGGGCCGGTCGCGGCCTGCTCATCCAGACGCGGCACGACGTAAGTCTGCCAGTAGCACGCACGGCCAATACGGGATCTATCGACCTCCGGCAAGGCCAGCCATGCGCCCGATCTGGCTTGGCTTTCCGCGACGTCGAAGCCGTCGTAGTCGTCCGCTACGAACAGCCACTTGTGGTGGTAGATGTAGGGATCGCTCGGCGGTTCGATCCGCCGGCACGATCCGTCCGGCTTGACAGCGATCACGGTGCCGATCGTCGGCTCAGGAACGCTGTCGAAATCGTCGACCTGGATGAACGAGAACGCCCGAGTCGCTAAGGTTAGTTTAACGACCGTGTACCGGAAATCAGCTGGCAGACACTGGCGAGCCTCTTGGCACGGCGCCCCGAACACATCCTCGTACCGGCGGTGAACGTAGACTGCGCCGCCGATTTCTTTCCCGATGCCATAGCGTCTGGAACGTTTGGGCAAGCGGGCCGGGCGCGAAGATTCGCCGCGCAGTGCGTTGTCGCGTCGTGCCACAGAGGGGCCCCCCTTCCTTCTTCGTCGGCATCGGCAATCCGCCGGACAGCTTGCCACGGCCACGGTCGGAAAACGGTCTTGCATCCAGCAAACGTGGGCACAATACTGGGCTTTTTCGGAGCCCACGCTCAAGCCATCACGTTAGTTGCGGGCGCTGCATCCCGACGAGTCATACCATGAACGCCCACGAGACGGAAATCGCCCGGCACAAGACGGCGATCTGGCGGCCGAGCTATTCGCTGCCGATCAAGTGCCTGTTGCGCGACGGGTTGGTTCACGGCGAAACGTCCGTCTTCGACTATGGCTGCGGGCACGGCCAGGACATCGAACTGCTGCGCGGCTCCGGCATCCCGTGCGCTGGCTGGGACCCGGCGTTTCGGGCCGACGGCGAGAAGAAGCCGGCGGACGTGGTGAACATCGGGTATGTCATCAACGTGA
>CAIYOB010001155.1 GCA_903927685.1 uncultured Planctomycetaceae bacterium
CATGCCGCCCATCTCAGGCATCATGGACGGCATATCGCTGGCGCCCCCATATCCGCCCGATCCGCCATAGCCCCCGATCTCGGCACCCATGCCCATGCCCGAACCCATGCCCATGCCCATCCCCATTCCCATGCCTGAGGCACCGGCAGCTTGCAGCTTGTCTTGGGCTTCCTGTTCCTCCTGTTCCGTCACGCGTTGGAGTTCCTTTTGGCACGCGAACACGGCCACCGTGGCCAATTTCTTGGCGGTATCTGCCACCTTGACGTTCGCATTCGCAGGGATCTTGAGACGGCCCAGGGCCTCGGCGGCCGAACAGCGGAGCGCCACCGGCGACTTGTTGTCGGTCAACACGCCGTCCAGGCCCGTCAATACACTGTTGCCTTGACCGGGGCTGCCCAAGTAGCCCAGGATTTCGACCGCCCGACGCCGCATCCAGTCGTGCCCGGCTTGTGAGCGTCCTTCAGGCGCCTGCTTGGCATTGACCAACAGCAGCATCGCATCGACGATCATGGTCTCGGCATTGTTGCCCACCAATCGCCGCTGGCCATCGGGCAGCTGGCGATCAATTTCCACGTGCCGCAGAATGCCCGCCAACGCCGCAGCCCGGACGCCATCGATCTGCTGGGGATTCGCCAGTTCGTCCAGCATGACTTTCAGGGACTGGATCAAGGGCACGGCCGGTCGCTTGGCATCACCGACAAACAAGGGATCTTGCGAATTCAGGCTGGCCAGCAACAGCATCGCGTTGCAACGCACCGCCGGGTGATAGTTGCCGCGAATCAGTGGCGGCATGGCTTGACTGACCACGTTCACCAGAAAATCGTGAACCTCAAGCAGTGGGGCCGCTTGCATCTGAGGAGCCGCAAGGGCGCGAGCCAAACTGACTCGCGCCTTGGGCCATTCTCCGATGTTCTTGGGATGCGTCATCAACGCAAAGTAGTACCGGGAATAGTAATCCCCGAGCCACTTTTTCGTCTCCGCGGAAGTGAACGGCTCTGAACCCCGCAGGATCGCCTCTTTTCGGACATCCTTGTCGCTACGCTCTTTCTTGTCCTGCGGACTATCGCCAAGAGCCCAAGCGGGCAACGGCATGACTTCGTAATCGGTTGGTTCCGGCGGTGCCTCTTGAGGCGGCTGTTCCTGTGCCGCCGGCTGTGGTTCCGCTGCCGGTTTCGGCTCGTCCGCCGCCCGCAGTCCGGTCGGCAATACCAAGCGTGTAAACACCAAGACGGCGACCAGTAACGGCGTCCGGATTCGAAAACTATCCATCGACATAATCCTCTCCCAGCAGAAGCGACTAGCCCGCATGCCTTAATCATTTCGTCCGGACGGCGGTCTGTCAACCTAAACAGTTCCCGTTGTCCATTTTGCGCCGTCCGCCCGCAGAGGCTTGTCGCCTGTGCGGCCGGCTTGGGGTATATTGTCGGCTCGCCAAGTCCAGGACGTTTCGAGAGTACGATGACCACCCATCCAGATCCCCACGCCCGACAGCGGTCGCGAGCCATCCTGCGGCAGAAACTGGAAAGTCTGTACCGTAGCGGGGTGCAGCAGATCGCCAGGCCGCCCCAGGTGGCGATTCCCGTGGCACAGGCCGTAGCGGTCGTAGCGGAATCGCCGCCAGTGCAGCCGCCGGAACCGCGGCCGGAACCGACTCGCGCGGCAGCCGCGCCGGCGCGACCTGCGTCCCAGCCGGTCCGGCCCGCCCCTGCGGAACCCCCACGCCCTCAGCCCGCCCCAGCAGTCCCCGCGTCCGCGCCGCTGCGCACCGCAGCGATCGCTCCGGTTTCCCCCGTGGCGGTTCCACCGGCCTTGCCGTCGGACCAGCGGGTGGCCGCATTGGCCGACTTGTGC
>CAIYOB010001156.1 GCA_903927685.1 uncultured Planctomycetaceae bacterium
AGTTCGTAGTGCGCCACCACGCCGGCTGGCGAGAGCACGTCGGTCGCGCGGTCACGCCAATCGTACTGGTAGAGCGTCGTGTAGTAATCGTTGGTGCCGGAGCCGAAGTAGGCGCGGGACTCCGTCAGGTTGCCATCGGCATCGAAGACCGAACCGGCGACCTGAACCATGTTGTTGCCGGTGGCCTGGTTGCCGGTTGGGTCGGTGTCCGTGGCCCCCGTGTCGTCGGTGCCGAGCCAGGTTTCGAGAACGTTGCCGCGGGCGTCGAAGACCACGCGCGTGATCGTGCCGTCCGGCGCGACCGTCTTGTTCTGCCGACCCTTCTGGGCGGCTCCGAACATTTCGTAGCCGTAGGTCGTCTGCTGGTAGTTCGCGACCGACGTGCCGCTGCCGGAACTCGGGATATCGTCATACACCCGCGTCGAAACCAGCCGGGTCTTGCTGTACTGCGAGGTGGTCCAGGCGGTGTAGTCCGATTGCGAGATCGTGGCCGTGGCCAGGTCGTCCAAATCGCCACTGTAGGCGGCTTGAATCCGCTCGGTCGTACGGCCGTCGCGGTCGGTCTTGGTGATCGAGACGGGGCCGACGATGGTGAAGTCGTCCCAGGTTTCCGGCGCACTCTCCACGGCGTAGCCCTGCGCCGCACGGGTCTCGTGCGCGGCGTCATTGTAGACCGTCCAGCTGGCCGTGCGGACGCTGGTCGGTGTGCCGTCGATGTCGGCGGCGTGCGCCGGGCCGAGACTCCGGGTCACCCGGCCGAAGGCATCGTACTGGTAATCCGTCGTCCGGTTCGCACCGCCCGAGGCGAGCAGGGTCCAGCCGGTCGGAATAGTCAACTGAAGGGCATCCGCCGTGGTGTCGTCAAGGTCTTCGATGGTCTCTTGGAGCCGGCCGGTCAGCGAATCGTACTCGCGGTACGTGACGCGCCCCAGTTCGTCCATCGTCCAGGCAAGATTGCCGCGGTCATCGAACCACTGGTTGCTGGTGGCGCTGGTCCCGGAACCGTTCTGATTGGTCTCGACTTCGGGCAGCGTGGTCGTTTGTTCCTGGACCTGGAAGGTGCCCGAGTACCAGCTGTGAGCGTAGGCGGTGGTCACCGCGCCGGTCCCGTCCTCGTTCGTGTAGACGGTCTGCTCGGCGACGGGATAGATCGTGCCGTCGCCGACCGTGCGGGCATAGAACGTGTAGGCCGCCAGCAGGATCGGCCCACCCTGGGAACCGGGGGTCAGCCGTGCGGCGTCCTCGCCGTGGGCCACTGCCGTCTGGTACACGTAGCCTTGAACACCGCCTGCCGTGTCTTCGTCGATGTCCTGCGAAGTCGAAGCGTAGTATGTCGTCACTCGAAACAGGCCGGCCGTGTCGCTCAGGTACGGCGAGTCGCCGTCCGCGTAGTCGATCAGGTCGGGCAGGTCTTCGTCATAGTACACGCCGCTTTGCGCCACAAAGGCGGACGGCTCCGC
Source organism: uncultured Planctomycetaceae bacterium (assembly GCA_903927685.1). The sequence continues at coordinate 1,461 of CAIYOB010001156.1, forward strand.
GGTCAGCACCCGCCGCCCGTCGGCATCGTAGCGGTTATAAGTCAACGTGTGCGTCTGCGCGGCGGCGGCGTACAGGTCCGTGAGCAACGTCTGCCCCAGGTAGTTGACGTAGACCGTGCTCGTGGCGCCGTCCAGACGGGTCTCGATCGTCTTGCGGTCCCAATGATTGACGCTGCGGCTGTGGGTGCTGAGCGTGACCGCGTAGTCCGTTTCGTTGCTCTGGCCGAAGACCGTTCGTTCGCTCACGCGGCCGTCGGCATCGTACTCGTAGTAGAAGCAGGTGTAGCCTGCGAGCGGATCGGAGGGACCATCGCCCGCGTTGGAGTTGTAGGGGTTGTCGGGATCACCGTAGACGGCGACGAAGGCGGCGTAGGCGTTGGGCAGCAGCACGCGTTTCAACCGATGGGCCGTGCTTGCGCCGGTGTAGTAACGGAAGTAATTGATGTCGTCGCCCACCCACTGCTGGGCCGTGGCGTCCCAGTGCTGCGTGACGATCGTCTTCAAGTCGCCAGCCAGTCCGTAGGAGGCCCCGTAGCCGTAGTAGCTGTAGCTCTGCTTGCGGACGCTGACCCATTGGGAACTGGTGTCATCGTACTGCGAGAGCGTCAGAGTCTGGACGTGGTCGAGCCCATCGTCCGTGGTCACATACGTGAACTCTCGCTTCCAGTGCGCCTGCCCGGTGGGCGTGGTCTTGTCCAGGACTTCCGCGATTCGGCCGCCGATTCCGGTGTCGGTCCAGGCGGTCACCTGGATCGTGGCGCCACCGGGTTGCAGCCACCGGTACAAGCCGCCTTGGGGATGGTCCGTCTGGTCGTTGTCGAAGAACTCCAGCCGCGAACCGTCTTGCCGGGTGAGGATGAACAGGTCGTTGTCCCCGTCGTGAACGAGGGCGTCTTGACTGCCGTAGCGTGCCGTGTAGCTGCCGTCCTGCTCGGCATCGAACCACACGGTCTGCTCGGCGCCGAAGCGAGCGACCAGACTCTGCTCGCCGCCCACGAGCAACGGCAGTTCGTCGGCGTCACTCCAGCCGGGGCCAAAGCCCGTGTCCAGCGAGACCTCGCGACTGGCATAGGTCAGCCCCGCAACTCCGGCATTGCACGCCGAGGCAGCACCACTGCTTAGAATGGCAGGCATGCGCATCACCGAGCCGCCAGAGGCTTCGGGCACGCCACAAGTTCCCCCGGCCCCGTCCATGCCAGCCCCGTCCCCGCCCGTTCCCCCGCCACTGCATTCGCAGGCGTTTTGGCAGGGAGCGTTCGCATCCAGACGCTGCAGAATGAACTGGTAGAGCCCTTCACAAAACTCTTCAGGATACTTGTCCGGATCGAAGGTCCACAGGTCGTAGGTCTGCTCGCCGATCGTGCCATCGACATGCCAGACTTCGATCACGCCGTCGGTTACGGTCGGCACGGATTGATCGTAGACCAGCCCCCGCACGGCCTGGAGAACCGCGGCTTGGGGCGACTCGGCAAAGAACCAGGAACGATCGAAAACAAAAACCTGTTCGGAACCCGAGGGCGGCGTGCCGCTGTCCCCGAATACCCGCACCCGGGCGTCGCGCGGCGAAAGCGCCTGAGCGGTCGCTGACGGCAGAACGGCTGGATAGTCATAGGCGGTCGAACCGGAACTGGGGGTCAAGTCCGGAAGGTAGCCACCCACGCCTCGGATGGCCGCCACGCGATACCATCCGGCCGTGTCCGGCACGCCCGGACCAGGCCCCGGCCCGGTGGTCACCATCCCGCCGTCATAAAATGCGTCGCGTTCTTGACCCTGGACCAGATACGTGGCCCGGCTTCTCAGATAATAGTCCGTCTCGGGCTGGAGGCCGGACAGCAGCGTCTGGGTGTCCGTCGTCCCGCCGTCCGCGATCGGGTAATAGCTGACCCCGTCGGTCGAAATCTCGAACGTCAGCGACGTGCTGCCAACTCCCAGGCCCGTCGAGTCCAGGAGGACCTCGCCGGCCGAGAGCGCCGCCGCGGTCCCCGCAATCCGCGTGCTTCCGTGCGTGACGACGCCACTGCCCGCGACGCCCAGGGTCGCCAGGTTGGTCAACGATCCGCTCAGCGTCAACTCGCCTTCCACCCGGAGCGTGCCCGCGCTGAGCGTGGCGTTGGCGAGCGAATTCTCGCCGCTCAGGATCAGTGTCCCAGAGCCCTCCTGACGGAGGTCGCCTTGCCCACTGATCGAATTGCTGACGGTCAACGTGTCGCTCCGCTCGAACAGCAGCACGCCATCCTGGCCGACCGCGACGGCTCCCGAACCCAGCGTTCCCGCAGTCCCGCCAGCGCCCACGCACAGTTCCCCGTCGCTGATGGTCGTGCCTTCCGTGTACGTGTTGCTGCCCGTCAGGACCAACATTCCCGAGCCTTGCTGCACCACGCCGAGGAATCCCGAAATGTCGTTGTCGGCCGTGACTTCATCGCTGCGGTTGAAGACGAGTTGCGCCGCACTCGACGACTCCTCATAGACCGTCACGCTGCCGGAACCAAGCGTGCCGCTCGTGCCTCCCGCGCCCAGCCGTAGCGTGACCCCGCTGTAAATCGTGGTCTGGCCTGTGTACGTGTTGTCCCCGGTCAGCACGACCGTGCCCGCCGTTTGTGTCACCGTCCCACTGCCGGAGATTTCGTTCGCAATTGTCGCCGTGCCGCCGGGACTGAATACCAGTTCGCCGTTGTCCACAACGGTTCCGGAACCCAGCGACCCGTTGCTGGAACCGTCGCCCACTTGCAGCGTTCCGGCGGTGAGCGTGGTCCCGCCGCTGTAGCTGTTGCTCCCGCTCAACACCAGCGTGCCGCTGCCGATCTTGGCTACGGTCACCGTTCCCGAACCGTCCTGAATCACGCCCGAGAACGTGCCCGGATAGTCCGAGGTATCCACCGTCAACGTCACCGCCCCCGCCACGCTTGACGTGACCAGTCCGCTGCCCCACAGGCCGTCCAGTGTGGCGCTGTACCCGCCCAGGTCCAGCGTGCCGTTGACTTCGGGGTCGCCTGGCAACGCCAGGGCGCTGCCCAGCCGGAGCGTGCTCTCGGCATTCACGGTGGCCAGGCCGGTGAACGTGTTGTTGCCGGTCAAGGTCAGTGTGCCCGTCCCCACCGTGGTCAGCGCCAACCGCCCCGCGCCATCCTGAATCAGGCCCGAGAACGTGCTCGACTGGCCGCTGGTATTCACGCTCAGCGTCGCCGGACCCGAGACGCCGGAGGTCACGATTCCTCGGCCCGACAGCCCGTTCACCGTAGCGCTGTAGCCGGCCAAGTCCAGGGTGCCGTTGACCTTGACCGTGCCGGCACCGGGACCGCTGGGCAGCGCATCCTGAGCCCCCAGTTGTAGCGTCGCGCCGCTTTGGATCGCCGTCGCCCCCGTGAACTGGGCGGCTGCACCCAAGACCAACACGCCGTTCCCGTTCTCGGTCAAGCTGCCGCTACCGGACACCGTCCCCGTAAACAACAACGGCCCGCCGACAATCGTGGCCCGAACGGCCCCGTTCAACGCGACGTCCGCCGCAATGGTCGCCCCGCCGGCCCCCGGGCCTAGGAAGATCCGGTTGGTCACCGCGAGGCTGTTCCCTGCGATCGAGAAACCGCTCGACAGGAACGACAGCGAGCGGACGGATGTCCCGGCCGGAAGGTCGTTCTCGGTCTGCGCCGCCGACGTTCCTTGGAACACGAGCGAGTCATCGTCGCTGGGCACCACGCCCGAGTGCCAGTTGGCGGGATTCGACCAGAGCGGGTTGCCTCCGCCGCCCTCCCAGACGCACAGCGAAAGCATCGCCCGCTCTTCCAAGGGCTCAAAGAAAACCCGGTGACCCTTGCGCCGAGTACCCTCCCCGCGATGCTTTCCCTGTTTGCCAGGGCGTACCCAACCCAGCGCGCGGAGGATGCCCAATCGGTCCGCCAAATGTTGTCCCTTCCGCATCGCCATGCCCCCCTTGTTCAGTTGGACCCAACGACCATCGAAAGTGCAGCTAGATTTGACCCCTCCAGACAACCGTTGTCAACACCGAACCGTTTATTTCTTGGGGCATTCGAGCTAAACCATAGGTGGCAGAGGCTGCAGATTGGGGCAGCGAGGGGCGGCGGCGTCTTCGCATCAGGCCGGGGAGGCTAAGGGGGGGCTGACTGGCGGGGCATTCGGTTGCCGCCTAACGTCGTGTGGGTGGGTTGTGTGCCCTTGGTCAGCTTTCTTGCCATGTCGTCCGCTCGCGGCGGATCGTGTGTGACGAGGCGGAATACGCCGCCGTCCGCATCTTCCGCGTCGGGACTCATGTACTCCAACGTCCCCACGATCTGCCCGTACTCGGTGAACACCGTCCGTTCCGTCAGCCGCTGCTGGCAAGCCTTGGCCACGCCAAAGTCGATGATCTTGGGCACGGCCCGGTCGTCATACTCGGCCACCATCACGTTCGACGGCTTGAGGTCGCGGTGGATGATGCCCTTCTGGTGCGCGTGCTGGACCGCCTGGCAGACTTGCACGAACAGTCCCAGCCGCGCCCGGGGCGAGAGCTGCTTCTCGTCACAGTACTGGGTAATTGGCAGCCCCTTGACCAACTCCATCACAAAGTACGGCCGCCCGCCGTCCGTTGTGCCGGCATCCAACACCCGGGCGATGTGCGGATGGTCCATCAGCGACAGCGCCTGCCGCTCGGCCTCAAAGCGGGCCACCACCTGCCGCGTGTCCATCCCCGGCTTGATGATCTTCAGCGCCACGCGCCGCTCGACCGGCTCGTGCTGCTCGGCCATGAAGACCACGCCCATGCCCCCTTCGCCGATCTGCTGCAGTAGCTTGTACGGCCCGATTTGGGCGCCGAGCCGCTCGCCGACGGGCGAATCGAGGGTCGACGAGTCGGCGACGGCGACGGGCGAAAACTCCAGAAAACTCGCATGTTCGTCGTACGCTTGTAGCAGTTTCTGAATTCGCTGCTTCAGCTCGGCGTTTTCGCCGCAGACCCGGCGCAGGTACGCCTCGCGCGCGTCGCCTGCGGGGATCTTCCGCGCGCCCTCAAAGTACGTTTGCTCCGCCAAGCCACTTTCCTCCATCTCGTCAACCACACCCCAAGTTCCGTTCCATTCCAGACGCGTCCACCGCCCGTCTAACAGTGCGAGATTCCGCTGCCGTTTCCCCGACGCATAAATCAAAAAATTCAGAATTGTTTATGCGTTATCAGATTCCAGCCGCTGCAGAGAACCGGGTTTTGCCAGACAGGACAAAGACACATAAAAGATCGTCAATGCATTGCTATAGGGCAAGGGCTCGCCGGCGTTTTGGGCGGACAGGCGGATGAGAATATCTCGTGCCTGGGCGTTTGGTGATCCCGCGGCGGCATCCGGACAGCGCTTCAAACGCCGGGGCGGGGTGCGGCGTCAGCGGACATGGCGACACGGAGCCACGATTTGGCGTACGCCCAGTCCGCGTCCGCCGTCGACTCGGAGATGCCCAGCGCTGCGGCGG
>CAIYOB010001157.1 GCA_903927685.1 uncultured Planctomycetaceae bacterium
GGCTCGCTGCACTCGACCCCAGGCACCCCAACACTTAGCTTCGACAATGCACTAGCCGAATCGCGGAGTGTCAACGCTCCTCCCCCGGCCCGCCAACTCGAGCCCGTTTCCAGGCCGCGGCATCATCGCCGTCCAGACGCAGGGTCAAGCATTTGGCGCTCCCGCCAGCCTTGACGAATTCGCCCAGCGGCGTTTCTCGTGGCTGGACCCCTTGCCGCCGCAGTTCTCGCTGCAATTGGGGACAGCCGGTATTCGATCCCATAGTAATCGGGAGGACACATCAGGATCTGGGCTGCTGTCACTGCCGTGGTCTCCTTGCGGCGGTTCCTTCAGCCGGCCTAGCCGGGCGCCAGGGCCGCCAACTCCTCGGTACCGATGCGGGTGGGACGCTTTGTTCGGCCGTCGCCGTCGAACTGGCTCGCTACGGCGCGAAAGTCGGTCTATTCCGGAGATTTTCCGTCGGCACAGGGCAAACGAACGGATAGGCCTCCAGCAGATTCAGGGAGGCCAACAGATTGAATTCGTTGAGATTGAAACCGCAGTTCCAATCTGCCAGAGAACCCGGCAAACACAAGTTTCTCTCTTCAAGAGCATCGGAATCAGAGGTCCCAATCTGCTGGCCTCCCTGAATCTGCTGGAAATCCAAATCATGAACGACACCGCTAGACAACTCTCTGCTGGCTTTGCTGATTCTGTGAGAGATCCGATCGCCCACAGATTCATCGGCCATCGGCCAACACCTGGCCAAGGTCAGCGTCGCGCTACCGCGTTGCGAAACGTGGCCAGATCGGGGCCTGAACCGATCGGACGAGGCCCTTCAGCTCTTTCTCGTCGACGACCGACTCGAGTTCTTCGACCAGACCGCCGTCGTCATCGGCGCGCGCGGGACGCTCTGCTCGGCCGTCGCCGTCGAACTGGCTCGCTGCGGCGCGAAAGTCGCCCTGCTCGGCCGCACCTTGGAGAAACGTTACAGTCGAGGACCTTCGGCAGGATCAAGCTATCGATGATATGCCCGCGCAGTTCCACGTCCTCGACACAGCAGGGCCCCCGGGCGTGAGGGTGTGCCTCGCCGGCGGACGTGACGAGCCGCCCCGGGGAGCTATCCTGGGGCGCACTGCAGGAAGCCGAGCGTGTGTCCAGGCTGTCGGTCGCTGACATGGTCTACCCCCTTGGCTGAGCGTCCGCCGGTCAGTCACTCCAGTCCCGGCGCAAAGCCGTGTCGCAAGGTATTTTCGCAAACGCAGCGCGGTTCGACGAAATGCAGCAGGTACTCCGGCCCGCCGGCTTGCGTTCCCGTGCCGCTGTGACCGAAACCGCCAAACGGCTGCCGGCCGACCAGCGCGCCCGTGATGCCGCGATTCAGGTACAAGTTGCCGACATTCAGCTCCCGCCGGGCTCGCTGCAGGTGGGACGGTTTGCGGGAAAAGACGCCGCCAGTCAGTCGATAACGGGTGGCGTTGGCCCAGGCGAGCGCCTGGTCGAAGTCCCGGACCCGCATCACCGCCAACACGGGCCCAAAGACTTCCTCCTGAGCCAGGCGGTGCTGGGGCTCGATCGCGGAAAAGATGTGCGGCCCGACGAAGGGCTTGCCGACCCGCTGCTCCAGGCCGGGCGGCACGTCGCACGCCAGTTCCAGGACGCCCTCCTGCCGCCCGATCTCGATGTACCGCCGGACTTTCTCGGCGGCGGCGGCGTTGATCAGCGGCCCCACGTCCGTTCCGGGTTCCAGCGGATCGCCGACGATCAGCGACCGAGTGGCAGCCACCAGGCGTCGCAGGAACACCTCGTGCACGCTGTCCAAGACGATGACGCGACTGCACGCGGAACACTTCTGACCGCCGTAGCCGAAGGCCGACTGCCGGACACCTAGGACGGCTTCATCGAGATCCGCCGACTCGTCGACGATCACGGCGTTCTTGCCGCCCATCTCGCAGACCACCTTTTTCACGTGGTCCTGCGCTTCGGGCGTAGCGGCTGCGGCCTGGAGGATTTCCAGTCCGACTTCGCGCGAACCCGTAAAGGCGATTAGCGCCACGCGCGGGTCCCGGACGAGTGCCGCACCGACCTCGCCGCTGCCGGGAACGAATTGCAGGGCCCCCTCCGGCACGCCGGCCTGCCACAAGGCGTCACACATCGCCCGCGCGATCCCGCGCGTCGGCGAGGCCGGCTTGACCACGACCGAATTGCCTGTCACCAGCGCGGCGCCGGTCATTCCGGCGCAGATGGCCAAGGGGAAATTCCAAGGGCTGATCACGACGGCCACGCCGCGCGGCTGATGCCAGACCTCGTTCCATTCGGCCACGTAGCGTCCCAGCCGCCGCGGCTCGAACAGGCCCACGGCCTGGCGAGCGTAGTACTCCCAAAAGTCAACGGCTTCGCACACGTCGGCGTCGGCTTCCCGCCACGTCTTGCCGGCCTCGCGGATGATCAGGCCGGACAAGATGTCCCGCTCGGCCCGCAAGCGGTCGGCGGCGGCCAGCAGCAGCGCGGCACGCTCGAGCGCAGGCCGGTTCCGCCAAGCCGGCAGGGCGGCGCCGGCCCGCTCGACCGCCTCGCCTGCCCGGTCTACGGTCGCGTCGTCGGCCGGCGGCGGCACCATCGCCGCTCGCACCGCCGCCGCAAACGACTCGCGCTGCTCGCGGCGGGCAAAGTCCCGCTGCGGCAGAGTGACAAAGGGCCGGCCACCAGCGAGTCCCTCGACGCCGGGACTCAACAAGTGCCGGTCCGCCGGGTGCCGGGCCAACGCGGCGGGGGGCGGAATCGCGGAGGAGGGGCCGGCTTGGCCGCCCCCTGGTCCTGAGCCAGGCGGATGCGGCGA
>CAIYOB010001158.1 GCA_903927685.1 uncultured Planctomycetaceae bacterium
CCCGACGGCCCGCATGAATTCCGCCTGGTTGCCGTCGTTGCGGATGCGATCCAGACGCCAGGCCGCGCGGCGTGGTCCACGGCGGTCGACAACCACGGAAGCACGGTGCGTTTGGAACGGGACGGAACCGGCGATGTACCGCTGGGTCAGACGTTGAAACTGAAAGCGACCGCACCCCAAGCTGCGGCGCTGGAATTGCGCAGCGGAGATCGCGTGTTGGGGCGAATCGAACAGGCGGCGGGCGAGTTCTCGATCGACACCCGGCAGCTGGGATTGGGCCAGGCCAGGCTGCACGCCGCCACGTTTCTCGCGGGCGCCCAGGCCCCCGCCGCGGTCAGCGAGCCGATCCCGGTGCGGATCACGCAACCGCCGGCGCTGGAACCCGTCCATGCCCCGGAAGGCGTCTCGTGGACCAAGGGACTCGCGGTCACGGCAGCCAACCGACCGGCCAAGATCGCCGAAAACACGTCCGCCGCCATCTGGCTGCAGGACCTGGGCGTGCAGGCCAACGAACCGGTGGTGCTCGACGGCTATGTCGACGTGCCTGAGGACGATTTGTACCAACTGCAACTCCGCAGCCCGCGCCAGGTCGAAATCAAGCTGGACCAGACGACGATCTGTCGCAGCGCTGAGGCGAGCTGGAAGTTCATCCCGGTGGCCCTCCAGGCGGGCACACACCGGCTGCGTGTGACGCTCAGCGGCGACGGTCCCCCGCAAATCGCCCTGCGTTTCGGCGGTCCGGGCGCCTACAGCGTCGGCGCCCGCCAGTTTCGTACGACGGGCGAATAGAACTCGTCTCGGTGCGGCGAGTTGGCATGCTCCGCTGCCTGTCCGGTCAAGGTGCGCCGGCAGGTTAGGGCTCCATTTCGGCGATCGCTGCCTGCAGGCTGAAATCCAGAAACAGGTACTGCGGGGCGGCGGTGCCCTGCTGCCGTGCCGTCTGGAGTACCCGCTGCATCACCGGCAGGGCGGGGCGAGCCGGTTCGCCCAGCAGTTGCAGGGCTCGCGCGGCTTGCAGCGCGACGTCCAATTGCGGGTCTTGAAGATGCCGGGTGAGCACCGGCAAGGCGGTCCGCGTATCGCCACTCGCCGCCAACGCCGCGGCAGCGGCGACGCAAACGGAGGGCGAGCGGTCGGCCGAGGCTCGCCGCAGGGCGTCGCGGGCCGGCACGGCCTCGCCGCCAGCAGCGTGCAGTCCCACGGCGGCCCAGTAGCGTACGCCTGCGTCTTGGTCGTCCAGTAATTCCAATTGGCGCGGCACGGTCGGACTGCCTCGACCAACCAGCTCGGCTGCGGCGAGCAGACGCTCCAGCGGGTACCGTTGATGATCATCCCGCGCCAATTCCCACGGCGTGCAATCCACGCAACGCCCCCAGATTTCTGCTTCTGGCAGGAACCCCAGATCGCGAGTCTCGAGGATCCACTGGCGGTGAAGGACCCGCATCCGCTCGAGAACTTCGCTATGCTCCGGCTCGCCCGCCAAATTGCGGATCTGGTGCGGATCGGCGACCGTATCGAACAATTCTTCGACCGGCTTGGGAGCGTCCGCGTAGGCCATTTGCGCCGGATTCAGTTTCCCCGCGGCGGCCAGTTGAGTAATCTCTCGGCGCATCGGCGCCTGGTCGGAAAAGCCCTCCGGCTGATTCCACGCCAGATGCGGCACGTAATTTCGAATGTACAGATAGCGGTGATCGCGGACCGAGCGGGCCAAGTCGTACGCTTCGTCCACCCGGTCCCGCGCTCCGTACACGGCTTGGCGCGGTGGACCGGCGTGGGGGCCCAGGAACGGGACGCCCTGCATGTGCGGCGGCGGTTGGATGTCGAGCAGGCGAAGCAGCGTCGGCGCGAAATCGACGAAGCTGACCAGGCGGTCGATCGTCTGGCCCGGGGCTGCAGGAGCCAGGTGCTGGTACTTCTGGGGACAGCGGATGAGCAGCGGCTCGTGCAGTCCCGTGTCGTACAACGTGCGTTTGCCGCGCGGCAGGCCGCGTCCGTTGTCTCCATAGAAGAACACGATCGTGTCCTCGGCCAGTCCGTCGGTGGCCAGTTCCTCCAGGATGCGTCCGACTTCCTTGTCCATCGCGGTGACGCAGTCGTAGTAGCGAGCCAGCGTGCGGCGGACGCAAGGCGTGTCCGGATAGTACGGGGGCACCGGCGCCTGGTCGGGATCGTGGCGTTCGGCTGGCGCTAACGCCTTGGCGGCCAGCGATTCGAATTGCGCCCAAGGCCAGACGCTGGCCCGCGACTGGTGCGAGACCATCAAGTTGAAGACGCTGAAGAAGGGCTGCCCCGCCGGCCGCTTCCGCCAATGCGCCTGGCCGCTGGATTCGTCCCACGAGGCCGCGATGATCGCTTGTTCGCCGGCCGTGTTGTAGTCCGTCTTCTCGTTGTTCGTGCAATAATAGCCGGCCCGTCGGAGGTACGCCGGGTAGCCCTCAAACCGCTCGGGGATGGGAAACAGCGAACGCAGGTGCTGGGTGCCGAGCGAAGTCGCATACATCCCGGTGATCAGGCACGAGCGGGCCGGCGAGCAGACCGGAGCCGTGGCAAAGGCATGGGTATAGCGGACGCCTTCCTGCGCCAACCGGTCGAGGTTCGGCGTTCTGGCATACGTGTCCCCGTAACAGCCCAAGTCCGGGCTGATATCCTCGGCGGTGATCCAGAGAACGTTGGGCCGGTCTCGCGGCGTCGGGCCCGGCTCACCGCTCGCGGACGCCCCCGCAACCGCGACGGCACAGGCAACGGACACCACGGCGAGCCTCCACGGCCCACTTTTCGGGCAGGTTCTGTCCATGATCTGCGATCCTCATTGTTTCTCGTTGCCGGCTGAGCCGCGCGGAGACGCCCGCCGCCGCACGCCTCAACCGTCGAGACGCCTGAACGGAATTTCCGGTTTTCGGCTCGACGCCCAGTCTAGCGGTGAAAACGGAGAAATCAACACAGGCCGGGGTGCTGGTCTGTCGGGCGTTGGTCAAACCCTGCAGTTGGCTGCCGAGGCTGTGCCCGGACCTGTCTCGTCTGCCGGCGTGCGACCGAGAACTCGCAGGCGTCAATGCCTCGTCCAGCGCCAGGCATTCTCGGCGGACCTGAGCCGCGGGCGATTGACAGGGCCTCGTGTTTCCATCACGATTTCGACGTGCTTGACGGGTGGAACCGAGCGGGGCCCAACGGGTTCCACGGTCAAGAGTGGGCAGGCTGGTGTGTCTTTCCGGGGGCGGTCGCGCAGGACGGTAACCCGAGGCGGGAGTTCATGTTTTTCAGTTTTGACGGCATCGACGGCGGCGGGAAATCGACGCAAATGGAGTTGTTTGTGGACTGGTTGCGGCAGCGCGGCCGGCAGGTTACGACGTGCCGGGACCCGGGCAGCACGGAGCTGGGCGAGCGGCTGCGGGAAATCCTGCTGCACAAGTCGGATACGCCGATCAGCCGCCGCGCGGAGATGTTGCTGTACATGGCGTCGCGGGCCCAGTTGGTCGACCAGGTGATTCGGCCGGCCTTGGCGGCAGGCCAGACGGTCGTGTCCGATCGGTTCTTGCTGGCGAACGTGGTCTATCAAGGCCATGCGGGCGGGTTGGCGGTCGAAGACCTGTGGCGCGTGGGCGAGGTTGCGGTCGACGGCTTGCAACCGGCCCGGATTTTCGTCCTGGATCTGGACGTCCCCGCGGCCGCACGGAGAATGAACCGGGAACTCGACCGGATGGAATCGCAGGGGCTGGCGTATATGCAGAAGGTCCGGGACGGCTATTTGGCCGAAGCGGCGCGGCGGAGCGAAATCGCCGTGATCGATGCCGGGCGCGACGTCGCATCGGTCCAGGCGGATATTCGCCGGACGGCGGAAGAGGTATTGCGATGACGTGGCAGGAGATCCAGGGGCACGACCAGGTCGTCGAGCAGTTCCGGCACGCGGTCCGTCGCGGACGGCTGGCGAGCACGTTCCTGTTCGTCGGCCCGCCGGGCATCGGCAAGCACACGTTCGCTCTGAAGCTGGCTCAGGCGTTGCTCTGCGAGAACTCGTCCGCGGACGCCTTAGCCCCCTGCGGGCGCTGTCCGGCGTGCCAGCAAGTCGCGGCGCGGACGCATCCGGATCTGATTCTGGTCGCCAAACCGGAGGACAAGAGTTTTATCCCGCTGGAACTGCTGATCGGGGACCGCGAGCACCGGATGCGCGAAGGGCTGTGTCACGATATCGCCCTCAAACCGTACAGCGGCGGCCGCCGGATCGCCGTGATCGACGGCGCGGACTTTCTGAATCAGGAGGGCGCCAACTGTATGCTGAAGACCCTGGAAGAGCCGCCGCCCAAGGCCGTGATCATCCTGGTCGGCAGCAGCGAGCAGAAGCAGTTGCCCACCATTCGCTCGCGCAGCCAGGTCGTGCGCTTCCGCCCCCTGCCGCCGGAGACGATCGCCCAGTTGCTGGTCTCCAAGGGGCTGGTCCTGGATCCGCAGCTTGCGACTCGCTTGGCCGCGATGTCCGAAGGCAGTATGCGGCGGGCGCTGGAACTGGCCGACGAGGCGTTGGACGAGTTCCGGGCCTCGCTGCTGACTCACCTGAGCGATCCCCAGGCGGACGCCGTCGAGTTTGCCAAGACCGTCGGGCCGTTCGTGGATCAGGCAGGCAAAGAGGCCCCGCCGCGGCGGGCCCGACTGACCCAGCTGGCCGGCATGGCGGCGGATTTCTATCGGCAACTGATGCGCTGCCTGGCCGGCCTGCCGATCGAAGGCGACCAGCCGCTGGTCCGGGCCGTGCAAGCCGCTTATGCCGACTGGCCCGGCGACCAGGAGGCGGCCGCAGCCTGCTTGGAACGCTGCCTGGAGGCCCAATGGCAGGTCCAGGCGAACGCCAACCAGGCGACGCTGATCGATGCCTGGCTGGACGACTTGGCGGCCATCACCCGCACAGGCCGGCCGGTGGGTGCGGCCTGAAAGTCAGTTGGGCCGCGCCGACGCTTAACGCTCGCTTTCGCCTGCCGCAAACACCGCGTCCACCGACACCGTGAACCCGGACAGCAGCAGTGAAGCGGCCGTCGCGCCGCGTGCAAACTCGCCATACACGCGGTAGGTTGAACCAGCAAGTGCCAGCACCAGGATCGTGTGTTCGCGCGGATCGACAATCCAATACTCCGCAATCCCCGCCTCCGCATATTCCGCACGCTTCGTCTCCAAGTCGCGGTGGCGATCCTCCTCGTCGTCGCTCACGACCTCGATGGCCAAATCCGCGCCGTGCGGCTGGTGATGGGGATCGACAATTCGCCCCGACTTCAGATACACAATATCCGGGTCGCGGAACTTGCCCGGCTTCAAACGGATGGGAAGCGGCGCAAAAAGCACCTCGCCACAGCCTGCACCGAGAACGAACTGCTCCAGTAAGCGGAACAGGAATCGCACGACCCTCTGATGAAAGGGACTGGGCATCGGCAGCACCTCGATGAAGCCGTCAGAAAGCTCGACGAGCTGATTGCTCCTCTTTTGCAGAGCCAAGTACTCCGTTTCCGTCCACCCTCCCTGAGGTGGGAAGAGCGCCGCAATCTCCCAGGTCGGTTCGCCGGCACGCGAACGCCGTGACCGCCGGGAAGTCGCCGGAAGAACTGCGGGGTTCATGAGCCTGTATCCTCTTCAACATGCGTGTACCGGACCGGCCGCCACACAGCCACAACATCCGGCCGTTCTCCGTATTCTACCCGCCCGTCAGCGGAGCCTGCCAGTAGCCGTCGGTGAGTTCGAGCGTTCGTCCCGACGTCCGGTCCATCCCGGCCGCTTGCTCCGCTGGAATCAAGATTCTCTGGGTGGAGGGGCACGCCAGCAATGCTGGCGCGGTCACGATGACGACGCTGAGGATTAAGCGGTCCGGACACTCAACTCGACTGCTGCGAACAAAAATCACCTTGACACGTGCGGCGTAATCCAGAACAATTCGCCGTCGATCTGGCGGTAGCGATGCGGGGACCCAGCCCCAACTCGGCTCGCTGCCGGATCCTGGTGGAAAGGACATCCGCCAGACTGGATCGAGTGCAAATCGAGATCCCGCACTGCATGCGAGGCAAGGAGGCCAAGATCATGCAAACCACGACACGTGCATCACGCGTCAGCTTGCGCGAACTGTTCCCGCAAGGCCGGATTGTCGGCAGTCAGGACATCCGGGTTTCCGCCTGCTGTGACGACGCACGCCGCTGCCGTCCCGGCGACTTGTTTGTTGCCGCTCAGGGCTTGGCGGGCGACGTTCACGCGGCGATCGAGGAAGCAATTCGGCGCGGCGCCAAGGCGGTGCTGGCCGAGCAACTGCATCCCGTCAACGTGCCCCACTGCCTGGTCGCGGACTCGCGCGAGGCGCTCGGCCGGATCTGTCAGCGCCTGGCGGGCGATCCCAGCGGCAAGCTGCGGACGGTCGGGATCACGGGAACCAACGGCAAGACGACGACGGCTTGGCTGCTGGATTCGATTCTCCGCGCGGCTGGCCAACGCAACGGCTTGATCAGTTCGATCGCCCATAGCGATGGTTACCAGCGCGAGGCTGCCCTCCGCAGCACGACGCCGCCGGCCCGCGAGCTGGCGGGCTGGCTGGGACGCATGGTGGAAAACGAGTGCGGGACGGCGGTTGTGGAGGTTTCGAGCCGCGCGTTGGCCGAACGCCGGACGGCGGGCGTCGAGTTCGACGTGGCCGTGCTGACGAACGTGCGTCGCGACCACTTGGACTATCACGGTTCGATTTTCAACTATCGCCGCGTCAAGTCACGATTGTTCGAGCACCTCAAGCCCGACGGCGCCGTGGTGGTCAACGCGGACGATTCCGCGAGCCGCTTCGCGCTCAACCGCTTGGACCGGCCCGTCCTGACCGTGGGCCTGCACACGCCGGCCGCCGTGACGGCGACGATCGTCGAACGCCACGCCTGCGAGCAGACGTTCCTGATTTCCGCCGGAGACGAGACGGCCGCGGTCCAGACCCGGATGTTCGGCGACCACCATGTGTACAACTGTTTGTGCGCCGCCGCGGCGGGCCTGTTGCTCGGGCTCCCGCTGACGACCATCGCCCGGGGATTGGAAGCGGTCGACAAGATCCCGGGCCGGTTGGAGCCGCTGGTTTGCGGCCAGCCGTTCGGCGTGTATGTCGACGCCGCTCGTTCCCCGGACAGCCTGGCAGCCGCGCTGCGGACGTTGCGCCAAGTCACCCGAGGCCGGGTCATCTGCGTGTTCGGTGCGGACGCGGCTGACGATCCGGCACAGCGGCCGCTGCTGGGTCGGGTGGTGGAACGTGTGGCGAATCTGGGAGTGATCACCAACGACAATCCCCGCGGGCAGCAACCCCTGCAGATCGCGCATGAGATCCTCGACGGCTACGATCGTCCCGGCCGAGCGCACGTGTTGCCCAATCGCGGCGAGGCCATCGGCTGGGCGTTATCGCAAGCCCGGCCTGGGGACGCCGTGCTGATCGCCGGCAAGGGCGACCGGCAGTATCAAGTCATCCGCAACGAGAAGCAGCCGTTTGACGATCGCCTGGTGGCGCGGCAATGGCTGCAGCAAGTTGGCTCAACAATCGAGTATGAAGAGGAGCGGCCCCGCGTGCTCAAGTTCGCGGCGCGGGCGCCTTTGGCGAACTAACGATGGACCAATTCAAAGACCCAATTTGGCAAGTGGCTCGCCGGCATCGGCAGCAGTTAAGGAGCCGGGTGATTGCGGTCGCCGGCGGCTTGGGAAAGACCACCACCCAGCAGTTGATCGACGTCGTCCTGCGCGGACAATTCTCCGGCTCGGCGCCCCACTCGGACGTCGACGACGCGTACGCTCTGCCGCAGAGCCTGCTGGAACTGAACCCGCAGGATCAGTACAGCGTGCTGGAAATCCGCGGTTGCGGAAAAGAAGAAATTCGGGCCTTTTCGCACTTGTGCCAACCGGAAATTGGCGTTATTAACTCCCTCGCTCAAAACGTGAGTCCCGGCGGGGACGCGGACGAGTGCGGCGAGCTGGAATTGCTCGCCCAGCTGCCCGAGCACGGTTGGGCGGTGCTCAGCGGCGACGAGCCACAACTGCGTGACAGGGCCATTCGCGCCCGGTCGGCAGTGGTTCTCGTCGGACGCAGCTCACATTCCGATCTCATCGCGACAGAGGTGCGGTGGAGCGACGGATGGTTGCGGTTTGTGGTGGCGGGCACGGAGTGTCGGGTGCGGGCCTGGGGCCGGCATACCCTGCACGCCGCCTTGACCGCCTATGCAGTGGGAAGGATTTTCGGCTTGTCGGCGCAGGATGTTGCGGCTCGCCTGGGCGAGTACCAACCGCTACCCCGGCGCTGTCAGGTCGTGTGCCGAAATCGGGTGCTGGTGATCGACGACACCTACGCTGGCGGCTACGCCTCGTGGCCGGCGGCGTTGGAAGTCCTGCGGGAATTGAACACGACGGGCCGGCGGATCGTCATTTGCGGCGATGTGACGGACCCAGACTGCGGCTTTGGCCGCCCCGCCGACATCGGTCGCGCGGTCATTGAACAGGGCGGCGCCGATTGGTTGATCGCCGTCGGCCCCCACGGCCGGATGGTAGTGGATGCGGCTCAGGCCGCCGGAATGCCCAGCCGCCGCACAATGTGTCGGTCGCGGGTCTCCGAAGCGGTCAGCGACGCGCGGGACTTGGTCCGGCCCGGCGACACGGTCCTGGTCAAGAGCGGACGGAACACGGATCTGGGCCAGCTCGTCAGCAACCTGCTGGATGGGCCCCTGGCCGCGGTCGCCTGAGACAGAACGAGCACGAAACGAAGCCAAGAACAACGAACGAAGAACCAAGCACAAGGAACAACGAACACTTTCGGAACTACCTGAAGCTTCACCGTTCGCACCGTGTTTGCGGGAATACGGAGCAGCCCTCCCTCCTGGGTAGAAGCGTTCAGCTCGTGCAGGCGGTTTCTGGGTCAACTGCCTGTGCGGGCGCTTCACGGTGAAGCTTACTACTGTGCGTCGGGGCGGCCGCAAGGCCGCTCCGGCGCCAGGGAACACGCGAGGGCGGAATCGGCAACGGCTGGTTCCGCCCTCGCTTTGTTTTGCGCCCCTTGGGTTGTGCGCTTTGTTGTGCGTCACCACTTGTGACAGCGGCCGGGGATCGCCAAAATACCTCGCCAGCGGTTGAGCGCTTTCTGTCACGAACTCTGATTGGGGAATTTGCCATGCCAAGCTGCGTGCTTGCCTACTCGGGTGGATTGGATACGTCTGTCATTCTAAGTTGGATGATGGAGCAGGGTTACGAAACACACGCGGTCTACGTGGACTTGGGACAGCCGTGCGAGGATCGCGAGGCGATCCTGAACAAGGCCCGGAACGCGGGGGCCGCCAGCGCCCGGATCGTCGACGCCCAGGAGGAACTGTGCCGCGACTTCGCCTTCCCAGTGCTGCAGTGGCAGGCCAAGTACGAGAGCATTTATCTGTTGGGCACGTCCATCGCCCGGCCGCTGATTGCCAAAAAGTGCCTGCAGGTCGCTCGGGAAGTGGGAGCGGACACGTTCGCCCACGGGGCGACCGGCAAAGGAAACGACCAATGCCGGTTCCAACTGGCCGCCGAGGCATTGGAGCCTGGGATCAAAGTGGTCGTGCCGTGGCGGCGCAAGGCGTTTCGGGACAAGTTCCCCGGGCGCAGCGAGATGATCGCGTACTGCGAGCAGCGCCAGATCCCGGTCAAGGCGTCGCTGGGCAAGCCGTACAGTTCGGACGAGAACTGTTTGCACATCAGCTATGAAGCCGGCAAACTCGAAGACTTGCTGGTCAACGGCGTCGAGTTGGTCGAATTCGGGATGACGGTTTCGCCGCAGCAGGCGCCGGACAAGATCGAGAACGTCCGGGTCGCGTTCGAGTCCGGCGTCCCCGTCGCGGTCAACGGCCGGCGCGGCAGCGCGTTTGAAATCGTCCGGCAGTTGAACGCGATCGGGGGCCGCAACGGCGTCGGCCGCGTGGACATGGTTGAAAACCGGTTTGTGGGCATGAAGAGCCGGGGCGTGTACGAGTCGCCAGGCATGACGATCCTGTACGAATCGCTGCGGTTGCTGGAACAGGTAACATTGGACCGCGAACTGATGCACCTCCGCGATCGGCTTGCGCCCGAGGTCGCCGAGTTGGTCTACTACGGCTTCTGGTACGCCGCCAAGATGGACGCCTTGTTCGCGTTCATCAAGCAGGCGCACCGCAACGTGACGGGCGAAGTCAGTCTGAACCTGTACAAGGGCAACCTGATGGTGGCGGGGCGGCAGAGCCCGTACAGCCTGTACGACGAGGGCATCGCCACGATGGAAGGCGGCGGCTCGTACAACCAGGACGATGCGGAAGGCTTCCTCCGCATCCAGGGCCTGCCGGGCCGGGTCCAAGCCCGCGTGACACCGCGGACTTACTAAGCGTCCTAAGTCGCCCGTGGCAGCTGCTCCAGGGCTTCCTTCGCCTTGGAGTGCCCCTGGGCCGCGGCTTTGCGATACCACTTCCGAGCCTCGGCCTGGTCCGGCTCGACGCCGACTCCATAGGCATAGTTCATCCCCATCTGGTACTCGGATTCGCAGTGGCCCTGATCCGCCGCCTTGCGGTACCACTTGATCGCCACGTCATAGTCCTGGGCGACCTGCATGCCATACGCGTAGATGGTCGCCAAGGCGTGTTGGGCGTCCGCGTTCCCTTGCTTGGCCGCTTTCTCGTACCACTTCCGGGCCGCGGCAAAGTCCGGTTCCACGCCGCGCCCGTTTTCATAGCAGCGCGCCAGTTTGTACTGGGCTACGGCATCGCCGACGGTGGCCGCCGCACGATAGGAATCCGCCGTGTCGGCCTCGGCTTCCGGCGCGTGCTCCTCGCCCTTGTGCTTGCGTTCCCGGCGAAACACCTTGAGCGCCTCTTTCTCGTCCGCCAGGATCTCGGCCAGCGTGTCCAACCGGACGATCCGCAGGACTTCCCGCATCGTCTCGGCTACCGTGCACATCTTGAAGCTGACTTCGTGCGAGATGCAGCGTTTGGTGAGGATGGCCAACTGGCCCAACATGGCCGAGCACATGAACGAGACGCCTTCAAAATTCAGCAGCAACTGCTTCACGCCGGGGTGACTGGCCAGCTCCAGCAG
>CAIYOB010001159.1 GCA_903927685.1 uncultured Planctomycetaceae bacterium
CACGTGCAGCAGGTCCACGTCAAGGACGCCCGGCGAACCACCGTCAAAGGCCAGTGGGGCGAAGAGGTCGTCGTGGGAACCGGCCAGGTCGACTGGGATGCCTTCGTGCGCATTCTGGCCGAAGCCGACTACACGGGTGACTACATCTTCGAGCGTGAAGCCGGCAACGACCGGGTGGGCGACATCGCGAAGGGAATCGTCGCCCTGCAGAACGCGATGCGAAAGGTGGCGTCGTAACCAAAGTAGTCGCCACGCTCCGCCGTGACGAAACGTCAGCACGCGGAGCGTGCTGACCACCTTGGAAACCCGACAGTGGGCGATTCCCCAGTACCTCAGGGCGGGCCCGGCACTTCCGGCCGCGGCCGGTCGCCGGGCGGCAACTCGATTGTCGACCGTAGCGTCAACGTGGTCTTGGTGTCGCCGCCCGTGGCCAGGAAGAACCGCTCGCCTTCGACGCCGGCATTGATCCGATCCTTGTCCTCCCACTCGGCTCCGGAGGCCGTGAACCGCGCGCGATCCAGGGGCAACCACTGGCCGTCGGTCGTCTTCACCCAGCCGTTGCCAAAGCTCGCCGCCGCACGTCGAACACGCTGCGGCCGTCACGGCGAAAGTCCTCGACGAACGAGTACAACCCCTGCAGGCTCTGGCCGCCCGTGCGGGTGCGAAACGTGACCAGGTGTTTCCACTGCTTGGCGGTGTTCATCCAGACATAGCCGGCGTAAGCTGTCTTGTTGCCATCAGCCGTGGCGGTCACGACAAAGCGGTGTGTCTCGCCGATCTTCCAGTCGAATCGGCCCATGCACTGACCGCCCGTCCCCTCGCCACCGAACCGCCGGATCCGCACGTCCGGCGCATTGTACAGGCATTCGACCCGTTCCTCGTGCTTGACCGCGTTCGGATCGTCGCCCTCTGTCGGATCCCACACGGAGAAGAGGATCACCTTGCCGCCCTCCGTCAGTTCCTGGATGCCGAAGTAGCCCGTATTCCAGCCGGCAGCCATGAAGTAGCTGCCGGGCGTCGACTGGACGACCATCAGCTCGTTGTAAAACAGCACGGCCTTCGGCGCCGGATAGCCCAGGTGCACCGAGCGAGCCGCGCGAAAGGGCTCGGCCGATTCCCCAGCCGAGGCGAAGGTCCAGGCGAAGGTCGCAGCGACAAGCCCGAGGGCAAGTATGGAGACGGTTCTCATGATCTGGTTCCTACGTGGCCAACCCGCCAAATAGCGGCGTGGACAGATAGCGTTCGCCCAAGCTGGCCATGATCGCGACGATCCGTTTGCCCTGGAAGGCGGGACGGGCGGCCAGTTGCATGGCCGCCCACATCGTGGCGCCGCTGCTGATCCCGGCCATGATGCCCTCCCGGGCCGCCAACTGCCGACCGGTCTCGAACGCGTCTTCGTCGTCGACCAGGATCACTTCGTCGACCATTGAGGTGTCCAGGTTCTTGGGAATGAACCCCGCGCCGATGCCTTGGATCCGATGCTTGCCCGGCTGGCCGCCGCTGATCACCGGCGAGTTCTTCGGCTCGACGGCGATCGCCTTGAAGTCCGGTTTCCGGCGTTTGATGTACCGGGCGATGCCCGTGATCGTGCCGCCCGTGCCGACGCCGGCGACGACCGCATCGACGTCTCCGCCCGTATCGGCCCAGATCTCGGGTCCCGTGGTGGCTTCGTGGATCGCCGGGTTGGCCGGGTTCTCGAACTGCTGAGGCATCCAGGCGTTAGCCTCCTGTTCCACCATCTCGCCCGCTCTGGCAATCGCCCCCTTCATGCCGTCGGCGGCCGGCGTCAGCACCAGGTTCGCTCCTAACGCCCGCAGCAAAGCCCGCCGCTCGACCGACATCGACTCGGGCATCGTCAGCGTCAACCGATAGCCCTTGGCGGCACAGACGAACGCCAGGGCGATGCCCGTGTTCCCGCTGGTCGGCTCGACGATGTGCGTGTCCGGCCGCAGCACGCCGTCCCGCTCGCCGGCTTCGATCATGGAGACGCCGATCCGGTCCTTGACGCTGTTCAAGGGATTGAAGAACTCGCACTTGGCGAACACCGTGGCCTGATTCGGGGGAACCAGCCGGTTGATCCGGATCATGGGGGTGTCGCCGATCGACTGGGCCGCATTCTCGTAGAGCTTTCCGCGTGGCATAGTGTCCGATCCGTCTGGGTTCGTGGATAAGTCCACGTATTATAGCCCTGCGAGCAAGAAAACGGGTAGCGCAACTTGAGCAGAACAGGCAAACTTCGCGTCCGTTCTGACATTGACC
>CAIYOB010001160.1 GCA_903927685.1 uncultured Planctomycetaceae bacterium
ATCCTCCGAAAGGACCTACCGTTCTTCCGTCAACACCCAAAACGATCCCGCCGTCGAAACCCCGCCGGCCGCGACCACGCACTTGATCTGCTCGTCGCACAGCCGCACGAAGTCCCACGAGTTCGTAATCGCCGCGTTGGACCCGTTCACCACCGGCGTCCGCGGATAGACCGGCGAGGCCGCGTTGCCCGCAAAGGCCACGATCGGCGTCCCCGAGTCCTTGCCGGTGAACGTCAGCGTGGCCCCGTTGTCGATCGTCCCCTGCGTGTAGAAGATCCCCAGGACCTTCCCCTTGATCGGCCCCGTCGTATAGACCGTCGCCGCCCCGCCGGCCGAACAGGCAATCGCCACCGCTTTGTGCTTGACCAACACGGCCCACCTCCTCCACAAGAGACCGCGGAGAACTTGCCGCCGCGGTCCAGGTCATACACCGGATCAGCCAATCACGCGGCTGATGCTCTGACCGAAAACGTACAAGTGCTTGGCCTCGGCAGCCCCTTCGGTTTGAATCCCGATGTACGGAATGAAGTCCGTGGCATCCGTCAGCGCCACGCTGGTCTTGACCAGCACGCCGTTGATGTAGAACTTGGCGAGGCGACTCGAATCCACGGCGATTCGCAGGTGATACTCCGTGTTGGCGGCCAAGGTCACGCCGGCGTCCGTTTCGTGGTCGGTCCCACCCACGGAGTCCACGGCCTGCCACTTCCCGCTGTTGACGCCGTTCTGATAGCGGAAGAACGCCTGGTCGTTGTCCGTCGCCGTCGTCGACGTATTGGTCAGCTTCAAGCCGGCCCAGATGATGCTGTTGGTGATCGCCGAGCCGGTCTTGATGTGGCATTCCCATTCGGTCTGCTTGTCCGAACCCCAAGTAACCTGGGTCCAGGCCGACTGGTTGGCGTCCAGGTGCGGCAGCAGAATCACCTGATCATGGTCCGCGCCGTCGGTTTCCAGCTTGATCCCGCCCTCGGCGTAGAAGGTGACATCGTCGCTGGATGCGTTCGTGCCCAAGACCTCGAAGTCCGGGTCCGCGATCATGCGGGTGGCTTCGGCGGCGTTCTGGATGTCCGCATTCAGGCCGGGCTTGCCGCGCTGGCCGGCAATCCAGCGGAGTTCAAAGCGGGGGCTCAGCCAGTTGAAGCCTTGCGGACGAATCGGCCCCCGCAGCTGAAACGTCGCGCCGGCAGCGGCAATCAATTGGAACGTCGAGCCGTCCCATTGAAGGATGATGTCCCGGTCGTCGCCAAATACAGCCAGGTCGTTGTCGCCCAGCAGCACGTCGATCCCGTCGAACTCCAGCTGATCGTTCTGGGTATCCAGCGTGATGAAATTGCCGTCCGAGCTGCCGGTCAGCACCCCGCCGTTGTCCAACGCGCCTTGCAGCAGGCGAAGAATGTTCGCGTACGACATGCACCAAGCTCCCTGTTACCGGTTCGCCCCAACCCCCAACCCCGAAACCAAAAAACCTCCGGGGGCGGAATCGCATCCGTCGATTCACACCCCCGGAGCCACGCACCGCCCCCCGCCTCAGTCATCCCCCAAGAACTGCCCGCACGCCATCCAATCGAAATCCATCGTGCAGCCCGTGCCCGCCTTGACCTTCATCAGCAGGATCGGCGACATTTCCTCGCCGCCGGGAAAATCCGTCGTATCGCGAGTCCCGCCGTCGGCCGCGTTGCTGACCCGGCCCGCCGCCACCTCCTCGCCGTTGACGAACACCCGGATCTGCCGGTCGGCCGGCGCGTTCGGATCGTACAGGAACCCGACCTTGACCCACGTGCCGGCCTCCAAGGCGGCCATGTCGTGCGTCTCGACCTTCGTCCCGCTCGCCTTGTGGAACGTGAACATCAAGTCGTCGCCGTCGCCCTCGTCGGTCAGGAACCCGACGTAGTCCACGTCCGCCCTCGTCGCCGCCGCGTCCGCGATCACCCCGTTGTCCGCGGACGAGCCTTCCTGGGCCAGGCCCACGAACAGCGAGATCAGCGTGTTCGCCACGCTCGAGACCCGGAACCGGCACTCGAACGCCACCGGGAAATTCTCCCCGGCGTTCACCGGATCCAGC
>CAIYOB010001161.1 GCA_903927685.1 uncultured Planctomycetaceae bacterium
GCCGGCGTGGTCGATGTCGTTCTCGTACTCGGGAATCGGCGGCAGCGCGTACAGATGGGCCGGCGGCTCCAGTTGCCGGGCCCGCGGCAGTCCCTGTTCCGAGATTTCCATGAGGTACCGGATCAGGTCCAGGAACTGCTGGCGATCCGCCAGTCCGATCACCAGCCCCGCCGGCATGACCGACAGCGGGCTGGCCGCCTGTTCGTCGATCTCGTCCTTGGCGATCGTCAGCAGCTTGCCGTCCTGGGCCGGGTCCCGGAGCACGAGTGCCTCGTCCCGGTCCTCGGCCAGCAAGCCCGTCAGCGATTTGCCTTCGTCCGTGATGACCACGATCGGCTCGAAGCCTTTCTTGATCGCCTTGGACGGCTGCAACACCGATTCGACCAAGTACACGTCGTTCACTTCCGGCCCGGGTTCGGTCAGATTGGGCCCCAGCGGCGTGACCCGCTGGTCCAGGCTGTGGCACTTGGTGCACGTCAGGTACGGCTGGTAGAACAAGATCGCCCCCCGATTCACGTCGCCGTGTTGCCGCGCCGCCTGGGCCAAGGCGGCGGGAGCCTCCTGGAGCAGTTGCTGTTCCAGCGAAGCGGACATCGGCGGCCGGTCGGCGGCCCAGGCTGAGCCGCCGGCCAGGATCGCCCAGCACGCACCGGCGAGGGCGAAGCCTGACGAAAACGACAGGCGGGGGAGCGGGTCACGTCGGTTCTTCATCGGGAGCATGTGGATTCCATCGCAGTTTCGCAAGCGGGTATTTCTGGGCTTCGGCCGGCCGCCGCGAGCCATCACGCCGTGCCGGGCGAACCGGCCGGTTCCACGGGCCGTGCGGCCGGTTCCGCGGGCGAACTCCCGGGGGATACCAGGGCGATCATGGTGGCCCCCGGGGGCGCTTTGGGCTCCGTTTCGTCCGAGCAGACGATCAGCCGCCCAGCCGGATCGACGACGAACAGCACCGCCGCCGCCTCGCCGTACTTGGCCCGATAATCACTCCAGGAGAACTTGTCGGTCAAGGACGTCTTCTTGATCTTGGCGTCGGCGGCCAGTCGCTGGGCCAATTGGTCGCGATTGACCGCCCGGTCGAAGACCAGTCGGCCCCGCAGCCGGGCCGGCACCGACTGGCGTCGGCTGGAGTCCAGGTTGCGGGGCGCCAACTGATACACGTTGGCCCGGCCGAACAGGTGCGCCAACTCGCGGGTCGCCATCGCGTTGACCTCGTCGTTGGGCGTCAGGGCCACCAGGCGTCCGATGCCGCTCAGATCCAGCTCCTCCTGGACGTGCTCGGACAGAATGCTGGCGCACTCGGCCGTCAGGCCTGCCATGCGGGCTTCGGAAACATTGCGAAAGTTGGTGTCGACCAGCACCACCGGGCATCCACAGCTCTTGATTGCCACACCCAAGTCTCGCACCCACGGGTCCGCTCCCGCCAACAAGACTCCCTGGGGATTCGCGTCCGCCAGCCCCAGAACCCGCGCGATCGGCGCCGCGGCCAGACCGTAGCAGGCGACCGTACCCAGGATCACCAGGAACGTCACGGGAGCCAGCAGCTGTGCCTGGGCAATCAACGGCTCCGGGGCGCCCTCGGACGCCAGCAGCGAGGCCGCGCCCAGCCCGAACACGGACGAGACAGCCGCCGCGACGATTCCACGCGGCGCCAGGCACGCCAGGAACGTACGCTCCCGCCGGTTCAATTCGCTGCCCCACAGGCTGATGAAGACCGTCAGCGGGCGCACGACCAGGATCAATGCGGCCACAAACGCCACGCCACGCCAGTGCAGGTCCGCCAGTTGACTCAGTTCCAAGCGCGAGCCGAGGACGATGAACAAGCACGAGATCAGCAACACGACCAGGTGCTCGGCCAGCTCGTTCACGTGCCGGATGGATATCTCGCGATGGTTCGCCAGGGCGATCCCCAGCACCGTCACGGTCACCAGGCCGGCTTCCCGTTGCAGCGCATTGGACAGCGCGAACACGGCGCCCGCGGCAGCCAGGAAAGCGACGCCCTGAAGATAATCGGGAATCCAATACCGTTGAACGCTGCGGGCCAACAGCCCTGCGGTCACCAGTCCGAAGACGCCGCCGATCAGGCAGGTCTTGAGCAGGATCACCATCGCACTAGCCAACGTCGCCGGTCCGGTCGGCGTGAACTGCACCTCGAACACCAGCACGGCCAGCACCGCGCCAACGGGATCGATCACGATCCCTTCCCACTTGGCGACCGACCCGACGCGGCGCTGCGGCCGGATGAACCGCAGCAGCGGCCCGACGACGGTAGGCCCCGTCACGACCAGGATGGCGCCCAGCAGGCTCGCCAGCCGGATGTCAAAACCAAGCAACCACCACGCCGCCACCGCGTTGCCGACCCAGGCGACCCCCGCGCCGACCGTGACCAACCGCACCAAGCCGCGCCCACCCGCCTGCAAATCACGGACCCGCAGGGTCAGCCCGCCCTCGAACAGAATGATGCCGACAGCCAGCGAGACGGGAGGAAACAACAATCTCGGACCGACGGCCGGACTGGAGCCGGTCAAGTTCGCCAATGCCTGGTCCGGCCGGACGAAGTAGCCCAGCCCGATTCCGAACGCCAGCAGCAGCAGAATCGAGGGCACGCGAAACCGCCATGCCAGCCACTGGGCGGTGATGCCCAGCAGGGGAACGGCCGCCAGGTACAGGAGGAGATAGCGATCGTGCACGGAGCACCTCCCCGGGACTCGTTGTGCTCAGGTCGGCCCCGTCCCTCCAGGGCTGGTTCATTCCTCTTCTCGACGCAACCTCAAAATCACGCTTTCCGAGTTTGTGCCGGGCATGGGATAGCTGGCCACCTTGCGCAGTTCGACCGCATGCAGCACACCGCGATGCCGGGCCTCGCCGCGTTCCTCGACCCACCGCGGTCCCTTGACGGCCAGCAGGCAGCCGAACTCGCCCCAGTGCGTCTGGAACCAGCGGCCGATCTTCCACAGCGGCCCGACCGCGCGCGCGACCAGCACGTCGAACCGGACCTCCGGAACGACTTTTTCGGCTCGCTCGTGATACACGGGCACGTTCAATCCCAGCCCGCGTATCATCTCCTCGACCGCGTGCACCTTTTTCCCGACGGATTCGCACAGCGAGATTCGCAGATCCGGCCGGAGGATCGCCAAGACAATGCCCGGCACCCCGCCGCCGGTCCCCACATCCAGCACGCTTTGGCCCGGTTCGAGCAAGCGGCTGATCTCCAGGCTGTCGACCAGATCCCGGCTGACGAATTTGTCGTAATCCGTGTGGCGGGTGAGGTTTAGCTTGGCATTCCAGTCCCACAGCCGCTGGCAATATTGGTCCAGCAGGGCCACCTGCGGCTCGGGCAGTTCCAGGCCATAGCGAGCCAGCGCCGCCGCCAATGTTTCCTCGTGCGTTTCGCTCAATCGTCAACTCCTTGCCGTTTTCCAACGCTCACAGCCACAGGTCAAACTTATACCCGCAACCACGTGCGCTCGGCTAGTGCCTTGCCGCGGCTTCATGTTCCCTGGCGTCACTCCCTACAATTTGCCGGCCTTTTCGTCTAAGTTATACAAATCATCTTGGGGTTCCAGAGACTTATCAACCAGGGAGCCGAGCGCCATGTTCTGCCGAGGAATCCGCGGAGCCACAACCGTCCAGACCAATACGAGGAACGAAATCCTCCTGGCCACGCGGCAACTGCTGGCGCTGATGATCCGCCTGAACAACGTCCAACCGGAAGACGTGTGCAGCGCCCTGTTTACGGTCACCCGGGACTTGGATGCCGAATTCCCCGCGTTTGCGGCACGGCAACTGGGGTGGCTGGACGTGCCGCTGATGTGTAGCTACGAGATCCACGTCCCCGGCTCGCTGCAGCGGTGCATCCGGATCATGATCAATTGGAACACGGACAAGACGCAGAAGGAGATCATCCACCCCTACCTGAAGGAGGCCAAACGGCTCCGCCCGGACCTCAGCAAACTGCCTCCGGTGGATTACGACGAGCTGGAACGGTGGATCGAAGACTACATCGCCACGCACGAACATTGACTCCGAGTCGATCGTCTTGCGCGGTTTAATCTTGCCCTTTCGCAGCTTCCTGCATAGGATATGCCACACCTCGGTTCGGCCCGAGTTTCCCGCCTTGCCCGACCATCCCCCGAACGACCTGGAATGACCCCGGAATGAAGTTCCAGAAATTCGACACCCAGTTCGCCACGATTCTCGATCTGGCGTTACAGCTGCGGACCGCAACCCAGGCGGATGCTGTCCTGCTGGTGCTGGACGGCCCCAGTGATTGGGCGCAGATCAGGCAGCGGATCGGGGACCACAAGGTTCTGGTCGTCGCCGACTTTCCCGAGGAATTGGCCGGTGCGGCCGAGGCCGGCCTGAAGACGCTGGTCCTGGAAATGGAAGATTCGCCGGTCATCGAGAAGCTGACCCAGTCGCTGCTGGAATGCGTCGGCAAGGAACTGCTGGAACCCGGAGCGCGGGTGATCGCCGTGTACAGCGGATTCGAACCGGGACAAATCGACTCGGTCAGCTTCCTGGAGATGGAAGAGCATCTGGGCCGGTTGACGGCTCGGGATCTGAGGAAGCTCGAGACCAGCGTCCCGCTGGAAACCCTCAAACAGGTGCTCGACTTGGCGGTCGACATCGGTCGCGAGGGCCGCGAGGGCAAGCCGATCGGAACGATGTTCGTCGTGGGCGACACGCGCCGCGTGCTGACCCGCTGTCAGCCCGCGGGTTTTGATCCGGTCAAAGGCTACAGCCGTAAAGAACGCGACCTGGAGGATCCCAAGGTCCGGGAGGCGATCAAGGAGATCGCCGCCCTGGACGGCGCGTTCATCGTGAACGCCGAGGGGATTGTCGAGCGGTCGTGCCAACTGGTTGACGCCATGCACGCCGATGTGAACTTGTCGAAGGGCCTGGGCGCCCGGCATTGGGCGGGCGCTGCGATCAGCCGCACCACCAAGGCGATCGCTGTCGTCGTCAGCCAGTCGACGGGCTCGGTGCGTCTATTCCAGAACGGACACGTGGTCTTGCGCGTCGAGCCGTTCCGCCGGGCGATGAAGTGGAAGGACTTCGAATACGAACCGGGGGCGGCGAATCAAGAACCGTGATTCGGCGGGCCGGCACGCGAGCCCCGAATCCGCCGCCAAAGCTGAATGTCAGGGTGCCTGGGTTCGAGTGGAGAATGGCACTAGCTTAACGACTCAGGATTGCCGGGGTGGCTGTGGTCGAGTGCAGCGAGCC
>CAIYOB010001162.1 GCA_903927685.1 uncultured Planctomycetaceae bacterium
GAACGCTACGACATGGTCCGCACGGTGCGGAACCAACGCTATGTCTACGTCCGCAATTACATGCCCCATTTGATTTACGGCCAGTATGTGGGCTACATGTTCCAGACTCCTACGACGCAAGTCTGGAAAACGTTGTACGACCAAGGCCAGTTGAGTCCGCCGCGAACGTATTTCTGGGAACCTAAGCCGACCGAGGAACTGTACGATCTGCAGGCCGATCCTGACGAAGTCCGCAACCTGGTCGAGTCGCCGGAGCATCAGGCAATCCTGAACGAACTGCGGCAGGCCCATCGCGAGCACGTCCTGGCGATCCGCGATGCGGGCTTCCTGTCCGAAGCCGAAATGCATCGCCGGGCGGGCGAGACATCGATCTACGAACTGGGACACGATCCGCAGCGGTATCCCCTGGAAAAGATCCTGGACATGGCCCAGCTGGCGACACTCCGCGAACCAGCCGCCCTGGATGACCTGCGGGCCGGACTCAAGGCCGCCGACAGCGGCGTCCGCTACTGGGCCGCGATCGGCTTGCTGGTTCGTGGCCAAGCCGCCGTTGCCGACGCGCGCGAGGAGCTGCGGGCGGCGCTGCAGGACAGTTCGCCGACGGTCCGGATCATCGCGGCCCGAGCGGTGAGTGAATACGGCACCGCGGAGGATTTGCCGCTGGCACTCGGCGTGCTCCGGGAAACCGCTTCACCCGAGACCAATGGTGCTTATGCCGCGATCCTGAGCCTGAACGCGATCGACGCCTTGGGCGACAAGGCGGCCTCGCTGCGCGAGATGCTGCGAACGCTGCCGGACAAGGATCCGGCAGCGCCTGGCCGCGCGAACGGCTACGTCGCACGGCTGTTGGACAAGCTCGTCGGCCCAAGGCCGGCGGCGCCGGATGCCAAGCCCGCAGGCAAACCCGCCGGCAAGCCGAAACGGGCGCGGGCCAAGGCCAGGACCGCGGCCGGAGCCGCCGACATCTGATTCGCGGATCGGGCCGAACCGTGATTTCATGGGCGCCCCGACGTACCCCAATACTCCATTGGGTGCTAGTTCTCGCGATCATCGCGGAACCGGGCATTTGTACCTTGGTGTCCCAGCCTCGCGCGTTCCTCAACCACCCATCCGAACACACAAGTCATCGGACTCGGACTCGCCATCGTACGAGTTGCCGCCGTCGTCTCGGCAGTTGTTTCCGATGCTGTAGAGCAGGTATCCGACAGCCGTCCGCTGATAGTGAAGTGCGTTGCCGCCAAAAATGTCGGGTTGGACTTGCTCGATAAAACGCGGGACCAAGTCGTTCAGTTTCTCCGGATAGCATCCTTGTTCGCTGTGATGGGCAGCCAGAGCCAATGCCAAACAGAGATTCCGGCGCAACTGAATGATGCGATCCTCTGCCGCCTGGGGCGCTGTATTGGATAGGACGGCCGAAGCCAGTAAGTGGCCCAGCCATTCACCTGCGGTAAGGGCATCAAGGTGCGAATCCTTGAGAAAACGCTGGTAGATGTCCCTGTCCAGGGACATCCGCTCCTGTTCGAGGCGTGCCAGCGCAGAGTGTCGTTGCTGAGGATTCTCGATCGCCATCGCCTCTGCGATTTGATCAACCCGGTGATTACCGGTTTTCATTACGGTGTCCCAATGCACCGTTTCCAGAGCCAAGACACCTAGGACTCGCCAAACCACGCGCTCGTCGCCGTCTGGCTTCAGTTCGTTGACGGCCATCGCGCCGGTGGCCAGTCGCTGCACGATGTCCAGCAAGGTATACCGTTCCGCGATTGTGAGCTTCTGAATCATCTCAGGTGGTGGAGGAAGACGGTTGACGTCTCGGAGCCAACACCGTGCCAAGCCTGCTCTCGGCTGACTCGCTTCAATCAGTGGAAAAGCGGCGTCGATCGCCTCGGACTGGACTGCGATTCCAGCCAGGCCGTGGACCAAAGTCGGGCCTTTGCCGATCAGGTCGCCGAGGCGCAGGGTGGCCTGGAGGTCGTTCCACGCCGCCGCCGTCCTTCCTTCGCTGGCAAGCAGCAAGGCACGCGCGCTCAGAGCTCGTGCGGCCGACAGGCTGACTCTCAGTTCCGGGAGCAGGGCATTGATCAAGGCGGGAGACGCTCCCGGTTCCCGGCGCGACATGTCGATCGGTAAGAAATACGCTGTCCGCCTCGTACCTTGAACGATTCGCAACAGAGGCTGACGACTGAATCTGAGCCATCCGGCGACGTTTGGGTATTTGACCGATTCCCACGGACGCGTGCGTGCCCCTTTCAATTCATCAAGGCACCGTGGAGATCGTTCATCGTCCTTGGGAATTCCCACGACTTTGTGCAAGTACTCCTCGTAGGATACGAAGCAGGCGACTTCCTTCTCGGGGGTTGGGATTCCCAGTCGATCGAAGAACTGATCGCTGATCGGGACGCCGTCCGGTTGTGGCCCAAATGCCTGCAGGAAAAGCAGGCCCGCATTGGCCTCGGCGGATACTCCTCCGCGTGCGTTGTCATTGAGGGCTGTCGCGTAGTCAACCAAGCCGTCGCATGTGCGTGGACCGGTGATGTGAGTTGTTGCTTCCGACACGGTGAACTGGGGCCCAGGCCCCGGACGACAATGCTTCTGCTCCTGCTCCTCACCTCGGCTGGTGACGGGGAGACAGGTGAGCAGTATGGCGAGAGACAATCCGCGCCGCATCGGAATCCTCATAATCCCTGCGGACTGTGGGCTCGCTGGACTCGACCACAGCCACTCAGGCAATCATTCAAGCCACGGAGCCAGCCTCTACGGCCCGCTCAACGCCAGCTTGGCTTCGAGCACCTTCTGGATCCGGGCGGATGATTCCCGCAGATGGGCGCTCGAGTACGCATCCAGCTTGACCTTGCTGGCCAACAATTTGTCGATGTCTTCCCGCAGGGCGGCAAGTTCGGCATAGGCGATGGTCTTGCAGTCCTCCGGGGCGCCAATTCGGCCCATGGCCAAGTTCGACAGCGTCTGCAGGTAGCTCCGTTGCAGGTTGCGGCGGAGGCTGGAAATCGCCGGCTTTCGCTCGGTGAAGTTACCTTCGTTGGTCGCCTTGACTTCGGCAAAGACAGCGTTGGTAAGGCGGTCGAGCAGTTCAGCCGTGGTCAGGGCGTCCTGGTCCGCGGGGATCTTCAGCTCGGCGTCGTGGATCCGCTCCAGGGTGATGGAAGCCGTGAGCAGTCCCAGGATTTCCTCCTGCCATCGCAGGATCAGATCGTGGACCGCCAGGTCCTTGCGGACCGGCATCTCGGAGCCCCAGTGGTTCCAGGTGGAGGCGGCCAGTTGGTTGTACAGTTCCGGGGGAAAGTCAAACGGCTTGTCGCTCAGCACTTGCTGTTCCAGCAACGTCAATGCCTCGCGCTGCTTCTTGGCATCCACCACCGTGAACGGCGGCTTGCCGTCCTTGTCGCCTTTGTGGCTGCGGCTGGTGTAGATGCCGCCGACGTAACGGGCGGCGAACTGCATCGCCTGGCCGTATTCAGCCAGGATCACGTTGAACGCCTTGCGGGCCTTGGTGTAGTCCTCGCCGTCTTTGACCGAACGATCGACCAGGCCGGGGATCAGTTGCTTCATCAACTCGGCCCGCTGCTTGGCATATTCCAACGCATCGTCCCCCAGATCGAACCGATTGGACTCGGGATCGGAGTCCGCGATTCCCATCGTGTCCTCGTCCGTCGCATACCTCAGAGCCGGCTCGCCGCTGCGGGCCGCGATCTTCTTCAGTTCCTCGTCCTCGTTTCCGGACACCTGCTTGTAGCCATACTCGATCGCCCAGAGGTCATACGGACCGATCGTCGTCGGGTAGAAATCGCCCTGCGGGGTTCCCTTGGGCGAGATGTTGGTCGGGGTATAGTCCATGATCGAGGAGACCATGCCCTCGGCCCGCGTCTTGGCGGGGTCGTTGATGTCCTTCAGGTTGCGGTACGTGCTGCCTTTGAAGTTGTGCCGCAGGCCGAGCGTGTGGCCGACCTCGTGCATCGCCACCTGCTTGAGTCCCTGCATGATCAACTCGCGCTCTTTCGCTTGCGAAACGGCAGGATTCCCTTCGGCCAACAGGGCCGTGGCGCCGAAAGCCAGTTGAGTGGCCATGCCGTACTCGAGGCAGCAATGCCGGTTCGGATTGCCGAGCCCCACCAGTTCGCGCGTCGAGGCGTGACCGATGGCCGACAAATCGCGCCCGAGTCGCAGACCGGTCTTGGCGGCCAGGGCTTCCGGCCCCAACGTCTCCAGTTCCTGCTTCCAGAACGTCAGGAAGTCGGCATCAAAAATGATGTCCGCGTCCAGGATTTGACCAGTGTACGGATTCACTCGCGACGGCCCCATGGCAAAGCCTGCGTTCGCAGTGATCCAGCGGAACGTGTTGTAGTTGATGTCTTCCGGATCCCAGTCCGCGTCGTCCGGTTGCTGACGCACCTCGATCGCATCGACCAAACCTGCCGCCTCGTACGCCTTGTTCCACTCCGCGATCCCGTCGCGGATCGGCTTCCGGTATTCAAATGGAACGGTCTTCTCGATCCAAAAGATCAGCGGCTCTTTGGGAGGCGATTTCTCGGCCCCCGGATTCGCCTTCTGAAGGTGCCACCGATTGATATAGCGAACGAATTGATCCGCAGTGTCCTTCTTGGAGAAGTCCTTGACCGCGGTCACAAAGTAGCCCACACGATCGTCGGCGACCCGCGGCTTGTAGCCCGTGCTGGGGATCTTGCTGATCGAATAATGCACCATGATCGTCGCCCCGCGCGAATCGGGAACCGTGTCCAGTTCGACTCGCCCGCCCGCCGAGTAGACGGCGGCCACCTGCAGCTCGACGTTATCTCTGAACCCCTTGACGGAATCCCAAGTCGACTTGTCGGGCGCGAACATGAAGCCGGGCAACGCCTGTGAGATCTGCGGCAGATCGCTCAGGAACACCGGCGACAGATCAATCAGGTCGCCGCCTTTGGGTCCGGTCGTGATCACAGGCAAGCTGAAAATCACACTGTCGGTATAAGCGTTCTTCACGGCACGAGCTTCGGGAGTCCCACTTTCCGCCTTGAAACGCACGTTCCGGCGGATGATATGCACATTCTTCTCGATCTTGCGGAAAGCCCAGACCCAATCGTCACCAAATCCCCAGGTGTAGCCTCCCAAGACCGGTCGCTGGCCAATGCCGCGGGCGATGGCGATCAGCACCATGTACTCGTCCTGGTAGTTGCCGCCGGTCAACTCGGCATACAGGCGGTTTTCTTTCCGATACAAAGGAACCAGGCCTTCCACGGGCTTGGCATCCTTGAGTACCATTTCGTGGGAGATGGACGGCGGGCCGGATGATGTCGGCGGCTTGGCTTCCATTCCACCCGAGGGCTTTGGCGCCTCGCCCGGCTCGGCGTTTGCGGTACCCTGTGGCTCCGCTGCCGGTTTGGCCTCCTCGGCAGCGAATCCCGCTGAGGAAAACAACGTAGCAGCCGCCATCAGGCCGAACAGAACACAAAACAGACGATTCTTCATGGAGTAACTCGCTTTTCGAGACCGAGCCTTGGTATATTTTGCCAGTGTTCTAAATATAGCCTGCGCTACCCCATTTGCGAGACCGGTAAAGCTATTCTTGTGAGGAAGCCATGAAAACCACTGCAGAAACTCGTTCCCCAACCCTGCGCCGTCGCGACCTGTTGACTGGTGCCGTCCTTCTCGGGTGTTCTGCGGCATCCGCCGATCGGCCGGCATTCGCCGTTTCCAGCGCCCCGGCTGAGTCGGGACCGCGTCTGGGCAACCCGATCGCCGTGTCGACCTACTCGTTCTGGCGATTCTTGGACGACTCGAAGGTCAAGATCGAGGACTGCATCCGGTCTGCCGCCGAAATGGGCTTCGACGCCGTCGAAATCCTCGAAATGCAGATGGACAGCACAGATCCTGCTTACGTCCAAACACTAAAACGCGAAGCATTCTTGAACGGCTTGTCGCTGTGCGGGCTGTCGACGCACCAGGCGTTCGTTTCGCCGGATCCGGAGAAACGGCAGACGAACATCGACAAGACGATCGCCAGCATCGAACTCGCCTACCGCTTGGGCATCCCGACCATGCGCGTGAACACGGGCCGTTGGGGGACGAGCAAGGACTTTGACGAGCTGATGAAGAACCGCGGCATCGAGCCGCCGCTGCCAGGCTATACCGACGAGGACGCGTATCCCTGGGTGATCGAATGCCTGGAGAAATGCCTGCCGACCGCCGAGAAGTGCGGCGTGGTCCTGGGCCTGGAGAACCACTGGGGCTTGGGGCGGACACCGGAAGGCGTCCTGCGGATCGTCAACGCCGTCCAGTCGCCCTGGCTGCGGGTCACGCTGGACACGGGCAACTTTCTGGAAGATCCCTACGACCGCCTCGCCCTGCTGGCTCCGCAGACTGCCTTTGTCCAAGCGAAAACCTACTACGGCGGGGGCATCTGGTACTCGCTGGAACTCGACTATCCGCGAATCGCCGGGATCCTGCGCCAGCAGCACTATCGCGGTTTCATTTCGCTGGAATTCGAAGGCCGCGAGGACTACCGCACGGCAATCCCCAAGAGCCTGGCCGTGCTGCGCGACGCGTTTCGGTTCTGACGCCGGCCACTGCCCGACGCAGGTCACATCTTGTCGACCACCTGAATCCCCAGTAGATCCAGTCCCTGCCGGATGGTGCGGCCGGTCAGGTCGCACAGCCGCAGGCGGCTGGTGCGCTGCGCCGGACTGTCCGCCGTCAGCACGGGGCACTGATGGTAGAACTCGGAAAAGCTCTTGGCCAGGTCGAACAGATAAGCGGTCAGCTGGCTGGGCCGGTAATCCGTCATGGCATCCTGCAGCGATTCGGCGAACTGCAGCAGCTTGATCGCCAGGGCTCGTTCCGCCGGATGCCCGACACTGATTGGATCGCTGGCGGCCCGCAATGCCTCGACGTCGACCCGCCCCTTGGCAAAAATACTCTGCGTGCGGGCGTACGAGTACTGCATGTACGTGGCCGTGTTTCCCTCCAACGCGACCATCTTGTCGAAACTGAACACGTAGTCGCTGGTTCGGTTCTGAGCCAGATCGGCGTACTTGATCGCCGCGTGGCCGACGACGTTTGCGATGTGCCGGCGATCGTCTTCGCTTAACTCCGCTCCGCCCGGCTTGGCATCGTCGTTGGCGCTGACCACGCCGTAGGCTTTGGCAACCGCTTCGTCCAACAAGCCTTCCAGACCCACGGTGTCGCCGGAGCGGGTCTTGTATGGCTTGCCATCTTCGCCCATCACCGTCCCGAAACTGATGTGCCGCAATTCGACCGCGGAACAGCCCCAGTGCCGAGCCGCCGCGAACAGCTTTTCAAAATGCTCGCTCTGCCGATGGTCGACGACATACAGGATCGCATCCGGGTTCCAGGTCTTCATCCGGTATTCGATCGTCGCCAGATCCGTCGTGGCGTACAGGTAGGCGCCGTCGCGTTTCTGGATGATCATCGGCGCATCGAAGCCTTCCAGAAACACGCACACGGCCCCGTCGCTGTCCTTTGCCAAACCACGCTCGCGGAACTCCCGCACCACGCCGCCCAGTTGATCGTGATAGAAACTCTCGCCGTATTCGCAGTCAAAGCGGATCTCCAGCCGGTCGTAGATCCGTTGAATATCTTGCCGACAGCGTGGCAGGAAGTCGTGCCACAGTTGCAGATTCTCGGCGTCTCCAGCGTGCAGCTTGGCCGTCTCCTGCAGGACAGCCCCCGCGATGCCGGGGTGCTGGGCCGCCAGCGTCGCCAGGACCGGCGAACTCTCGACGGCTCGTAGTTTTCGTCCGGCGGACGCCAGTTCCTCGCGGGCTTCCTGCAGTTGCTGTTCCAGCTTGCGGACGGCCTTTTCAGCTTTCTTCCGCAGGTTCTTGTCGTCGCTCGCAGCCTGGTCCCGTTGACCGTCCAACGCGACCCGCCGCTGCTCGACTTGAGCTGCCAAGTCCGGCAACCGGCCCTGGGTCTCGTGGTAATCGACCAGCTGATGGACCAGCTTGTATAGCCGGCTCAACTCCGCCACGGGCTCGCGCTCGTAGGCGGCCTGGTCGCGGAAGTGCTTGTAGCCATAGATGATCATGCCGAACTGGGTGCCCCAGTCGCCCAAATGGTTGTCGGTGATCACACGGTGGCCGAGGAACCGCAGGGTCCGCGCCAGGGCGTCGCCGATCACGGTCGAGCGAATGTGCCCGACATGCATCGGTTTGGCGACATTGGGCGACGAATAGTCGATGACATAGGTCCGCGCCGACGCGACGGGCGGCACACCCAGCCGTGGATCGTCCAGTCGCCGGGCGAGTTCGGCGGCGACGTACTCGTCTTTGAGCCGCAGGTTGATAAACCCCGGACCGGCGATCTCCGGCGTGTGGCACAGGTCCGCCAGATCAAGCCGCTCGACAATCGCCGCCGCCACATCGCGCGGCGACTGCCCCATCCGCTTGCCCAGCGGCATTGCACAGTTGGCCTGGTAGTCGCCGAACCGCGCATCCTGAGCAGGCCGGATCAGGTCGAGCAAATCCCCCGTTTCATCGACCAGGGAACGGAGGGCGTCATCGAACCGGCGTCTTAATTCCAGCAGCGTGTTCATCGGATTCTTAGCGG
Organism: uncultured Planctomycetaceae bacterium; assembly: GCA_903927685.1. The sequence goes on from CAIYOB010001162.1 coordinate 8,578, forward strand.
ATACCTGCCAAGGTGGCGGTTAAATCGACCCGTTTAGCCTCAGCCCAGAGGTTTTCCAGATCGTAGTAACTGCGGGCCTCGTCGTCAAAGAGGTGAATCACGACGTTGCCATAGTCGAGCACGATCCAGCGGCTCTCGGCGTAGCCTTCGATCCTCAGGCGCCGGTCCCCCAGTTCTTCCTGCAGGACACGATCGATTTCTTCGCTCATCGCGTGCAGCTGTCGGCGACTGGTGCCGGTGGCGATGACAAAATAGTCAAACACGACCGTCACGTCGCGCAGGTCTAAAACGACCAGATCGCGGCCGCGGTTTTCGGCGGCCGTCCGCGCTGCAGCGAGCGCCAGCTCCAGACCTTGCGGCGGATCTGCCGAGACAACCGCCTTGGATTTCGTTGGGGATTTCGCCACGCAGCCCTTTCCTGAATGTGCGGCCTCCGGCGCCGCGCCGGCGGTCCAGGGAACCGAGTATCCGTCTACCGATCGCCGTATTCTACCGCTTATAGACGCCGATGTCATCCGGGCAGGTTCGGGGGAACCGGCCAAGAAAAGGCTCGAAGCGGACCTGTAAGCCGGGTTCTGTCCCTCGACAAGCGAGGGGGCGGGCATTTCTCTAGGACGCCGATTGCCCGGCGCCTCCAGCAACCTACCCGGGAGTCGGTAGCGAACCGGACCGGCTCGCGCCCGCCAAAGGCGAGCTGCTCCCTGTTTGGTCTTGCTCCGGGTGGGGTTTACCCTGCCAGCCGAGTCACCTCGACTGCGGTGCGCTCTTACCGCACCATTTCACCCTTGCCTGATCCGGGGTCTGCGTCAGACGCGGACCCCAGCCATCGGCGGTGTGTTTTCTGTGGCACTTTCCCTGGCCTCGCGGCCGGTCGGCGTTACCGACCACCCTGTCCTGCGGAGCCCGGACTTTCCTCCCGCCGCGAGCCGTCCGAGGACGGCTCCGACCGGCGACCGCCCGGTCCACTTCGAGATCTTCACTGCCATTGTAACGCTCTGTCGAGCGGAGGGCGACTCCGGACTGGCGGTCCGGTGCGGCAATCCGGATTGGCAGTTCGTCCTGCCGGGCGAATCCTCCAGCCTGTGGTTTCTTCGTTCCGCCGCATGGACCGGCACCGCGTCCAGGCCCCCCGGTCCGCCCCTTCCACGTGGATGGACAATTCGACCGCCAGCCTGCTACAATCCTCGCGGTGGTCATCCCGGTCGGCAGGTTTCGTCGGGAATCCGCGCGGGGTTGAAGGCTTGTCTGGGCTGGAGCAAGTATGTCGTCCTCGGATGGTTTGGCGGCGCTGAGAATTGATCGGAGTCGCCGTCGTCGTCGATTGTCGCCTTGGGTCTGGGTGACCTTGATCGCCGTCATTGCGATGGGCGCCTTGGCGCCGCAGCTGCTCCAGGGATTACAAACTCCGGAGGTCGAAGTCGCCGCCGCGGTCCGCATCTCCGCGGCGGGCGAGGCGACGGACGGCAGCCCCGAACTGACGGCGGCAGGCTATGTCGTGGCCGACCGCCAATCGGTGTTGGCGGCCAAGTTCACGGGCCGGCTTGCCAAGCTGAACGTGGCCGAAGCGGAGTTCGTCAAACAGGGGGACGTGGTCGGCGAACTGGACCACAGCGAGCTGGATGCGACGATTGTCCAGGCCGAGGCGGAGGTAGCCGAGGCGGCGGCGGAAAGCCAGCGACTGGCCCGGCTGGCCGACCAGGCGGACGCCGAATTGGCCGCGGCCCAAGCGCCTCTGGAAACGCTGGTGGCCGAGAACAAGCAGTACGAAATCCTGCTGGCGGACGCCAAACGCCGCCTGGCTCGCGACGAAAAACTGGCGGCCAGTTCGGCCGTCGGCGAGTCGGAAGTCGAGGACCGCCGCACGGAAGTGCTGGGAATGGAGGCCAAGATCGCCTGGACCAAGCAGCGCAGGTTCGAGGCGGAACGGCAGGTCGCGGTGGTCCAAGCCCAGGCGGCCGCCGCCCGCGCCGCGGTCGTATCCGCCGAGGCCCGCGGACAGTCCGCGGCAGCCCGGGTCAAGGTCCTGGAAAGTCAGCGTGAGGAGTCGTTCATCCGGGCGCCGTTTGACGGCATGGTGACCGAGAAGGCTGCGGAAGTCGGCGAAATTGTGGCTCCGATCAGCATCGGCGGCTCGATGGCCCGCGGCTCGATCGTCACCGTGGCCGATTGGGCTTCGCTGCAAGCCGAAGTGGACGTGGCAGAGGCCCAACTGGCGCGGGTCAAGGCCGGCCAGCGGGCGGCGATCACGGTCGACGCCATTCCCGACAAGGTCTTTCCCGGCAAGGTCCGCCGCATCCTGCCTCGCGCCGACCGCAGCAAGGCGACGGTCAAGGTCCGCGTGGATTTCCTCGCCCGCGACGAACAGGCCGTCCTGCCCGAGATGGGCGTGCGGGTCCGCTTCCTGCCGGACAACGCGCCCGCGGGAATCGAAACCGGCGCGGTGCGGGACAAGATTCTGGTCCCCAAGGCGGCGATCCTGTCCGGCCCGGACGGTAGCTTTGTCTGGGTCGTGGCCGACGACACGGCCAGCCGGCACGCCGTCCAAGTCGGCGCGGATGCCGGCGAACGCGTCGAGGTCGTCCGTGGCGTGAACGCCGGCCAGCGGGTGGTGGTCCGCGGCGGCGAGCGGTTTAGCGGAGACAGTGTCCCGGTGCGGATCGCGGAGTAGACCGCCGTGAACTCAGAGCCCATCATCGAACTGCGCCGCGTCAGCAAGCTGTACCACAAGGGCGATGCCGACATCCACCCCTTGGACGAGCTGAGCCTGACGATCGACCGGGGCGACTTCGTCGCGCTGATGGGGCCCTCCGGTTCCGGCAAGACGACACTCCTGAATCTCCTGGGCGGCCTGGACACGCCGACGTGCGGCGAAGTCATCGTCTGCGGCCAGGATCTGACCCAGCTCAGTTCGCGCGAGCTGGCCGGGTGGCGCAGCGAGCACGTGGCCTACATCTTCCAAGCCTACAACCTGCTGCCCGTGCTGACCGCGCTGCAGAACGTCGAACTGCCGCTGACCCTGCTGCCGTTGAGTCGCCGCGAGCGGCGCGAGCACGCGCTCCAGGCGCTGGAGATCGTCGGCTTGGCCGACCGCCTGAACCACCGGCCGGATGAATTGTCCGGCGGCCAGGAGCAGCGCGTGGCGATCGCTCGAGCCCTGGCGTCCGACCCCGAGATCTTGCTGGCCGACGAGCCCACGGGCGACCTGGACGCCCATTCCGCGGAAGAGATCATGGCCCTGCTGATCGCCTTGAATCGCGAGTTTGGCAAGACGATCATCGTCGTCACGCACGACCCCAAGGTGGCGCACGTGGCGCATCGGCAGTTGCACTTGGAAAAAGGCGTGCTGACCAAGGACGTCGAGACGGCGGGCCGCGACCGATACTGACCGGACACTGCACCCATGCGACTGCTGCTGCTGAACCTCCTGCGCAAACCGCTCCGCACGCTGCTGACCGTGTTCGGCGTCGGGGTCGCCCTGTTCCTGTTCTGCTTCCTGGAAATCGTGCTCAATGCTTTCCAGGCCGGCGTGAACATGGCCGACGCCTCGCGGCTGGTCGTCCAGCACAAGGAATCGATCATTTTCGAGTTGCCGATGTCGTATCGCTCGCTGATCGCCCAGACCGAAGGCGTCATCGGCGTGACCAGCGCGTCCTGGTTCGGGGCGCTGTCCCAGGAGCCGGGTCCGGACGGGAAAAAGCGGGAAGAATTCTTTGCCCAGTTCGCCACGGACATCGACAGCTACCTGCCGCTGTATCCCGAAATGTCCATCCCGCCAGAGCAATTGGTCGAGTTGCGCAACGACCGGATGGGGTGCATCCTGGGGGCCAAGATCGCCGAGCGGCTGGGCAAGAAGCTGGGCGACCGGCTGGTGCTCCGCAGTACGATCTGGACGCAGAAGAACGGCTCGTCGCTGTGGGAGTTCAACGTGCGGGCGCTGTACACGACCGACTCGCCCACCTTCGACCAGACGATGATGCTGTTTCCGCTCAAGCGGTTTGACGAAGCCCGGCAGTTCGGCCAGGGCCAGGTCGGCTTGTATATCCTGGGTATTGCCGATCCGAGCCGCTCCAGTCAGATCGCCTCGGCCATCGATTCCCGGTTCGCCAACAGTCCCTTTGAAACGCGGAGCATGACCGAGAAGGCGTTCAATCTGCAATTCGTCAGCATGCTGGGCAACTTTCAACTGTTGCTGCGGTCGATCGGCAGCGCCGTCGTGCTGACCATGCTGTTGGTCTCGGCCAACACGATGATGATGAGCGCCCGCGAGCGGACGCGCGAGATGGGCATCCTGAAAGCCATCGGCTTCTCCGACGGCCACGTGTTCCTGCTGTTGATCGGCGAGGCGCTCGCCATCTCTTTGTTCGGCGCCGCCGCGGGCGTGGGCCTGGCCTGGCTGCTGACCAACGTCCTGCAATTCAACCCCAAGCCGGATTTCTTTCCGATCTTCTTTCTGCCCGAGGCGTCCGTCCTGGCCGCCGTGGGCCTGGCGGTGGCGACGGGATTCCTGAGCGGCATTGTCCCGGCCGTGACGGGGATGCGGCTCAAAGCGACGGAGGCGCTGCGGAGCGTGTGACCATGGCGATCCCGATCGGCTACAGCTTGCGCAGCATCGCCGTGCGAAAAGGCTCGTCGGCCATGGCCGTCGGCGGCATCGCGCTGGTCGTCGTGGTGTTCGCCACGCTGTTGTCGCTGGCCGCGGGCTTCCAGCGGGTCGTCGAGACGTCCGGCAGTCCGCACAACGTGATCGTCATCCGCAAGGGGGCCGAAGCCGAATTGCAGAGCCAGGTGATGCGGGACACGGCGCGGGTCATCGGCGAGTTGCCGATCGTCGCCGAGGAAGGCGGCCGCAAGCTGGTCGTCTTCGAGAGCGTCATCATCCTGGCCCGGCCCAAGCGGGGCGGCGGCGAGACGAATGTGACGGTTCGCGGCGCGGCGCCGCTGGCCCGGGCGGTACATGCCGACGTGCGGCTGACGCAAGGCCGCTGGTACACGCCGGGCTCGAACGAAGCCGTGCTGGGCGTGGGCCTGGCCCGCCGGCTCCGCGATCTCGGCCTGGGCCAGACGCTGACCGTGGGCCGCAACACCTGGCATATCGTGGGACTGTTCGAGGCCGGCGGCAGCGCGCTGGAATCGGAACTGTGGATGGACGGCGACCTGCTGCAGAGCCTGTTCCACCGCGACGACGTGTACCAATCCGTGCTGTTCCGGGCCGCCGGCGGCGCCCGCGAGGCGGCCCGGCGGATCAACGCGTTGACCGAAACCGACCTGCGCCTGCGGGCCATGCAGGCGCTGACCGAGAAAGAGTACTACCAGAAGCAGGCCAAGTTGATGGCGGATGTGATCACGATCCTGGGCGGGATCCTGACCGCGGTCATGTCGGCCGGGGCGATTGCCGGGGCGATGAACACCATGTACGCCGCGGTCAGTCAGCGGCGCCGCGAGATCGGCTGCCTGCTGTCGATGGGCTTTACGCCCGAAGCCGTGTGGGTCGCGTTCATGCTCGAGTCGCTGTCGCTGGCCGCCCTGGGTGCCGCCGTCGGCTGTGCCGTCTCGTTGGCCTTCAACGGCCTGAAGACGGGCATGACCAACTGGGCGACCTTCTCGGAAACCGCCTTCGAGTTCCGCGTCACGCCGCAAATCCTGGCCGGCGCCGCCTTGATCTCCCTGGCGATGGGCTTCGTCGGCGGCGTGCTGCCCGCCTTTCGCGCCGCGCGGATGAAAGTCGTGGACGCGCTGCGCCGGGCGTAAGGCCGTTCCACGGGACGGCCCGGTTCAACGCAGCCGGACGTAGTCCAAGGCGAAGCTCCGTCCCGGCTCGGTGGCGGGGTCGATCCGCAGGACGCTGACCACGCCGCGCCATTGAGGGTTTTGGGAGAGATCCACCTCGTACTCGCGGAACTGCCCGTTGCCGACGACTTGCACCCCCAGCGACGCCTCTTCGCTGAGCCCTGTCAGCGTGGTGGCCCAGAAAATCTGGACGCGCTGGTCGCGGTCGCTCCGCATCCGGAACGTCAAACGCAGAAAGCGGTCGGCCTCGATCTGGATCCCGGCGGCCTCCAGGAGTGGGTCTCGGCCCGTCGTGCAGCCCGCCAGCAGGCCGTCCTTGACCGTCAACTCGGCGATGTCGCCGTTGGAGCCCCAGCCTTCCGGAAGGCCATCGGTATTGAATTCCCACGCCGTCTTGGCCGTGACGGCCGGCAGGTCGTACGGGCCCAGGCCGACGTCCGCGGGGATCAGGTTGGGCGGCCAATCGCCCGGCTCGCAGAACGCCTCGCGAACCTGATCCAGGTCCTGGAATCCATACTCGGCATACGGCTCGATATAGCTCCCCTCGCCCCACTCGTTCATCGGTCCCAAGGCAATGATCTTGTTGCCCGTCTGGTCCGCGTATTGCCGGGCCAGCCGGCACAACTTGCCGAACAACTCCGGCGTGCGGCCCTCGGCCACGACCGACTTCTCGCCATGCCAGGGACGGGCATCCCAGCCGGTGTCGACGATCGGCAAGTACCGCAGGCCGCGCGCGGAAGCCTCGGCGTCGCGCCACAGTTCCGGGCATGTGTCCAGCAGCTTGGCGAACGGGAACCGGTCGCTCTGGGCCTGCTGGTGCGCAAGCTGGAAGCCGTGATATGTCGTCGCCGCCTCGTAGCCTTCGTGGATCAGTTCCCGGGTGCGGTCGGGATGATCGTGGGAACTCATGGCGACGAAGTAGATCCCCGGATAGCCGGCCGCCTTGGCCATCTCCTGCGACATCGCATACAGCTTGGCCGCCGGGTCGCTGCCGCCCAAGTCATGACGCACGTTCTGTGGGGCCCAGATGAACACGGCCGGCCGGTTGTCGATGCGGTAGTACTCGGGCATGCCGAAATAGTGGTCGATCCAGTACTGGGTGACCTGGCGCCAGTCCTCGACGGAGTGCGTGTTCGGCGGGTTGTGGTTCGCCCACATGATGGCCCATTGCAGGTAGCGGCGGTACTTGGCCTTCCCATAGGCGTTGTGCAGCCAGTGCTCCAAGTGGCGGTTGCCCTGGCACCAGTACCAGTCGACCATGAAAAAGTTGATGCCGTGTTCGACGGCCCACTTGATCTGCCAATCGGCGCATTCGGGGTTGGCTTCGTCGTACCAGCCCAGGATCGGCTTGCGGTTGGGATAGCCGCGAATGGGCTGCCATTTCTCCGCCGTCGGGAAGCCCGGGAAATAGAACGCGCCGATCTCGTACGGGCTGCGCACCGGCTGGGGCTCGGGCACGTACGCCGACTTGGGCACCGAGGGCGCGGGGGTCAGTTCCAACGCCGCCGCGGCAGAAACCGCTTCGGTTGGAGCCGAGTCGACGGTCACCGCCAACTCGACCCGCCCCGGTTTCCCGGCTTGAATCTGCCAGGCGAGCGTCTGGGGCACGTACAGCGACAGCCGGTCGATGGACTTGGTGGCGCCGTCGAGGACTTGAACGCCCGGGGGCACTTGCAGCGTGGCCTTGACCTGCTCGGCACGCTCGCCGCCCAGGTTCCGCACGGTGCAGGTCACCCCGGCCGGCCGCCCGGCGCGATTGATGCCCTCCGCCGGGCCGAAGTACGCCACCTCCAACTCTGCAGGCCCACGCGGCTCCGCGGCGACCTCGATCGACTCGACGCGCGTACCGCCGCCCGCCGCGGCGGGTAATTGCAGGCCGATCCGAATGATCTCGTCCCGCCAGTTCTTCAGCCCGCTGGTCGGGACGTTGTAGGAATGCAGCTTGCCGTCCGGCCGCAACGGAAAGGCCGCGCTATCCCAGCCCAACTGGGAACTGGAGACGCAGAACAGCCGCCCGCTGCCCGTGAGTTCGGTGGCCATGCGGACGCAGATGAACGGGTGCTCGGCCGCGCGGATGGCCAGCGGCGGGCTGAGCACGATGGGCCCCTGCGCGTCCTCGGCGACGTCCCCCGCGGCCCGCCAGTGGGCACTCAGTTCCGCGAGGTTCCAAGCCTTCGAGCCGGTACCGGCGACCGCCGCCGGCTCGACAATCCGGACCCACTGGATCGCGAATTGGCCCGCGTTCGGCGGATCGAGCCGCAGGCGGATGATCTTCTTGGCCGCGTGCCAGAACGGCCAGATCCGGTAGACGTGGAATTGGCTGTCGCCCCGGGTGTGGAACATCCGGTGCTTTTCAGAGCTGAAGCCGCCGTAAGGACCCTCCAGCGTCTGGGTCCAGTACAGTTCGGCCATCGCCAGCGCCGTGCTCTGCAGGCAGATCTCCACGCACTGGCCCGGGGCGGCCGTGATCTCGAACAAGGGACTGAACAGGATCGGATCGCTGCCCGTCGCCTGGCCGTGAAGGGCTCCACCCCGAACCGCCGCGTCGGCGATCAGGCCCCCGACCTGCCACCCACGCAACTCGCCCGCCTGGTCAAATCGCCATTCGACCAGGGGCTTGTCGTCGGCCTGGGCGGCGGCGAGAGAAACGAGCAAGGTGGCCCACCATCCGATCGCCAGCCTGAACCGGAAATCCTGTGCGCGCGGCATGACGTTGGCTCCGAAGTGAGTTGTTGATTTCAGCATGCGGAATCACCGGTAGGTGCGTTTTCGTTGGCAGGTCGTCCAGCGGATTCGGCGGGACCCCGTCCACCGCGCCGGCTCCACTTTTCGCTGAGCCACTGGAACGTGACAAAGAACGCCGGGACGAAGAACACGGCCAGCGCGGTGGAGGCGATCATCCCGCCGAATACGGCCGTGCCCAGGGACCGCTGGCCAGCGGCTCCCGCGCCTTCGCTCAACACCAGCGGCAGCACGCCCAGGATGAAGGCGAACGAGGTCATCAGAATCGGCCGGAACCGCAACCGAGCGGCTTCGACCGCCGCGTCGCGGATGCTGCGGCCCCGGGCGCGGATGTCGCGCGCAAACTCGACGATCAAGATCGCGTTCTTACTCGCCAAGGCGATGATCAGCACCATGCCGACTTGGGCATACAGGTTGTTGTCCAGCCCCCGGAGCGAAATGCCCGCCACAGCCCCCAAAATCCCCAACGGCACCACCAGGATCACCGCCAGCGGCGTGAACCAGTTCTCGTACTGAGCGGCCAGCACCAGGTAGACCAGCAGCACGGCCATCGCAAAAATCATCACAGCCTCGCCGCCGACCTTCTTCTCCTGGAACGCCATCCCGGTCCAGTCAAAGCCCATGCTGGCGGGCAGGTTGCGTTTGGCGATCTCCTCCATCAGCTGCAAGGCTTGCCCGGAACTGTACCCCAAGGCCGCTTCGCCGGTGAGCGAGGACGAGGGGTACAGGTTATAGCGATTGACGATCTGCGGGCCGTAAGACTTGCGGACCTTCGCGACCGTACCCAACGGGATCATCTCGCCGCGGCGATTGCGGACCTCCAACCGCTCGATGTCTTCCGGATCCGCGCGGAATTGCGGCTCGGCTTGCACGCGAACCTGGTAGATTCGGCCGAACTTGTTAAAGTCGTTGACATAGGCCGAACCGAGGTAGGCTTGGAGCGTGCCGAAGACCGCGCCCAGCGGGATGTCCAGCGACTTGACTTTGACCCGATCGACGTCCACGTACAGCTGGGGCACGCCCGGCCGGAACATCGTGTTCATGGCGGCCAGGGCGGTCTGACTGCGGGCGTCCTCCATGATCGCCTGGGTGACCTGGCTCAGTTCCTGCAGGCCCACGTCGGCCCGATCCTCGACCTGCATCTGGAAACCGCCGCGGACTCCCAAGCCGCGAATGGCCGGCGGAGCAAAGGGGAACGCGATCGCCTCTTGGATCTGGCCGAACTGCATCCGCAGCTGGCCCATGATCGCGTCCAGCGTGTGGCCGGCGGCCAGGCGTTCTTCCCACGGTTCGAGCGTCACGAACAATGTGCCCGCATTCGGGGCGCTGCTGAAATCCAGCAGCGACAGGCCGCCGATGGTGATCCAGTCGGCCACGCCCGGCGTCTGAGCCAGCATGCCGTCAATCCGTTTCATGACCGCCCGAGTCCGCTCCTGCGACGCCGCGTCCGGCAACTGGACGCTGACCAGCAGGTAGCCTTGATCCTCGGTCGGCAGAAAGCCCGTAGGCACCCGCTGGTACCACCACACCGCTGTCGCCATCAAGCCGGCAAAGACCAACAAAGCCAGGATCGCGAAGCGGACGACAAGCCGGATGATCGCGGCGTACAGTCGTTCGACCAACCCGTACACATAATTGAAAACCCGATAGAACAAGTTTTTTCGCTGCTTCGGGGGCCGCAGCCACAGCGCGCACTGCGCCGGCTTCAGCGTCACGGCGTTGATCGCGCTGATCACGGCCGTGGCGGCAATCGTCAAGGCGAATTGGCGGTACAACTGGCCGGTGATCCCGCCCAGGAAGGCACTGGGCAGGAACACGGACAGCAGCACCAGGGTAATCCCGATGATCGGGCCCAGCACTTCGGACATCGCCTGGACCGTCGCGGGCTTGGGGGCCATGCCCTGCTCGATGTGATGCGCCGCATTCTCGACGATCACGATCGCGTCGTCCACCACGATGCCGATGGCCAGCACCAGGCCGAACAGGGTCAGGATGTTGACCGTAAAGCCCAATGCCGCCATCGCGGCAAAGGCGCCGATAATGGTTACCGGGACGGTCGTGGCCGGTATCAGCACGGCCCGCCAGTCCTGGAGGAAAACGACGATCACGACCAGTACGAGCAGGCCGGCCTCGATCAGCGTCTTGTAGACCTCGTGGACGGAGGCTTCGACGAACTGGGTCGTGTCCA
>CAIYOB010001163.1 GCA_903927685.1 uncultured Planctomycetaceae bacterium
AGTCGATGGGGCGGTCGCCCAATACGAACGCCGCCGACGCGGGTTGGCAAAGCTGCTCTCTGAAGCGCGGGACATCCGCGACGACCTTGCCGCGCAGTTCGAGGTGAACCAACACGCCGCAGTCGCCGCCGCGAGCGAAACGGAATCCGCTGCTGGCGAGGACCAACGGCAGGCAGCCCAGGCGAAGCAGCAAGCATGCGACGAAGCCCTGGTCGCTCTCACCAAGCAGCACGCGGAGCAACAGCGGCAGGTTGAGGAACTGGAAGAGCAGCTGGCCAAGGCCGACGGGAAGCTGGTGGGACTCCGCAGCCAGCGAGACGCCCTCCAAGCCCGGTTAAAGGCGGCGGAATTGGAAAGCCGCTGGGACGAGCCGAAACCCAGACTCGCTCGTCTTCCCCGCGGCCTCGGGATCGCGACCATTGTGGGCGTCGTGGGCGTCGCCGTCCTGGCGTGGCCGCTCTTCCGATTGATCCAGCCGTCCGCATTGACAACCGATTCGCGGCCTACCGCCGAATCGCCTCATCCGGTGACAGGCGATCCTGGTTCCGTCACCACGACAACTGGACAGTCTGGGGAAACCGTGGTTGCGATGCCGTCGCAGCCGCTTCGCTACGGGTTCCTGCCGGATGGCTCCGGTTTTCTCGTAGGCGAAGAAGACGCGACGATCTGGCTGCACCGTTTGCTCAACAGAAAAGTGGTCCAGTCCACGCGTCTGACGGGGTTGCCGCCGCCAGAATATTACCCGGAGGAACGCAGTGATATCGTCATTTCTCCGAGCGGCAAATGGATCGCCGCGTCGGGCTCGGATGAGCTCGTTCGGATTTGGGAGTTGGGGCGCAGCAAGGAACTCGCCGAGTCGCGGCGTCTGGTTGCAGGGCGGCCGGCCGCGATGTCGTTCTCTTCGGATGGCAATCGCCTTTTGACGGCGGGCTTTGGCGGCGTGGGGTTGTGGGACGTGCTGACGGAGACGGAAATCAAACGACCCGCGCTTCACGCACAAGGGGTGACTCCATCATCGGCCAAGAGCATCGCCTGGTCGCGAGACGGGAGCCGGGTGTTAATGGGGTGTTCTTTCGGCAAGACGAGTTCATTCAATCCGGATGATCAGATGGTCCTGTGGAACATCTCGACAGAGCGTCTGGAAGTCGCTTACGAAGACAGCAAGAGCCGAACTCCAGTCGTTGCCTTTTCCCGCTCGGAAGACCAGGCGTATGGATTCCGCGCCGGCGCCATTCAGGTCCACGACACCGCCTCCGGCCGAGTGATTCAAAAAATCGGCAAGGACCTGCAAGTCGTGGCGTTCTCGACTTCCACGAACCAGGCATTATCGGCGGGCGACGCTCCGATCATCACCCTTTGGGACTTGCAGCGAGCCACGGAGATGAAGACTTTCGCCGGACACACCGACAAGATCGAGTGGCTCGGATTTTCAGCGGACGGCGCCGCGGCGATGAGCGCGAGCCGCGATGGCACGATCCGCATTTGGAAACTGCCTCCCGCGCCGCCGCCGGAGAACCAACTTGCCCTGCTGAACTGCAGCGGTTCGAACCCCGTTGTGGCCTTCTCGCCCGACGGAAATAGGGTCCTCACCGACAGCCAGTTCGGCTTCTGGTTGACGGAATTCGAACGCAACGAGTTGATGGCCTTAAGGACGGCTGCGCCCATCGCGTCGGCGGTTTTTTCTTCAGACGGACACTACATCCTCTACGGCACAGGCCAGGACCTTGGTAAAGATGGTTATGCTGGATTGCGAGACCTTTTCGGCGACACCGAGCGCGACCTGCGGCAGTTCAAGGGACATCAGGGGCAAATCACCGGTCTGGGCCTGTCCCAGGACTGCCGCCGCGTGGTTACCGGCAGCATCGATGGGACCGTGCGCGTCTGGGACGCCCAAACCGGGCTGGAGATCGAAAAACTCGACGTGGGAACCCCGGTCAACAGCGTCGCGCTTTCCCGAAGCGGGAACGAAATCCTCGTGGGCGCCAACGACAAGACGGTCCGGCTTTGGAAGTGGAACACGACCAAGAACGTCGAACGTTGGGATGGGCATTCGTTTGTCGTGCTCAACGTGACCTTCTCCGCCGACGGAAAACGGGCGGCCTCCGCCAGTGGTGACGGCACGCTCTGCGTGTGGGAACTGGAAACAGGCAAACGGCTCGTTCGGCTCGAAGGCCACACCGGCGGCGTCAATGCCGTGGCGCTGAGCGAACATGGCCTGACGGCCCTCTCGGGCGGCGACGACGGAATGGTCCGGGTGTGGGACGTCGCCGGGGGCAAGGAGATTCAACGGTTTGACGGGCATACGGGCCGCGTCCGGTCGGTGGCCATCGCCCCGGATGGAACGCGAGCCGTTTCCGGGAGCGACGATGGGACCGCCAGAGTTTGGAAACTACCAGTCTTGGTCCAGTGAGTGATCGGCGAATCCATTCGTGTGACGGATTGGCAATCCGTCCTACCTAAGGACAAGGTCTGCACCGGAGGAACTGATGACGAGCCGTTCTTCTTCGCTTTGGAGTCTGGCCCTTGGTGCGACTTTGGTGGCGGGGGCTTGCTCTTCCAAGCAGGGTGGGCCCGAAGCCGGACGGACAGGCGGGGCTTCCGGACAATCCGCAGCCGCTCCGACTTCACCCCCGGGAACGAGCAATCCCGGACGGTGGCCACGACCAGCGAAGCGCCCGGACTTCAAGGACCAAGCGGAACTGACCGCGATTGAATTGCCGGATTTGCCCGGCGACTCCGAGGCGATCGTCCTTTTCCCCGACGGAACCATGGCCGCCGCGTGCGGCGAAGATGGCAAGGTCCAAACCTACCGCGTCCCGTCGAAGGAGCCCGTCGCGACTTTCGACGGTTACCCAGGCACGCCTCGGCTGGCCATTTCCGCCGACAGGAGACTGCTGGCTCAGGGCAGCGACCAGAGGACAGAGATCAAGGTCTGGGATGCCGAGAAGCAACAGGAACGGAAGACGCTCGCGGGGCACAAGTTCCCGATTTCCGACATCGCCTTTTCCTCCGCAGGCGCCAGGCTTGCTTCATCGAGTCGCTCGCAGGATTCGAGCACGGAGGGCGAGATCCGGATCTGGAATCTGGCCGAGGATTCCGAGCCGTTGGTGCTTGATCCCCAGTGCGGTGTCTCGGCCGTGGCCTGGTCAGGCGACGGCAGTCTTCTAGCGACCGCCGGCGTAGCTCAATCGGCCGAAAAGAAGATGTTCGGCGAAGTGACCGTGTGGGACTTGGAAAAACGCCAGGTCAAGACAAAGTGGACCAGCAAGGTGGGGCCGGCCTACCAAGTGACCTTCTCGCCCGACGGAAAAACGATTGCGTTCTCGGAACTCAATGGCCCGCGGCCGACGCAATTGGCTTATCGCATCCGGTTGGCCGATCCGCAAACCGGCGACGAGCAAGGGATCCTACTGGGACACATCGGCCGGATCACCGGTTTGGCGTTCTCTTCGGATGGAGCGTTTCTCGCCAGCGCCGGCCAAGACGGGCTGCTGCAAGTGTGGCAAACGGCGACTTGGTCACGACGGTCCGTGCGCGCCCTGGGCCGAGTTGGCGCGGGCAAGCTGACCTTCGCAGCTGGCGCCAATCAATTGGCCGTGGCGATTGCCGGCCGGACCGAAAACGTCCATCCGACCGTTTGGGAACTCAGCGCCGCGCTGCAAAGCGAACCGCAATCGCCCACGGGTGAGCCGTTCAGCATCGAGGTCCTCAAGCGGCCTTCGCCCGACGGTATCCGGGCACTTCAAGTGTCGTCCGACGGCCGGTCCGTGGCCGCCCACAGCGACTCCGCCGGGCTGCGCATTTGCGACTCGCCCGACTGGAAAGCCCGCACCGTGAACTCCGCACCCGGCCATTTCGCCCTGGCCTTCTCTGGGGACCTGCAACACGCCGCCGTATGTGCCCAGACGCTTGAACTATGGGACCTCGCAGGCTCTGGCAGGCTCCACGATTTCCGGGACGAGACGACCATTCCCACGACGCTCGGCCCGGCTCCGGCAATTCACGACGCGGCCTTTTCGCTGGATGGAAAGTTCATCGTCTCGACGCACTGGCCGCGTGCGGTCAAGATCCGGCGCGTGCCGACGGGAGAGTGGCATGCCCTCGCCATGCATCCCGAGGGACACCCTGTTCGCGTTGCGCTCTCGGCGGATGCCACCAAACTGGCAACCGCCGTCGACCCTGGGTTCGTCGACGACTCTCCGGACTGCCGGGGGCCTGTGTGCATTTGGGACATGAAGCAGCCGGACAACCCGAGCCAGTGGCGACGCGAATCCACCCGCGAGATGATTCGTCGCAATGACTCTCAGCGGCCCAAGCCGGTCTTCGCGAAAGCCGGCAATCGATTTCGAGAGCGGCGGCAGGCGGAGGCGGTGAGCGAATTGCAGTTGGCGGCGGGCGAATTGGCAGAAATCGGCGTGGGCTCAGATCCCCAGCCGTTCCAGTGGCACGAGGTCAACATGAACCTCACCAAGGACCGCGTCGACGCCGTCCGTTTCAAGCTCCCGGAGGGCGGGCCGATGGATCTTCTCTGGACCGTCGTTTTCCCGCCCAATCTCAACGATTGTCAAATCACTCCGGTGGCCGGCGACTTGCCCGACGCCCAAGTGCGGTACATTTCTGTATACCCGGATCAGCAGACGGGCGAGATCACCGTCGCCCGTGTGCTGGAAGGTCCGAGCCTCAAGCCGGGGCAGGAGTTTCTGATGTGGCTTTCGTTTCGCAACGAGAACGCGGCCAAGGTGTCCATGTCTCTGACGGCATTTCCGGCGGGGAGGATTCGGGAGCAAGGTCGGAGCTGGGTGCCAACAGGCACGCCGGAACTGGAAGGAGTCCCCGTGCTCCGCAGGACACGGCTCTTGTTCCACGGGGACCCTGTCATCGGGATCGCACTTTCGCCGGATGGCAGGGCGCTGGCGAGCGCGGGGACAGATAAAATTGTTAAGCTGTGGGACGTCGAGGCGGCCAAGGTCATGGCGACCTGCTCCGGATACATGCCCACGTTTTCCCCCGATGGCAAGGTCTTGGCGACCGCCGGGAATGGCGAGGACTCAGTCAACATTACCTTGTGGGACGTGAAGACCGCGCAGAAGATTCGGACTCTGGCCGGAGGCCATTTCCTGGCCGTCACCTCAATCTCGTTCTCCGCAGACGGAAAACGACTGGCGTCCGGAGGA
>CAIYOB010001164.1 GCA_903927685.1 uncultured Planctomycetaceae bacterium
ACAGGTTTTCCAGTTCCAGCCAGCTGTCCGAACGGTGGAAGGCCAACTCCAGGGCCGCCAATGGCTGGCTGATGTCGTACAAATCCACGCCGAAAAAGGCGCTCGCTCCCACTACGGCCAGATCGCCGGTACACAGGGAGCGGCCGGTGCGCCGGAACGTGTCAAACGCCTGGATGAACCGCCGAGGATCATCGCGAGCCAGTTTCTCGTAGGGGAAGATGTTCACTTCCGCCGGCCAGTGCGGGTCGCCGGTCAGGTGGCAAAGGAAGTCTCGGACCGTCGGTGTGAAGATCGCGCCCGGATCCACCAGCGGCTTCCAGTCCGGAGCTCGCAGGGGAGCCAAGTCCGTCGGCTGGGCGTCTTTGGGCAGCAGGTGGGGATCTCGCAGCGTATACGATTGGTCCAAGACGACAAGCCGGGCCGCGGCGGGATTGCAGCCTTCGAGGGATTCGCGAAGCTGCAAGGCGTTCCGGACGCACAGCAAGTGGTGGCCGCTGGGCTGCAGCGAAGCATGCAGCGCCGACACATCGTCCGTTTCCAGCAACTCGTAGGGGTCGTGGACCCACACCAGCCGATGATGGCACGATCGGGTCTCGATCTGCTCCTTGACCCAGCTGGAAAGGCTCATGAACGTACCTGCCAGTGACTTCTCGACCCTTGCTTACCGAATCAACTCAAGCAGGCAATCTTAGCAAAACAGCCGGTCCCCCGAAAGGCCTTGGGCAAGCGTTCGGGCAGTTCACTGACGGTCTTGTTCTGTCGCGGAACCAACGACTCACAGCAGCGGGCCGAGCAGCCGGGCGGTGTTTTCCTTGAGCCGCTGCAGGCCCGAACGTGACTGCCATTGCGACAAATCCATGTACTTGCAGTGCTCCAGGTAGGACTGCTGAAGTTGCCGCAAATCGGCCGCAAAGTCGCGATCGTAGACCAGCAGCGTGATTTCGAAGTTCAGGTACAGGCTGCGCGGATCCAGGTTCAGGGAACCGAAAAAGGCGAACTCGCCGTCCACCGTAATCGACTTGGTGTGCAACAGCCCGCCGTGGAACAACGCGACGCGGACGCCGGCGCCCAGCAAGTCGCCTTTGAACGCCTGGCTGGCCAGGCGGACCAGTCGCGAATCGACTCGCTCGGGTACGACCAGCGTCACCGCGACGCCCCGCTGGGCGGCTGACATCAGCGCCGCGACCAGCGACTCGTCGGGCACGAAATACGGCGTGGTCAGGATTAGCTCCCGCCGCGCCGAGTAGATCGCCATCAGCAGGCTGCGGAGGATCGCGTCACTGCTCTCGATCGGACCGGAGGGCGCCACTTGCACGACCGACGGGCCGCACTCGGCCAGCGGATGATAGTCGGCCGTGGCCGTCAATTGCTCGACGGTGATCCCCGCCTCCAAGGCCCAGTCGCCCAGGAACGTGCCGAGCAGGCCCTCGACCGCCGGCCCCTGCACGCGGACCATCGCGTCCACCCATTGGCCCACGCCCGCGTCCTGCTTGAAGAACCGCGGGTCCACCATGTTCAGGCTGCCCGTATAGGCGATCTCGCCGTCGACCACGACGATCTTGCGATGCATGCGCAGGTCGAAGCGGACGAAGGCGGCCCGTAGCAGGCCACCCGGCAAGGCGGCGACGACCTGGATGCCGCCGGCGCGCATCCTGGCCGCCAGCGGCCCGCGCAGGAAACTGCGGCTGCCGACGGCGTCCGCCAACACCCGGCACGTGACGCCGCGCGCCGCCGCCCGCAGCAGCGCTTCGGCAACCTCGTCGGCCCAGCCGCCCATGTGCCAGATATAGAACACCATCTGGCAGCTGCGCTGGGCCGAATCGATGTCCGCGATCAACGAGCGGAAGACGGCATCGGTCTCGGCAATCAACCGCAGCCGGTTGCCGGGCAGGGCCGGAAACTGAAACGTGGCTTCCGTCAGCTTGGCCAACGGCTCGCACTCCGGCCCCTGCGCGGCCCAGTCGACCGCCTTGCGCGTCCGCAGCTCGCGCAGCCAGCGGTCCACCGGCTCGCGGACCTGGGCCGCCCACACCGCCCGGCGGCGCCCCAGTCGCAGTTCGCCAAACGTCAGGTAGACAGCGGACCCCGCCAGGGGAAAGACGAAGACGACCGTCAACCACGCCAGCGAGACGCCGACAGGCCGGCGGCGCATGATGATCCGCACGGCCAGGGCCAGGCTGATCAGCAGATCCGTTGAAAAAATGATTTCGCCGATCCAGTGTGCCACGTTTCTGCTCCGGGACGGTAGAAGTTGTCAGCTGGCCGCCAACGCGGACGGCCTCACCAATTCCAGGCGACCTCGAGGACTTCGCCCTCGGCCACCTGCAGCGAGTTGTCCAGCGTCAAGCGGGCCTCGGTGCCGTGGCGGGCGACCGTTGCCGGGACGGGACGGCCGGCGGCGGTCAGCGTGGCGCGAGCCGAGTCGGCGCCGGCGGGCAGGTCGAACACCAGTTCCCGGACCTGCAGCGTGCCGTAGCGGACTTCGATCCGCTCTGTCTGCAGGCTGGCCTGGCGGCTCTGGATGAACAGGCCCCAGCTTTCCGCGGCGGTGAAGAACGAGCGGTGGTCGGCGGGCTGCCAGTGCGGCCGGAAGCCGAGCAGGCTGCGCGGGCCTTCGAGCACCAGGCCCTGACAAGCGATCAACAGCGACCAGGCGCTCATCGCCCGGGCGTAGAACTTGCCGCACTCCAGTTCGTTGAACGGATTGCCGCCGGGGCCGGAGTTCAAGTCCTTGCGGAGCCGGCCGTCGTAGCGGCTGCGAGCCATGCGGACGATCCGCCGCGCCGGTTCCAACTGGCCTTCGTACACCATCGCCCCGGCCACCGCGTACTCGATCCCCGTCCAGACTTCGTCCGCATACACGATGAACGGTTCGGGCCGGTCGTTGTGCGGCCACGTGCACATCAGCAATCCGCCTTCGTCGTCGGGGATGTACCGCCGCGGCCGCTGGACGAAGCCCGCAAAGGTCTCGCGGAAATTGTGCCGCATCACCGCTTCCAACGCTCCCCGGATCCGCTCGACCGGGTACAGGTATCCGAGGTCCAGCATGTGCGCCCACCACTGGCCCAGCAACTGGTCCGAGTGGCAGCCGTTGTTATAGTCGTTCGCCTTGCGCGGCTCCGGAATCTGGATGTAGTACTCGCCGTTCCACAGCCGCTCGTTCTGGTTCTGCATGCCCGCCTCGCGGACCGCGCGCCAACGGGCGGCGCTGTCCGGATCGTTCATCACCGCCGCCATCCGCTCGGCGGCCGCCAACGCGGACAGGTATTGCGAGCCGATGAACGTGTTGGGTCCCGACACGGCACAGTCGTAGGTGTTCATCTGGTGCCCGGTCGGCAGCCCCTCGTGGTTCTTGTCGATCGCCTCGATCAGCCAGTCGACGGCCTTCTTGACGCCCGGCCAGACCTGGGCCAGGAAGGCCGTGTCGGGACTCAGTTGGTACTCGCGGTACGCGCCTTCGATACAGGCGCAGTGCCCGTCCGTAAAGGCCGCATGGGGCGAGTGCTGACGGTGCGACGTCTCGCCGCTCGGATGCAGGTAGGTGATGAAGTCCGAGACGCGCATGTTGCGGCCGACTTCGGGGAACAACCGCGCGTGCGTCTGGGCATAGTTCCAAACGTGGGTACAGTTCAGCGGGCAACAGCCGTAGCTGCCTTCGAAGCCGCCGAAGTAACCGTCCTCGGACCAGAAGCAGGTCGGGCCGCGGAGGATGACGGTTTGCGACGTCATCGCGTCCAGGAACTCCTCGGGCAGATTCGACTGGTAGACGGTCTGGTGATACAAAAGCGTCTTGGCCCACAGCTCGTCGTTGCGCTGAGCGACGTATTGGGCCACGCCCAGCGCGTCCAGCCAGCGGCGGCTGTACAGGTTGCCCACGTGCTGGAACCGCTGCACGTTGGGGAAGTGCCAGGTGATGGCAAAGGTCACCGTGCGCTGCTGGCCGGGCGGCACGGTCAGCGGCACGCCGAGCGCCGCGTTGACGGTCTCGCCGGGACCGCTGGTGGCGGTTTCGGCCGAGCCGCCGGGGATTGGCGGGACACTCTTGGGGGCCGCAGCGGCGAACGCGGTGAGCTGCTCGGGGGTGCTCCAGCCGGGCAGGGCGACCGCCTGGTCGTCCAGCGCGGCGAGGGTCATCGTGCCCCAGCCCGGCGTGCCCGGCGCCAACCGCTCGCCCGCCTGCAGCGGCTGGCCGCGCGATGCCAACAGCAACTCGCTGCCCCAACTCCACGGCAGATCAGCCGCCAGGACCAGGACGATCCGACCCTTGCCCAACGGCCCCTCCAGGACCAGCGGATCGCCGGCCGGTGTGGTCGCCCAGACGCGATAGCCCGAGGCCTCGGCGGGCACGCCGCGCAGCCGCGTAAAGCGGGTCACCTGCCAGTTCGCGGCGACGGCCCGCAACGCGGCGGGACACTGGTTGGTCAGTTGGATCTGCTGGCCGACGGCCAGCTCCGCGTCCTCGGCGGCTTCGAACGGCAGCGTGACGGCCTTGGCCACCGTTTCCAGCGCCGTGCCCCGCTTCAGCAACGCTTCCGGCGGAATATCGGAAAACAGGATCTGGTCCAGATTGATGTGCCCCCAGCCGCCGGAGTCCTGGTCGACGATTTCGATGACGGCGTCCTTGCCCTTCAAGTCGGCGACGTCCCAGCTGGCAGGCTCGAGCAGCTCGACATTCTTGCCCACTGCCGTGCGCACGACCTGGCCGTCGATCTTCAGGTTGACGCACGTCTCGCCCGCATGGCTGCCGCCCCCGATCAGGAACCCGATGTAGCGGCGTTCGATGCGAAACGGCTTGGAGGTGGCCTTGCCCTGCGGACCATCGCCAGCGATGAACGTATTCACCAGGCCCCGGCCGGCAAAACCGGTAACCGGCTGCTGGCCCGCTTCCGTGCCGCGCGAAGGCTGGGTGCCAAAGGCCGTGCCGGTCAGCGTCCAACCTTCGTAGGATTTCTGCTCGAAATCCTCGAACACGGTGGCCAGCGTCGCGAAGTCCTTGGTCTCGACGCGCAGCCGCGCGACAGCTTCGAAGAACGCGGACTGCAGCCCGTCCAGCAGCGCCACCCCGCCGTCGGCAATCATGTCCGCCAGGGATTCTGCCGCCTGGCTGGTCAGCCCGCCCTGGCGAGTCAGCCACAGCATGTCCGGCTCGACCAACTCGGCTCCCCCTGCCGAACGGACTTTCACAATGCCCGACTGGATCGGG
>CAIYOB010001165.1 GCA_903927685.1 uncultured Planctomycetaceae bacterium
GGTTATGGGGTTTGTCGCCGAACTTCAGTGATTAGCCCGAACTGACTCCGGGATAAAGTGTATACCAGCGGGATTACCACCTTGTTGGCAAGGTCTGTCACCAGCGCGAGCCGCCGTGAACGCTCCTCTTCCGGGTGACGCCGGTTCAAGTCTATCGAGACTGGGCCGATTACGGCGCAGGGCGGGCGCAACGCTTGGAACAGCCGTTCCGACCCGTCGTGCAGCGGCATGGCCGCCTTCCGGTCACATGCGCAGCAGCGCCGAACCCCAGACGAATCCCGAGCCGAAGGCGACCAACAGGCACAGACTGCCGTCGCGGACCAGGCCGCTTTCGCGGGCCTCGTGAAACGCGATGGGCAGCGAAGCGGAAGCGATGTTGCCGTACTCGATGACGTTGATAAAGACCTTTTCCCGGGGAAAGCTGGTTTGCTCGATAATGGTCTCCAGCATCCGCAGGTTGGCCTGGTGCGGGATGAGCACGTCAATGTCGTCCATCGTCAGCCCGTTGACGGCCAGCGACTCGAACAACGCCTGCGACATCCGGGCGACGCCGTTCTCGAACACCGCCTTGCCGTCCATCCGGAAGTGGATCCGGCCGGCGTCGAGGTCGTCGTGGTTCAAGTGATCCGCACGCCCCAGTCCGCTGCCGGGCGCGGCCGTGTACAACGCTCGGGCGCCGCTGCCGTCGGCGTGCAGGATCGTCGAGCAGACGCCCCGCCGGGCTTCTTTCTTCTCGGGACCGACCACAACCGCTCCCGCACCGTCCCCCAGCAGGATGGCGATATTCCGCCCGTCGTACGAGCCGTCAATCCGCTTGGACAAGACCTCGGAGCAGACCACCAGCACGTGATCGTACGTCCCGGCCCGGACGAAATGGTCGGCCAGGGACAAGCCGTAGATCAGCCCCGCGCACTGCTGGCGGATGTCCAGTACGGGGATGCCGCTGAGGCCCAGTTTGGGCTGCAGGAAGAACGCGCAGCCGGGATCCGCATGATCGGGGGTGATCGTGTTCATGATCACCAAGTTGATCTGGTCCATCGTCAGCCCGGCGTCGGCCACCGCGGCCTGGCAAGCCCGGGCGGCCAAGTCCGAGGCCGACTCGTGCGGCTCGACGTGCCGCCGCCGCTCGACGCCCGTCCGCGCGACAATGAACTCGTTGCTGGTCTCCATCATCTGCATCACGTCATAGTTCGTGACGACTCGCGGCGGAACGTAACGGCCGGTACCCAGGATGCGTGAACGTCTCATGAGGGAGTTCTCCTTTTGCAGTCCAAATGCCGTTGTGCGCCCCCCCGGGACCAGCCGGAGGACGAGGGATCAAGCCAGACCCGCGTGTTTCAGCGAGATCTTGACCAGCAGGCCGCAGTTCTTGACAAAGAAATCGGGCGGCATCAGCTTGGTCTTCTCGTAGATCTCGGCGCCCAAGGCGGCGGCGATTTCCTCCACCGGCTTGCCCGCCCGCGCGTCCGCCACGATCCGCTCGTGGTACGCCTGGGTCACCGCGAGCGCCCGGCGGAAGTAATCCCGGATGTCCTCGGCCCCACAGATGACCGCATTATGACTCAAACACAGCACGTCCGCATCCAGGGCAGCCAGGCGTTCAATCGAACGGACATAGACGCCGTAGTCCGTAAAGTAGTTCGGCCACCAGGTATCGTA
>CAIYOB010001166.1 GCA_903927685.1 uncultured Planctomycetaceae bacterium
AGCAAGAACTGGGGGCTCGCCACTCGTACCTCGTGGCTCGACCCCAGCCACCCAACCCCAATTCTTAGGTTGGACAAAGCACTAGGCATTTCGTGCGCATCGGTTCTCTCGGGCCCCATTCGACACAGCGGTCCCACGCAACCCCGGAAGCCTCCCGGCCCCTGAAAAGGAGCGAGTTCTCCCTGCCCCCTGGCCTGCCCTGGACGCGATGGGCACAAACGTGCACCTGGGGGTGCCAGTGGAGAAGTCCACCAGTCCTCTGGATGGCGGCCTTCCTTACCCCAAGCCTCGATCTGGAGCACCGGGGCGTGGAACCACTTCGCGAACGTTGCCTCAGAAGGGCAGCG
Source organism: uncultured Planctomycetaceae bacterium (assembly GCA_903927685.1). Next base: position 348 of record CAIYOB010001166.1, read on the forward strand.
GATCGCGTTCGGGCCGCGAATCGTCCTGCGGATAGGTGATCAGCCCCTGCTCGTCGATCAGCACGATTTCACGCGAGATCAGCTCGTTCAACACGGCGTTCGGATCGACACCGGGCTGGTGTTGGAAGTAGGCGCGGATGCTCTTCGTCAACGACTCCCTGCGCTTGGGACGAGGGGTTCCCGGGCGCAGGCGTTTCTCGATGTAGGTCCGCACGCCGTCGCCGGAAATCGCCGCGCTCGGCTCGCCCGCTTTGCCGACCCGCCGCGCCCGGCGATTTTCGCGGTGCAGCAGGTCGACGACGTGATCCAGGTCCTGATCGCCGGACAGGATTACGAACTCCGTATCCGGCGGCATTTCCGCCAGCAGTCGGCCGGCCCAGAACGTCAGCCCAAAATCGGCCGCGTTCTTGCCCTTGATCCGCATTCCGACGAATTCCAACCGTCCCTCCTGAATCGCCGCCGCCAGCGAGCGCACCAACGACAGGCCCAGCCGCGGCTCGACGGCGCCATAACAGGCGATGATCCGCGAAAAGGTGTCCAGTTCAACAGGCAGACGGGCCAATTGCTGAGGGCAATTGTCCAGGTCGATCAGCAGGACTCGCGGATCGGTTGCCAAGGTCAACTCGGTTTGATTCATAGCCTCAAGTTCAAGGGTTCAGACTCAGGTACGACAGCGGAGAACGATGTTGAAGCTCCTGGGGTGAAGGGGTACAGTATACCGTTCCGAGGAGGCTGTCTACTATGGATCTGAGCTGCTTGAAGGCGTTCCTGTTGGGGATTCTGCTGGCCGGGGTCGGCGGAGCCGCCGAGTCGGTGGGCCCTCCGGTCCAGTCGTGGTTCCCCAAGGCTCCGCCGCTGGCCAAGCCCGCCGGGCCGGTCGTGCGTGTGGCCAGCGTGGACGAACTGTACGCGGCGGCTCGGGAGATCCAGCCCGGCGGGACGATCCTGGTGGCCGACGGGTACTACCGGCTGCCGCGGTACTTCGAACTGCACGCCGATAACGTGACGCTCCGCAGCGAATCCGGCCAGCGGGACCGCGTGATTTTCGACGGCCAAGGCCGCTTGGGGGAACTGGTCGGGATCACGGGCTGCTGGGGCGTGACGATCGCCGACCTGACCGTGCAGAACGTCAAGTGGAACGGCATCAAGCTGAACTCGGACCGCGGCGTGGGTCGCGTCACGATCTACAACTGTGTGATTCACAACGTCTGGCAGCGGGGCGTCAAGGGAGTGGCGGTCCCAGCGGAGGATCGCGAGCGGTTGCGGCCGGCGGACTGCCGCGTGCAGTACTGCCTGTTCTACAACGACCGGCCCAAGCAATTCGAGGACGACGAAGCGGACCGGCCAGACAATTTCCACGGGAATTACATCGGCGGGATTGATGTGATGTACGCCCAGCGGTGGACGATTTCCGACAACGTGTTTGTCGGCATCCGCGGCCGCACGGGCGAAGCTCGCGGCGCGGTCTTCCTGTGGGTGGATGCCCGGGACTGTGTGGTCGAGCGGAATATCGTGATCGATTGCGACAGCGGCATCTGCCTGGGCAACAGCCATCGCGGGCCCGGCATCCAGGTGCATTGCACCGGCTGCGTCGTCCGCAACAACTTCGTCACCCGCTGTCCGGAAAACGGCATCCTGGCCGACTACACCCGCGACTGCCGGATCCTCCACAACACGATTCACGATCCCGGCTCGCGACTGCGGCGGCTGATCCGCCTGGTCCACGACAACGATGGCCTGGTGGTGGCCAACAATCTGCTGAGCGGTCCCGAAATGCGCGTGGAGACCGCCAGTCCGATGCGGATCGAAGGCAACCAGACCTGCGACGCCAGCGACTGGTTCGTGCAGGCCGAGCAAGGCAACCTGAACTTGACCGCGAACGCGTCTCGATCCGTCTCAGCGGGGGCGCGATTGGACGGCGTCTCGGAAGATCCCGCTCGTCCGGCCTCGCCTGTGCCCGGCCGATAGCCCCGCCGCCCGGAACGGGAACGTATTGCGTGGTCGGGCCGCAAGGCTACCGTCCGCCGGCTTGGCCGTCGCGTGCCCACGGGTCCGTGGCGTGTGCGTCGAGGAAACGGGCCAACCCCCAGACCGCATGGTCCCAGCCATAGCCGTCGCCGGCGTTCAAGACGCGGAGCGTGAGTTCCTTGGCCCTCGCAAGATCGACGACCATTTCGTGGCTTTGCCGCGGCCGCATGATCGGGCTCTCCGCCTTGTTCTGGCCGTCCACCAACACCTGGAACTGAACGCTGCCTTTCTCGCCGGCGTCGTCCAACCCGACCGTGGCCTTGAACACAGTCCATCCCCGGCCATCCACGTCGAAGACGATGTCGGCGGGCGTGCTGTCGTTGCAGGCGTGCGTCCACAGGGCCTTGTCCAGACGCCGGCCGTTGATGTGAACTGGCTGGCCGTGCAGGTTCACATCGCGGCGCACCGGATTCTCGGCGCCAGCGTTGGCGCGGACCCAGGGCACGTCCGAAGCGAACGTGACTCCGCGGGCCAAGATGTCCGGCGTGCAAAACGTCCCGCAAGGTCCGCTGTGCAACGTCGGTCCGCCGTGAGCCAGGGCCTCGACCTTCCAGGACAATGTGCGGCAAGGCGGAAGCCGGGGGAACACGACCGGCGGGAAGGCGACCAGTTGCCGCGCGAGCACCTCGCGAAAGTCCGGCGTGCCGCCCAGGGTCACCCGGTACAGCCGCGCGTTCCGACTGGCTTCCCAATCCAATTCGGCCGAAGTCGCCAACAGCCCCGCGGCGGTCTTCGCCGGCTTCAGGGCAAAGGCGTCCGGCTCGTGAAGCTCGGCCGGCTTGCCCAGCGCCGCGTCTTGCAGGAAGACGATCTCGCTGCTCAACGGTTCTGGCAACGACAGCGTCAGTCCGGACCGCATCAAGTCGGCGCCGGTTTGCTCCGTCGGCGCCAGGGAACCATCCTCACACCACAACCAGTACCTGGCCTTGGCATCCAGGCCCTTGAAGACGATCGCCGCGGAATCCAGCGGGCTGTCGGGCCGAAACACGTAGACGGCCCCTTTCCCAGCGGCCGGGTCGTAATACTCGACGCCGTCCCACGCCTTGTCGTCCGGTCGCGGAAAGATGTGGTACAGATTGGCGTGGCGGATCAAGGGGCGGAGTTGCGTCTTGTAGGTGCTGACGGCCTGTTGGACGAGCGCCTTCTGCGAATCCGTCCAGATCGGCCCGCCGTTGCCGCCGTGGGGTGCATCGGGATGCCAATAGGCCGCTCCCAGCGAAGCCGAGCGGAACTCGTAGACCGATCCCGCCGCCTGCCACTCGGCCCACGAGCCGCACAGGGTCGCGATCTGCAAGGGGTGGATCGCGTACGAAGCATCGTAGAACGCGCGGCGGGCATCAATCGGATAGTAGCGATCCTGGTTCTGAATCCGCGTGCAGCGTCGGAGGATCCCATAGTCCTTGATTCGCCCCCCGCCGGAACAGTTCTCGTACGCGAAATTGGGAATCGTCGCGGACAGCGAATCGAGCACCTCGTAGTAGCCCTTGGTCTGCCAATAGCCGGCGTCCTGGGCATAGTGGGCGCGGGTACCGGCACCGTAACTGCCGGTCTGCAACACGTTGCCGTCCGTGCCGTCCGAGCGAATAAAGTCGACGCGGAGACCGTCATACAGCTGCCTGGCGTCATCGCGGCGATGCTGCATGCCCTCGACGGTGGTCATCGCCGGATTGCAGTTCCAATACAGGCCGAACCGCATTCCCTTGGCGTGCGCGTAATCGCGGGCCGCAAGGATCCCCGAGGGCCAGTCGAGCGGATCGCCGACGGGCGGGTGCGGCCGGTGTGTCGTGTCGCCCTGCCACCAGTTGATGTCCAGGACGACTTCCTCAAAGCCGAGCGGCGCGGCCGCGTCGATCAGGGGATAGTAGTCGATCTCGGAAGGATCCCAACTGCCCTGGCCCTTGCCGGTCGCCGCGAACGCGTTCCATTCCACCTTGGGATAGCTGGCATCGTCCCTGACGAGAGCGGGCATCGAGTAGCGGAACAGGTATTTATGCACGCTGTGCGCGGCATCGTCCATGTCGCCTTGGTAGGCGCCGAGGAAGGCCGGTGGCACCTCGAACGTCTCGCCCGCCGCCAGGTCGGTCTTGAAATCGTCCCCGCTGCCGGCGCGCAGCCTCAGCCCGCCGCGTTCCGGCAAGCCCGAGACCGTCATCCGCCCTAGGCTCCATTCCCAGCCGACGTAGAGGCCGTGCTCGCCGCCGGCGTCGACCAGCGCGTACGGGATGAAGTCCTGCTGCTCGCTGACCGGCAGCGTCTTCTGGTAGCCGGCGTCGAACGAGTCGCGGTACACGCCGACCGGGTCGGGCAGGCTGCCGTCATCGTTGATATAGCAGACGCGGGCGTCCTGTGGAGGAGCGACAACCTGCAGATCAAGGCTCTCCTGTGCGTAGATCGTGATCGCCTGGTCCGCCTTGTTGTGGACGAACATCGTATGCCGCACCGGGCCGGGACCGCTACGGGCGTGCCAGACCGAGGTCAACTCGAGCGCCGGGGCGGCGTTGGCGAACGTCAACGTGAGCTTGGTGCCGTCCGCATGGTCGACGACGCCGTGCTGGAAGACCCAATCCAGCGTGTGCGGCATCCCGTCGACGTCTGCTCGGCGGAGGAGGGGAAACGGGGAGGGCGTCGCCGTCCAGTTCCAGCCGGCCGGGCTGGTCAACTGCCGAAGGTACAGCCGCTGGTCCGGTCCCACGCCGACGACCAGCGTCGTGTCGGCAGTGGCCAAGGTCCAACCAGGCGACGCCGGGACAGCTTCGTCTCGCGGCGGTTCCGCCGCCCAGGCGGCCAGCGGACCGCCGAGTAAGATGACGACCGTGATGACTGCTCGCCCAGCGCCCGCTCTCATGTTGCGACCTCCGGTAAGACGTTGCTCAACGCGTGGCCGGCATTGTACCACATGTCGAAACCGGAAGCGTCAGCGAGGACGAACATCCGCGAGGACGAACATCCGTCCCTCGCCCCGGTACTCCCTGGACAGGGCTGGGGTTTGTTGCGCAACGTGAGGGGGCTAGATTGGCAATTGGAGTGTGAGCTAGCCTGGCACGTTCTGCCTTTGTTCGGTCATCCAGCGCAGTTGTGTCCAGACCTCATCAAGAAATCCAGCCATTCCTTGTCCGCGCACGAAAACCCAAAGAACCGCTCAAGACCACGGAAGACATCGGCGAAGTCGATATCGTCCCATGTCCCATCGGCTTTCATCAACGTGTCGATTTGCGTATCCGCATCAAACGGATCGTCAACGCCGATGATGTCATGCCAAGCCTCTCGAAGGCCGCAGAGGACTTGCGATTCTGTGTACCGTCCAGCCGTCACATCAGGATCCGTTTCAGCAGGCGAGTAGTCGTCAGTCGAACGACTGCGGTAACCCGGCGGCGGCCAAGTGATTTCGATTTCAGAATCCGCCCGATCCGCCGCTCGGGTTGACCGCCTTGTTCGGCGCCGTTTATCTGACTGCACTTTAGGGAATGACGCTGTGGTCAATTCCGATCCTTGACCACCCGCTTGTAAACTATCATCAAATGCCCCATGCCAGCCTCAGCGCCCGTTGAGAACACCGTAGGCCGTGGTTTGTTCTTTGCGGCGTAGCAAAGAGTAAGCGTGTCGTCTTCGAGCAGGATGATTCCTTGCAAGACATCACTCCAATCCCTTCTGCCGGCCTCATCAATGGTCACGGGATTCTCCGCTTCATTGAGTCGATATTGAACATTTCCTACGAGTGACGGTCCTTGTCCTTCGCTTGATCCAACCGGGGTGTAGGATTTCATCATGCCGTCATTCGTAACCATAAGAAAACACCCATCGGGGTCCTTCAGTTGCTTTCCATCCACAGTCCGACTCTGCTGAAGCCACTTCCCTGGCAGGCTGCCTTGCAAGCGTTTCGAGACCTCTAGTTCATTGCCGTCTTTGCCTACCGGCCGGGCTGGTGCAGGCTCAACGAAATCATTTACCCGAAGCTCGTAGACACTCCCGCCAAGCTCTTCTGGCACCATCACCCTCAGGGTGAGCTTGTCCAATTGGGCACGATCGGCGTGAAAACTGACGACGACGCGCCCCGGTTTCGACCGATCCTCCTTGAGCGGTAGGGTCAGCGTCGGTTGGTCTCGCTCACCGACCTGCAAATTCACACCGCTACGGTCCCCAAACTTGCCCTTAGGGCTGAATTCCTCGAACGTGCCCTCGGTTTTGAACTCCAGTTCCACGCGGACTTGGTTGGGTTGGTTGGGGCTGTCGGCCGACGCTCGGACTTCCATGCCCAGTTTCTTGGCCTCCTCTGTTGAGACGAAAACAACATCCCAAGAGGCGAAGCACCTCCCAGAGACGACGAAGAGAAGGAACGTGACAACGAGGCTGAATACCGTCTTCATAGCAACACTCCATTTTGCGGTTACGCGGGCCGAACGTCGTGGGTCACCCAGCGGTGCTCCGCTTGGCGTGAGTAGAGCAGTCCCCTTTCGACGTTAGGTCAATGTTCGTTTTCGCTGTTGCCACCTGGTTTCCTGTGGTGGTGTCACAATATCTTGACCATCATCAATTGGGAACTGCCCCCTCCCAGAACCGGACGTGCGCCGTTAACGCATCCGG
>CAIYOB010001167.1 GCA_903927685.1 uncultured Planctomycetaceae bacterium
CTGGGGGCTCGCTGCGCTCGACCCCAGCCACCCCTCGCACCCAGTTACAGGTCCTGAATAACGAAACACGAAGGCCGATATGTATCGGTCATTCGCCATACATTGATTGTACACCTGACTGGCAGAAAATGTCCACTCACTCGCGGCGCATACGGCGGGGAGTCCTTGACGATTCATCCCTCGGATCCGGGGCGAAAAATAACTTGCCGGCGAGAAACGGCGAAAACCGTCCCAGAAAATTCGGATATTCCTGCCTCTGGTGGCTCAGCGTTCGCAGCGTCTCAGCATCGCTCCGACCGGTTCGGCACGGCAAATGAAATAGACCCTGGCCGAGTGAACGATGTTGGGTCCCCTTTTCAGACAGTCGGGAGGAACGAACGATGAGCGTACGACATGGATTCTCGCGGTGCCAACGCCTGACGGCAGCTTGCCTGGCGGCGGTGTTTCTGACCGCCGTACTTACCCCCTCGGCCAACGCGGCCGGGCTGTTGATTGCCGACAATGGCTTCGGCGGGGTGCTTGAAATCAAGGAGCAGGACGTCAAGGTGACCGTCAACAACGGCGTCACGGTTACCGAGGTGGAGCAGGTCTTCCTGAACACGGAGAACCGCGTCGTCGAGGCCCTGTACACATTCCCGGTACCCAACGGCGCTTCGGTCTCGAACTTCAGCATGTGGATCAACGGCAAGGAGATGACGGGCGAGGTCGTCGAGAAGCAGCGTGCCCGGCAGATTTATGAGAGCTACAAGCAGACACGTCGTGACCCTGGCCTGCTGGAGCAGGTGGACTACAAACGGTTCGAGATGCGCGTCTTTCCGATCGCCACGGGGGCTGAGCAACGGGTCAGGATCACCTACGCCCAGGAACTGGACTACGACCATGACACGGCCACCTACGTGTATCCGCTGGCGACGGTCACCACGGCCAAGGCGGACCAGCGGACCCGCGGGCGGTTTGCCTTCTCGCTGGAAGCCAAGAGCGAGGTGCCGATCGTGGAAATGAAGAGCCCTTCGCACGGCGACGAGTTCGTCGTGGCCAAGCACGCCGCGAACTACTGGCAAGCCAGCTTGGAAACTCGCGAAGGCGATCTGAACCGCGATCTGGTGGTCGTTTACCAGCTGGAGCGGGCCCGAACGGGACTGGACCTGGTGGCCTCGAAGCACGCGGGCGAGGACGGCTACGTCCTGGTGACTTTGACGGCCGGCAAGGAGCTGGAATCCGCGGCCGGCGGCAGCGACTATGTGTTCGTGCTGGACGTGTCCGGCAGCATGGCCAACGACGGCAAGTTGAGCCTATCACGCGGCTCGGTCGAGCGATTCGTGGCCGCTCTGGAGGACACCGATGGCGTGGAACTGATCGCGTTCAATATCACTGCCCGGACGCTGTTCGGCGGTTTGCAGCCCGCCACGGCGGAGGCGAAGACGCAGGCCGAGGACTTCCTGCGTGCCCAGCGGGCCGCCGGTGGCACGGTGCTGCGGCCGGCGATCGAAGCCGCCTACCGCTACCGGCAGGAGGATCGGCCGCTGAACGTCGTAATCCTGTCCGACGGGATGGCCGAACCGCAGGAGCAGGCCGAGTTGGTGCGGCTGATCGGACAGCGGCCTTCCGGCGTGACTGTGTTCTGCGTGGGCGTCGGCAATGAAGTCAACCGCCCGCTGCTGACGCAGTTGGCGACGCAAGCCGGCGGCTTGGCCGCGTTCGTCTCGGCGGGCGACGATTTCGAGCGGCAGGCCCAGGCTTTCCACCGCAAGTTGACTCGCCCGGCGGCCAAGCAGGTGAAGCTGACGTTCGACGGCGGCGAGGTGTACGACGTCGAGCCGGCCACCCTGCCAAACCTGTACTACGGCCAGCCGATCCGGCTGTACGGCCGGTATCGCACCAGCGGGCCGACCAAGATCCGGATTCAGGCCGAAGTCCTGGGCAGCCCGCTGGACCAGACGGTCGAGTTGGAACTGCCGGCCGCAGACGAATCCAATCCGCAAATCGAACGGATGTGGGCCGCGCACCGCGTCCAGCGTTTGATGGACGAGAACCGGGCCGCCGGAACGGACTCCAACGCGTCCGAAATCGTGCGGTTGTGCGAGGGCTATTCGATCGTCAGCGAGTATGCGTCGTTCATCGTGCTGGAGAACGATGCGGAGTATCAGCGCTGGCAGATTCAGCGGCGGAACGCGACGCGGGTCCAGCGGGACCGTGCAGCGCAGCTGGCCCTGCGGCAGCAATTGGACCAGTTGCGGCAACAGGCGGCCGCCCAGTTGGGGCCCGAGGTCGCTTCCACCACCAGCTCTGTCACGCCGACGGCCGCGGCTCCAAATCCTAACACGGCCGCCAGCAGCCAGCCGGTGGCCAGCAATCCCAATCCGGCGCCTTCCCCGCGTAGCAGCGACATTCAGATGCCCAGCTTCGGTGGTGGTGGCGGCGGTGCGGTGGATCCGCTGACGGTGCTGCTGGGCCTCGGGCTGGCCGGTCTCGGCTACGCCCGCCGCCGCCGGCACGCTGGCC
>CAIYOB010001168.1 GCA_903927685.1 uncultured Planctomycetaceae bacterium
CCGGCGGTCTGCGTCACCGTTCCGGCGACGGCGGCCGTCCCATCGCCCCAGTCGATCGTCGCCGTGTGCGTGTCGCCCGTCCCCGCGTCCGTGAACGTGGCCGGAGCCAGGCTGACCGTCGCTCCTTCCGCCACGCTCTGATCCGCCCCGGCGGCGACGACCGGCGCCGCGTTGGTCACGGTCACGGTCAGCGTGTCCGCGTGGCTGCCGCCGTCATCGTCCGTCACGGTCACGGTCACCACGTACGTGCCGTTGTCGGCGTACACATGGCTGCCCGCCACCGAGCCGCCGCCGGCGGTCTGCGTCACCGTTCCGGCGACGGCGGCCGTCCCATCGCCCCAGTCGATCGTCGCCGTGTGCGTGTCGCCCGTCCCCGCGTCCGTGAACGTGGCCGGAGCCAGGCTGACCGTGGATCCTTCCGTCACGAGCTGGTTGCCACCAGCCTCGACTACCGGCGCCGCGTTGGTCACGGTCCACGTGGTGGAGTACTCGGAGAATCCGCCGTCCCGGTCAAAAATCCGGGCATACACCGTCGGCCGGCCGTTGTCATCGAAGGTGAACGACCGGCTCGAGCCGTCTGTGGCGCCGGCGTAACTGGTTGCCAAACCGGCGACGCTGGTCGCGTAGCTGTAGTGCAAGCCGGCCTCCGTGTCCGCCACGGAGGGGTCAAACGCCGCGCTCAAGCTAACCGTCACCGGGCTGCCTTCCAGCCCCGGACCGGAATTGCCGACCGTCGCCGTCGGCGCGACGTTCTCGACGGTCAACGTGAACGTCACGGTGGACGCGGCGTCCCCGGCATCCGTGGCGGTGATGGCGACCGTCCGGTTGTCCGCCGGGCCGTCCGTCGCCGCGAAGGTCCAACTCCAGGTCCCATCCGCGTGGGCCGACACGGTGCCCCTCGAGGCGACCAGCGTCACGGAAGCGCTGTCCGGATCGCTGTAACTGCCCGCAGCCCCCGCGGCTTGGCCCTCCCGGACGGTAATCGAGTCGGCGCCGCTGATGGCCGGCGCGTCATTGGTGCCGGTGATGGTGACGGAGATGACTCGGCTGGCGGTGCCATCCACCGAACTGACCGTGACGGAGTCGGTGTAAGTCTGCCCGGCGGCGAATTCGTCGTGGGCCGTGTTCATGGTGTAGGTCCAGAGACCGGCCGCGTCGATGCTGAACGTGCCGTAGCCGTGGCTGCCGGCCGCCGCGACCTGGGCCGCAAACAGGCTCTCCCCGCTGTTGGGGTCGCTGACCGTCAGCGTGCCGCTGACACTCTGCGCGGCATCGGTCTCCGTGAGGGCGGCCGTGCCGTCGCCGGTGATGGTCGCGGGAGCATTCACGACCACGGACAAGCCGGCGACCGGATACCACTTGCCGGACTCGGTGGCGGTGGCGGTGATCAGGTACCGCGCCGGAGTGGCGGCATAGGTATGGGTCGGCAACTCCGGCGCAAAATCGGAGTACAGATCCCAGGTGCCGTCGCCCCAGTGGATAGCCCAATCGTCGATCGTGTCATCGCCGGGATCCGTGACGGACAGACTCACCGTGTAGGGAACACCGGGCAGGGCGGTCGGGTCGCCCACCAGCGCCAGAGTCGGGGCGACATCGGTCGGTTCCAGAAAGACGGTCGCGCTGCCCAGCCAGGAATCGTCTTCCCGGAAGACATCCACCTGGACGTCATAGCGGATGTCATCCTCGGGCGTGAAAAAGGCGATCTTGTCCGTTCCGATCAGGAAGAGATCCGGATTGACGTCTTTCTTGACCGTCCACTGGTACCGGTACACCGGGTTCTCGCCCAGGGGAGCCGGATCGTGCAGCACCTGGGCAGTCAGGGGAAGCGGGGTTCCTTCAGGACTGGAATCGAAGGCCCCGGTGATCGTGACGGGGACGGGCTCGCCCCACTGCTCTTGGGGCATGATCGTCGTTCCGATGTCGTTGGGCACCCGGAAGAAACCGTCTTCACTGGTGACAAATGCGTAGATCACTTTCCAGTTGTCGAGCGCATAGTCATGCGTGACCGACGTCGCATCGCCGGGCACCGTTTCCAGAGTGCCGTCACCCCAATGGACGATCCAACTGCTGACCGGATCGTTGCCGGGGTCGACCGCGGACAGGTACAGGGTGTAGGGCGTACCCAGCATGTGCAGGACCGGGCCACGGATCGAGAACACCGGATCCACGTTGTAGACGGTCATGCTCTCGACCGCTCGGCCGATCTCGCTCCCTCCGTCGCTAACGACCAGGGTGACTTCGTAGGCGCCGTCATCGTCGGGGGTGAAACGGAAGTCCCGCTCCGCGCCGGCAGCGTACGCTACACCGTCCTTCCGCACGGTCCAGGCGTACTCGACTGCCGCGCCCGGCGGTTCCGCCAGCGCCGGGCTCAGTTCGACCAGGGCCCCCTCGGGAGACAGGGCGGGCAGGCCGGCGATCGCGACGGGGGGCGCCGTCGCGGTGACCGTCACCGCGACGTTGTTCCCCGCGTCATGCCGCGTCGCAAAGAAAGCCGCGGCGCTCACGGTATACGTCGCCGGGGTCGGGGCATAGGTATGCCCCGCGATGCTCACCGGGGCGCGTACCTGCTCGACGGGATTTCCGTCGCCCCAGTCGATCTCCCAATACTGCAGGGTTTCTACGCTCGAGTAGTCTGCGCCCAGGTAGAGCCGATAGGGTTGTCCGGCAACCACCGTGTCCTCGCCGTACAGAGCGATCACCGGCGGAATGTCACGGACCGTCACGGACTGGCTGGCGCCGCCGACGTAATGCCATTCGTCGTCGTACACCGACACGGTCACCACAACCACGCCGGCGTGCAGCGGGATGAAGGTGAAGACCCGACCGTCGCCGGTGCCCTCCGCGCCGGCCTCCCAGCTGTATTGCAGCTTGGTCGCAATCGTGTTGGTCACCGTCGCGGTCACCACGATCGGCGTGCCTGGATCGACGGCGGCAGGCAGTTCGCTCAACGCCACGTCGCCTTGGAACTTGGATCGGACGTAGACGGACAGCGTGTTCGAGGCGTAACGCTCGCCACGGGTGTCCTCGTTTTGCACCCAGGTCCGGATGGTATGGTTCTGGTATCCCACCGTATACACGTGCTCGACATCCAGGTTGCTGCCGGTGACAAAGGAATTCGGCGTCCCGTCGCCCCAGGAAATCTCCCACTGATTCGTTTCGTCACCCGGGTCCCGTGCCGCCAGAGTCAGGGTGTAGACCTGATCTTGAGTCACCGTCGCCGGGCCGCTGATCAGGGGATTCGGCTCGCGATCGTACACCGTGCGGGTGACGGTCGTCTTGCTGCTGCTGTCCGTGCCGTCGGAAACCGTCAAGGTGACGCTGAACGTCCCATTATCATCCGGGATGAACGTGAAATTCGGGTCGGTGCCGAGGATGCCGGAGACAATCCCGTTCTTCGTCACCCTCCAAGCATAGGTGAGCTGATCGCTGCCGGGATCGGTGGCCGTTGACGACAGCGGGATCGCGTCTCCCTCGAAGATATTCCAGGGCAAGTCGGTGATCGTCACCGTGGGCGCGACGTTGACCACCGTCACGGCGCGAGTCGCGGTGAACGTCCCGTCTTCATTCGTGGCTACGACGGTGATGGTAAAGCTGCCGTTGTTCGTGAAGGTGTGGCCGGCGCTGCTCGCTCCGGCCGGCAGGGTCAAGGCCGCCGTGCCATCGCCCCAATCGATGGCCCACGAGGTGACCGTGTCCGTCCCGGGGTCCGCTGCCGAGAAGCCCAGGGTGTACGCCGAGCCTTCGTTGAGCGACGCCACACCGGTCAGGTTCAGGGTCGGGGCCACGTCGGTCGCGGTGAGCGTTTCCGTGGCGGTTCCGGTCGAGCCGTTGCTATCGGTCACCGTCAAATTGATCACGTAGGTGCCGTCATCATTGGGAGTCACGCTGTAGCTGGCCAGCGTGCCGGCGGCGCCATAGGCGGTGCCGTTCCGCGTGACGGTCCAGTGGTAGGAGACAATGCCGCTGCCGGGATCGGTGACGTTCGCGGTGAGATTCACCGCCGTTCCTTCCGGGCTGGACGCCGGCAGTCCGGCGATCAGCACGTCGGGCACGGGGATGACGGTCAGCGCTTTCGTGCTGCTGTACGTGCCATCTTCATCCGTAGCCTGGACGGTGATGGTATAGCTGCCTGCGTCGGCATAGGTGTGCGTGAGAGAATTGGTGCCTTGCGTCAGGCTTGCCGCCGCCGTGCCATCGCCCCAGTCGAGTCTCACGGAGCTGATCGTGTCGGGGCCGCGGTTGGTGATCGTGACGTCGAGCGTGTAGGCCACGTCTTCCCGGACCGAGGCCGCGCCGCTGAACGTGATGACCGGGGCCAGATTCGTCGCGGTCAGGCTGCCGCTCGCGCTGCCCGTGGCCGTGCCGTCGGAGACCGCCAGGGTCACTTGGTACCCAGCCGGCCCGTCGTCGGGGGTGAAAGCGAAGGTGGCATTGGTCCCTGAAGCATAGGACGAACCGTCCTTGGTCACCGTCCAGGCGTAGGTGAACTGCTCACTGGCAGGATCCGTCACGGTTGAGGTCAAATTGATTGCGGTCCCTTCGGGGCTGGATGCGGGCAGTCCGTGGATCACCACCGTCGGGGTGACGTTGGTGACCGTCACGCCGAGCGTATGGGCGGCGTCAAACGTACCGTCCTCGTTGACGGCCCGGGCGCTGATGGTGCTGGAGGCCGGGCCGTCGGCAAACACGTGGTTGACCGCGGCCGAAGTGCCGGAGACCGTTTGCACGGCCGTCCCGTCACCCCAGTTGATGCTCCAGGAACCGACGGTGTCCGTACCGGGGTCGGAGACGTTCAGATTCAGCGTATACGTCGAACCCTCGGCCACCGTGCCGGCTCCGCCCAGGGTCAACGTCGGCGGCACGTCGGTCACGGTCACGGTCCCGGTAGCCCGCCGGGTGCTGCCGTCACTCGACGCGACGTCCAGCGTCACCAGGTAATTGTCATTGTCCGGCGGGGTAAAGGCGAAACGGGTCCCGGCGCCGGTGGCAAAGACGTCCGTTCCGCGCTGAACGGTCCAGGCAAACTGGTCGTTGCCGGTGTAGATGCTGCCGGTTACGCCCAAGGTTATAACGGTCCCTTCCGGACTGGTGGCGGGCAGGTTGGCGATCCCGATTTGCGGCTCGGCCGTGACGGTCACGAGCTGACTCGCCGTCGGGCTGCCAGCGCCCGTGTGTCCGGCCTGATCCTTGCGCTCGACGCTGATCCGCGCGAGATAGTCGCCCGCAGCGGCGTACGTGTGGGACAACGCGGCCGTGCGCACGCTGTTGGCCAGGTAGACGTGTTCCTCGGAACCGTCGCCCCAGAAAACGTGCAGCGCGCGGTCATAAGTCCAGTCCGGACCGTCGCCGAACTGGACGGCGAGGTTCGTCGCTTGCCCCAGCACGGGCGCGCTGGGGGTCAGCGCCGCACTGACGATCACCGGGGCATGCGTGTTGACCTCGGCCGTGTTGTGGAGGATCTGCGTGGGGATGTCCGGATGGGTGATCGTGATGCGGATCGGGTAGACGCCGCCGGGTTCAGAATAGCTGTGTTCGGGGTAGGAATAGCGGTCCGCCGCTTGAACCTGGAAGGTGACGAAGTACTTTCCGGTCGCGCCGTCAGGGAACTTGTTGGCCACCGTCAGCGCTCCCGCACCGCTGGCGCCGTTCCCCCAGTCGATCGTCGCGTTGAAGTTGGCGATCGCGGCCTCGGCGATCGATTGGCGGGTGGTGAACGTGGCCAGCAGCGATCCGCTGGCGCCGCCGATGTTGGTGTTAACATACTTGACGAGCGGCGTGGTCGTGACCGTGTACGGCGCGCGGGTCGCGGTGATGATCAACGCGTCCGTGCCGGTATAGGTCGTCGCGCCCCACGTCTCCCGGGCGGTCAATTGGGCAAAGTACGTTCCCGCTCCCTGGGCCAGGGACGGAGTGATGGTCCAGCCGGAGCCCGACTGGACCTTCGTCGTCCCGGCCCCGGTCTGGTAGTAGATGTCCCAACTGGCCGACACGTTCGGTGCGGACGGATTCCCCGTCGGATACGTGCCGGTGAGTTGCAGGGGGTGATCGGCATCCATCGTCACGTTCGGTCCGGCATGGACGATCAGTCCGTTGCTGAAGATCAACCGTACGGAACCCGTGCCGATCCCGCCGTAGGCGTCCGTTACGGTGCAGGTGGCCGTGTAAGAACCCCACTCAGGCACGGTCAACGAGAATCCCTGGGCCGTGCTGGTTGCCACCGTCGCGCCCGTGAGATTGTTGACGACCTTCCACGCATAGGTCATGGTCTCCCCGAGCGGCAGGCCCGGATCGGCGACGACCGCCAGCACCCAGTCGGTCTTGCTGCCCCAGGTTTCCCGCAGCGTCCCCAGATTGACCGTGGGCGCCTGGTTGACGACGGTCAGATCGCCGCGGCCGGTCAGCGAGGTGCCCCGCGAGCCGGTGAGGGTCAGCGTGACATGGTAGTTGCCCGGCAGCAGACTGATGGACCCGCTGACGGTCGCCGTAGCCGCTTCGCCCACGCGCGTCACCGTACCCGTC
>CAIYOB010001169.1 GCA_903927685.1 uncultured Planctomycetaceae bacterium
CGAGAAACAAGTGTCCGACTTGCACGGGAGGCCCTGCGCAGGGCGGCCAACGCTCGGGCTGATCAATGCCCACGGCTTGTCCGTGGGATACTTACGCTCGGTGCTACACACGAACGCTCTTCACCCTCACCCCCCCGTTCCCCAGCGGCGGCTCCGCCGTCGCTGGGGAACGGGGCGTGAGCTGGGGATGTCCGCGGGTGTAGCGACAAACGTGAAACTCCCACGGACAAGCCGTGGGCATCCCATCCCCCAGGCCGCGACTGACTCTCGACAAGCAGTTGGAAGCTTACGCCACGTGTTTCTCGCACGGCGCTACGCCGAATGCCCGGACCGTCACAGCGGCCGGCTGGCGACCTGGTTCACCGGCCGGAGCAGGCTCCGCAGGCTTGACGTCGGGATACACGTGCGGAACACCATCTGCAAGTTCACCTGCCGCTGGCCTTCCTGGGTGTAGTAGATCGATTCGGTGCTGCTGACCACGGCGACGACCTGCCCCCGGTCGTTCAGCACCGGCGCTCCGCTGGACCCGCGGGCATAATCCGCCGTGATCGCCATCGCGTCCGCGGTGCGTCCCGCCGAGGGGATTTTCATATACCGCGACACGACGCCGGCCGTGTAGCAGAAAAACCGGCCGTCCGGGTGACTAATCACGCTGACCGTCGAGCCGACCGGGGCGGCGGCTTCGCTGTCCGCCAGGGGCAGTGGCCGCAGATCCCGGGCGTCCACCTGCAGGATCACCAGATCGTCCACGCGGCTGGCCGCCAAGATGCTGCGCACGGGATAGACGTGCGAGTCGGCGGTCATGACCACCAGGGCCCGCTCGGTCGAAGCTTCCACGACGTGATAGTTGGTGACGATGGCCCCGTTGGCAGTCAACACGAAACCGGAAGCCAAATTGGCGTGCCAGCGCGTGCACTTGTCGCACTTGTACAGCCCGCCGACGACGACCACCGATTCCTTGGCGACTTGAAACAGCTCGGCCTGATCGCTGACGGTCGAACTCGACGGGACGATCTCCAACGGGCACGACGACGTTCCCAGCTGCTGGGCCAGCACCGCTCCTTCCACCGTCTGTCCGCCCTCGATCAACGCCGTCCCTTGCCGGATCAGATTGCCCTTCAGCACCTGGTCCTCGATGCTGCCCGCCCGGCCATGGTCGCTGTCGGCGTCCGCGCACGCACTCGTGGAACGTTCGGCCCGCACGCTCGTGTCGCACGAGCAGCGGTGCCAGAAGAGAAGATAGCCCGATTGCAGCACCAATAGCAATCCGGTGATCAGGGCAGGCGTCCAGCGCATGGCAGTGTCTCCCAGTCTCGAATTGGGCTGATAACAAGGAGCCGGGCCCCGCAAACCCTCGGATGCTTCCTCAAGCTCGACCACGATCGGTTGCGGAGCCGGTGTTTTTCACCCCTGCCATTATACGATTCCGGGCTCGCCGGAAGCGAGACATCGGCGTGCGGAATCTGCACAAAGCTCGCGTCCCACGGCGTTCCCACGGCGCAAGTCATCCACCTTTCGCAGGCCACAAAGGTTGCCGTGGATGCTGAAAACCGCTCGACAGACGTAATGTACGGCATCCGACGTGCAGCCTCAAGTTTCGGAACCAGATTCCCAAACCTACCCACTCCCGGAACTGAGCCGACGGGGCAACGGCTCGACGGAAATTCGCAACTTCGACCGCCCACGTTTGCCCGCCAGCGGCCAATCCGGCTATAATGCGGCGATGGGACAACGGGATCTGGGCTACAAACGGTTGTTTGCGCACCGCGAGCTGGTGGCGGATCTGCTGACGGGGTTCATTCGCGAGCCGTGGGTGGCGGAAGTGGAACTGGACACGCTGGAGCGGGTCAGCGGCAGTTACGTCAGCGATGATCTCCGGGAGCGTGAAGATGACATCATCTGGCGGGTGCGTTGGCGCGGCCGCTGGCTGTACGTATACCTGCTGCTGGAGTTCCAGGCGTCCGTCGACCGTTACATGGCGTTGCGGATGCTCGTGTATGTGGGCCTGTTGTACCAGGACTTGATTCGGACGGGCCAGTTGACGCCCGGCGGCCAATTGCCTCCGATCTTGCCGGTGGTGCTGTACAGCGGTTCGGATCGCTGGACGTCCGCGTGTGAGATCAGTGAACTGATCGAATCGGTCCCGGGCGGATTGGAGCAGTACCGGCCGCAGATGCGGTACCTGTTGCTCGAGGAACGCGCCTACCAGGACGCCGAGTTGGCGAGCATGCGGAACCTGGTTGCAGCGTTGTTTCGCTTGGAGACCAGCCGGGACCCGGAACACGTCTTGGAGTTCGTGGGGGCATTGGTCGAGTGGTTGCAGTCGCCTGAACAGGCGGACTTGCGGCGCGCGTTCGCGGTGTGGTTGCGGCGAGTCTTTCCACGCGAGCGAGAATCCGATGTCGAGCTACCGGAAACGGAAAACCTGCAGGAGGTCAGAACGATGTTGGCGGAACGGGTCAAAGAATGGTCGAAGCAATGGCGTGAAGAGGGCCGGCAGGAGGGCTGGCAGGAGGGCCGGCAGGAGGGCCGACAGGAGGGCCGACAGGAGGGCCGACAGGAGGGCCGGCGCGAAGGCTGGCAGGCGGGAGGAGCGGATCTATTATCGAGGCAGTTGGAACGGAAGTTCGGTGTCCTCGACGAGTCCGTGCGGGATCGAATCGCCCGTGCGGACGCGGAGCGGATTGTGACCTGGGGCGAACGAATCCTGACGGCTGAGAGCCTGGAGGAGGTCTTTCGCTAGGCTTCGCGGCGCGGCATCGCGGCGCCGGACGGCATCCGACTCGATCATCCCGGGCCTCTTGATCGCCGAGTTTCGGGCCCCTATTCACACGCGGCGCGACGTGCGCTGGGTTCGGCCCACACTTGTCGAACCCGCTGATCCTCAGGCAGGCGACGACGGCATGCCGTCGTCGCCGGATTCCTCCGGATCACTCAGGGCAGTACCACCGGCTGGCCGTCGTTTCGAATGGCTAACCGCAGGAGCACCGCCAGGTCTGTCGTCTCCGTAATGAACTGTACCGAGCCGTCCACGAAGGCGACCAGCAGGCCGCCGGCGTGCGGCGACTGCAGCGGATTGTTGATCCCGTGGTTGTCGCTGCAGCCCGGCAGCGGCTGGGCTCCCAGCACCCGCTTCAGGTTCGGACTTACGCTGCTCCATGAACGGTGCGATTCCGAACCACCACGAAGGCCCCAAGGCGGCATGGTGTGGCGGCTCACCGCCGGGATGGGGCCCCGCGTGCATGGCTCCCATCGGAAACACCTTGTACGTGTCATGGTAGTTCAGCAGACCGAGGCTGATGTTCTTCAGGTTGTAGTGGCATTGGAAACGGCGTGCCCTGCCGCGGGAGGCTTGGATCAGGGGCACCAGCAGGGCCAGCAGGACGCAGATAAGCGTCACGACGGCGAACAATTCCCGGAGCGTAAACCCCCGTCGCAACGGTCGTTTTCGCATGGTCCGTCCCCCTTGCCGTCGACGCGATCCGGTTCGCTGGGAAACGACGTTGTTGACTGGTCAAACGCATCTCCGCAAACCGCTCGACAGCCGTAATGTACGGCATCCGACGTGCAGCCTCAAGTTTCGGAATCAAATTCCCAAGCCTACCCCCTCGGCACGGGGACGGCGGGGCAACGGCTCGATGAAAATGCGCAACTTCGAAGACCAACGTCCTGGATTTGCCAAGGCGAGCCTCGGCCTGCTACACTGGGGGCCACACTCCGACTGAGATGTCGGGGGGTACGTTCGCCTTCGCTTCGCCTGAGGATTGCCGTGCCGATTGAACGGAAGCCACTGTTTCGTCCGGACGTGATGCACCAGCACCTGGTCGGGTTTCCGCTGCCGGAATCCGTCGCCGCGTTCCGTCCCAGCCTGGTGCACTGGGCCGACCTGCTCGCGTCCGGACGGGCCGACAAATTGAATGAGAAGGAACTGTTGCCCGATTTCTTGACGGATTTCTTTGTCGGCCTGCTGGGCTACACGCGGCCGGCCGATGGCGGGCAACGCTACACGCTGTCGCGGGAAAAACGCGTCCAGGTGGACGGCAAGTACGCCGACGCCGTGCTGGGGGACTTCAACGGCCACGAGCGGCCGGTGCTGGCCGTCGAGGGCAAGGGCACCAAGGACCCGCTGGACCGGCCGTTTGCCGGACGGAAGATGTCCGCCGTGGACCAATGCTATCGCTATGCGATCAACCTGCCCTGCGATTGGATCATCGTCACCTCGATGCGGCAAGTTCGGCTGTACTACAAAGGCGCGGACCAACGGACCTACGAGCGGTTCGACGTCGAAACGCTGGCGGACAACGAGCATCTGCTCCGGCTGTTCGTGTTCCTGTTGGGCGCCGACCGCGTGGTTCCCGCCGCGGGGCGCTGTCACCTGTACGACCTGCTGGCCGAATCGGACAAAGTCGGCCGGGATCTGACGAAAAAGTTCTACGTCCAGTACGGCGACATGCGGCAGGACGCCTTTTCACGCCTGTGCCAGGACAATCCCCAAGTGCCGCCCAAGGTCGTGTTGGCGGACACGCAGAAATTGCTGGACCGCGTCCTGTTCTGCGCGTTCGCCGAGGATCGCGGGCTGTTGCCCGTGGACACCATTCAGAAAGCGTACGAGCACCGCGATCCGTACCACCCGCGCCCCATCTACGACAACTTTCGCGGCCTGTTCCAAGCCATCGACGGCGGCAATGCGGCGTTGGGCATCCACGCCTACAACGGCGGGCTGTTCGCGCCGGATGCGAGCCTGGACGGCCTGCAGGTCTCGGACGAGGTCTGCCGTTACTTCCGCGACCTGGGCGACTACGACTACCGGCCGCCGCATCAAGCGGCCGTCGCGACGGGCAAGGGCACGCTGATCGACGTGGACATCCTGGGCCACATCTTCGAACAGTCGATCACCGACCTGGAGCGACTGCGGAACGAGTTGGACGGCGTGGCCGAGCCGAAATCGCGGCGGAAGAAGGAAGGCGCGTTCTACACGCCGTCGTTCATCACGCGCTACATCATCGAGCAAGCCTTGGGCGGCGTGCTGCGGGATCGTTTTGAGAGCCGGCGGCAGAAGCAGCACGACTCGGCGCGCGGCACGGGCCGCAGCGTGCTGGCCGATCCAACGGTCTACGCGCTGGACCAGCTCAACAAGCCGGAGCGGACGGCGCTGGTCGAGTTCTGGGAAGGCTGGCAGGATGAATTGGCGGGGATTCGGCTGCTGGACCCGGCCTGCGGCAGCGGCGCATTCCTGATTCAAGCCTTTGACCGGTTGTACGCCGAATATCAGGCTTCCAACGACCGGCTCAAAGAACTGGGTGTGAACCGCCCGCTGTTGGATCTCGACAAGCGGATTCTGCAGGACAACCTGTACGGCGTGGACTTGAACGACGAGGCGGTCGAGATCTGCCGGCTGAGCCTGTGGATCAAGACGGCCCATCGCGGCAAGCCGCTGACCAGCTTGGACCGCACGATCTGCGCGGGGAACAGCATCGTCGCCGATCCGGCGGTCGATGCCCGAGCGTTCGCGTGGCAGCGGAGTTTTCCCGAAGTGTTCCGCGCCGGCGGGTTCGACGTCGTCGTTGCCAATCCGCCTTACGTCCGGCAGGAACTGCTGCAGCCGATCAAGCCGTACCTGGAAACGGCCTACCGGACCTACCACGGCATGGCCGACCTGTACGTGTACTTCTACGAGTTGGGCCTGCGGCTGCTGAAGCCCGGCGGCCGACTGTCGTTCATCGTGACCAACAAGTGGATGAAGGCCGGCTACGGCGAACCGCTGCGGCGGTTCTTCGGCGAACTGGCCTGGATCGAATCCGTCGTGGACTTTGGCCACGCCAAGCAGATCTTCGAAGACGCCGACGTGTTCCCGTCGATCCTGGTCG
Organism: uncultured Planctomycetaceae bacterium; assembly: GCA_903927685.1. Next base: position 5,868 of record CAIYOB010001169.1, read on the forward strand.
CGCGCCGCCCCACGGATGAACCGAAACCGACGACAGCCAAGTTGTGTGCGATTCCACGCGAGCAATTGCGGATCGACGACTTGAGCCGGCAGATTGAGGAGGAAGGCTGCAAACTGCCGCTGGAACAGCTTCGACCGGATGGCTGGCAGCTTGAGCCACAAGGCGTGAGTAGCCTACTCGCGAAGTTGCGGCGAGTTGCCAGTCCGCTTGCGGAATTCGCCGGGGGCAGACCGCTTATGGGCATCAAGACAGGACTGAATGACGCATTTCTGATCGACACCAGCACCAAGAACACGTTGGTTGCTGGCGATCCCAACTGCGCCGGACTCATACGACCCTACGTTCGCGGACAAGACATCACGCGCTGGAACCCGGATTGGGCGGGCCTGTGGATGATTTGCGTGAAGTCCAGCGAGAATCAATCGTGGCCGTGGTCCGATTCCGGCGACACGGCAGAACGCGTGTTCGCGCAAACGTTTCCGAGCCTGCATAGTCATCTGTCCCAATTCTCCCAACCGCTCCGCGCACGCCAAGATCAGGGGCGGTATTGGTGGGAACTCCGCTCATGTGCCTACTGGGACTTGTTTCTCCGCCCCAAACTCATGTACCAAGACATCACATGGCGCTCGCAGTTCTGCCTGGATGGCTCTGGCACAATGTGCAACAACACGGTCTACTTCCTGCCCGGCGGCGATTCGTGGACGCTGGCCGTATTGAATTCATCCGTCGCTTGGTGGTTCTCCTGGCGGACGGCTGTCCACGGCAAGGATGAAGCCCTTCGCTTCTTCACGGTGTTCGTCGAGGAGTTTCCGATTCCCAAGCCGAACGACCACCAGCAAGCGGCCGCGGAGGAACTCACCGCGAAGCTTCTCGCCACGACGAGACACCATCAAGCCTCATGTCGCGACCTGCTCGACTGGCTGCGCATCGAATACTCGATCGAGAAGCCGAGCAAGAAGCTGCAAGCACCAACAGACCTGGATTCCGACGCCTTTGTCGCCGAGGTCAAGAAGCTGCGGGGCAAGAAGAATCCGCTCTCGGCGGCGGCCTTGCGGAGCCTGCGGGACGAGTACGCACGCACGATCGAGCCGGCGCGGCAGCTGGTTGCCGAGGCAGGGACGCTGGAGCGTCAGCTCAGCGACTTGGTGAACGAAGCCTACGGATTGACGCCCGACGAGGTGGATTTGCTCTGGGACACGGCTCCGCCGCGCATGCCGATCCCCGATCCGAGAGTGGCCGATTGCGCTCCAGTCTCCTAAACTGCGAGTTCTTCAGTTGGCGGTGCTTGGCCGAAGGCCTGCTCCCACCGTAGCCTGGGGCAACGCCCCAGGATCACGGTGTCGTCCGGCCTGTTTTGGCCGAAGGCCATACTCACATTGTCCGCTGCTGGACGGTGAATATGGCCTTCGGCCAAACAACGGAGGTTTGCTCGTGTTCCTGGGACGTTGCCCCAGGCTACGGTGAATATGGCCTTCGGCCAGACTTGAGGGACGAAAACTCGCAACTTCGGAGTCTCTTGAGGGACGAAAACTCGCAACTTCGAAGTCTTGAGTCATACCCCTGAGGTGCGCGAGCGAATGCGGCAGCAAGAAGCCCAGCTCGCGGCGGAGACGGCGCGCGAGAACGCGGTGCGAACGGCGGCGATCGAGTCCGCCAAGCGAGCCCTGGAGGACCGCGGATACGCGCGAATCGCCGACGGCGTTTCCGCCCAGCAAGACTACGTGGATAGCACGAGTTGGCGGGTCACCGGCCAGGTGCTGGTGGGCGAGCGGATCCAGACCTTCACCGTCGTGTTGCGGCATGCCAGGTTCAACAACGCCGATCGGTGGGACGTGCAGTCCGTCGAGGTCGGCGAGAGAGCCAAACCCGATCCGGGCAGTCACGGACTTGACGACTTGTTCGGGCCGCCCGCCGAGAAACCGGCGGAAGATCCACCGAGCGGCGACGCGGCCGACGCCCTCGCGCCCGCTCGCGATCTTAGGGCTTCGTCCAGATGAGCGTTCAGGAGCGTTGATGAGCGGTGCTCCTCCCGCCGCCGCAACGAAGGCGAACCGCTAATCGACGCTCATGAACGCTCATGGACATGGAAGAGAAGGAGGCGGGCATGCCAGCGCGGTCGCCGCCGCTTACGATCCTCAGGCTGCGTCCTGATGAGCGTTCATCAGCGTTGATGAGCGGTTGTCTAACCTGTTCGAGCCTTGGTCTTCACCGCTTGTTCAGCGGTTCGAGCGTCTCGGTGAGGATCGCGATGGCCGGCGCCTCGCCCGTCGCCTCTTGACCCGGCGTGGCTGTTCCGTCGGCTCGCACGTCCACGAAATGCGCCACTCCGCCGCTGGCCAACTGCGCACCCCACAGCCGCTCTTTCCGCTGACGATGGCCTGCTTCAACCCCGCTCGCGATTTCGCCCCGCGCGTCTTTCTTCGCTCGTCGGCTGGGGAGCGGTGCCCTTTCCAGCCAACGGCTTCGGGTGGTTCACCGTCTACGTCTGCGCGCCGCTCCTGGGCGGCCTCGGGGGCGGTGCCGTCTATCGACTGTGCTTCCAGCGAGCTTACGCGGCATAACCCGGGGCTGGCAGCCATTCGCGCGGTTGCGGACCGGTCTCACCCGTCAACGCGCATAGAACAGGCTGTCCATCAAGTGCGTCTGTGCCAGCGGCGCGACATGGCCGTCGCAGAAGAGGACGTTGAATACGCCGGAATGCCGTCGGGAAACAAGTCGCTGACATGCTGGAAGACGTGGGGCTCTACCGGCGTTTGCGGTGCTGGTATGGTACGCTCGCATGGAGTAGAATCCCACGGAGGCCGCCACACTCACCCAGGCCAGGGACGAAGGCATGGGACCACCGCAACGCGTTCGCAGACTGACTCGCGCCGAATACCTGGACATCGAGCGCGTCGCGGCATACCGCAGTGAGTACTTCGACGCTCATCGACGGAGAACGAACAGACGCCGGCGTGTTCTAGGACAGACCGGAGGCGGGGTTCGTGGGGACCTCGGGCGGCGAGCAGGCGGGGTCGGCCAGCCAGCCGGTTGCCCACCACAACTGGAACTGGGCGATGTTATAGTCGGTGACGGCGTTCAGGTATTCGCGGCGCAGCAGGGCCAGGGATTCGATGGACTGCAGTACTTCAATCGGCAGTCCCTGGGCGTTCTGGATCCGCTCCTGATTCAAGCGGTAGGATTCCTCGGCGGCCTGGATTCCCGCCCGGGCGATTTCGATGCGGCCGGCACGGGTCTGGATCCGGGTATGCGCGGTCACGACTTCCTGGGCGACGCGGTCCAAATCGGCGACCTGCCGCAGTTCGGCCTGCCGGACGCGGGACGAAGCTTCGGCCCGGACCGCCCGCTCGCCCA
>CAIYOB010001170.1 GCA_903927685.1 uncultured Planctomycetaceae bacterium
AGCCATACATGGCTCGTCATGATTGCTGTTGACATACCGCTTCCCTTGCTGAATTCCAGGGTCTCACCCAACGTATTCTAGCACGGCCAGCGGTCGGGGATAGGACCCAAGCCGTCGCCATTAGGCGGCTGGTGCGAGCGAAATAGGCGGCGGGGTAGGCTGCCAAGCGGCGTCGCCAAGCGGCCGCGGCCTGGGCGCTGGCCAACGAGCTGGGCTGCGACCCGGACTGGGGCGGCGTGGTCGAGATCCCCAGCGGCACGCAGGACGGCCGCGCCGTCGAAGACCTGCTGCGGCTCATGCACCTCCGCCCGATGGCCGGCAGCGGCTGGAAAGTCGTCATCATCAACGAAGCCGACCGCATGACCCCGCAGGCCGAAGTCATGTGGCTCGACGGCCTTCGTAGCGAAAAGCTGCCGGCCAAGACGGTCGTCGTGTTCACCGGCCCCAACGCGGAGCAGATCCTGGCGAACATCAAGTACCAGCTGGAACGTAAGCCGGTGCATCGGCGCTCCTCACAGCCATCATGTTAGTGGTTTGTTGGTCCCTTGTTCACCGTCCAGACAAGCTGGACAGGGGTCGCGGAGTTGAAGAGACTGTCGAATTAGGAAACTGCGTCCCCTGACCAATTTGTGGAGCAACGCTGATGACTGCATCTGCCGTACGTTCGATCACGCGGGCCTGGGTGTTGAGCGGGGTCATGGCGATGGCCCTGGCGCCGCTGGCAGCTGCCGAGCAAACGAGCCGGCCGGAGACGGGGCCCGGCGGCTGGACCTTGGTCTGTTCACCGGAAAACGACCTGTTCCGCATCCTGGCGGCCAGCGATCAGCCATGCCCACGGTTTGCCACCGCGGACGAAGCGGTTCGCGCGGCGCCCGAAAGCTCAGGGGTGCTGGTCCTGGCCGACGGGTATCCCGAACGGACGACACCGCTCGCGCCCGCGGTCTTCGACGAAGCAGCCCGCAAGCAGTTGCGGCTGTACGTGGAATACCCGGAATGGCTGCCGGACATGGAATTGGGTGCGCCGAAGGATGTCAAGTACGAGCGCGGGGTGGTCGCTTCGCCGATCTTTGGCGAGACGCTGTGCCCGTTGCGGATCGTGCTGGCGAGCAGCTGCCGCTACCGGCCGGCGCAAGCGGCGGAATCGCACCTGGTGATCGCCAAGGTGGCGGGCGTGGACTCGGCGGTGTTCGGACTTGCCGACACGCCGGCCGAGCCGCTGCTGTTCGACCATCCCCGCGGGAATCTCCTGGTCGCGACGACCAAGCTCAGCCATTTCGTCCGCGGCCGGTACCTGCCGACCGAGGCGTGGCGGACGATCTGGGAGACGATCCTGGCCCGACTCCATCCGAAGGGCCGACGCGTCCATCTGCGCTGGACGCCCGATGTGCGGCCGAGTTTCGGCCCGGAGGAGTCACTCCCGGCGGATGCCGAATCGGCGGCCCTTCGCCGCTCGGCGGATTGGATCGTAGCTAGCCGGTCGCTCCGGCACGCGGCTTGGCCCCCACCGGCCCTCGATTGGGCCTTGACCTACAACACCGTCCGCGCGAGGCCGCAGCCGGAATGGCCCGTCGGCGACGGCTCGGCGGGCGTGCTGGAGGGGTTCAGTTCGACGCTCGACCGCGACGGCAGCCAGCCGATGCGGTATGCGGTGCGGAACGACTGTACGACCGAGGTGGCCATGCTGCTGGCACTGGACGGAGCCGTCCAGTGCCGGCCGGAAAACGCGCGCCGCGCGGCGAACCTGGTGAACTTCATCTTCGACGCGTCGGGACTGGCCGCGGGGCCGAGAGCGGACCCGGCCAGTGCGTCGTACGGCCTGGTCGGCTGGGCGCTGGACCATCCGGGCTCGTACTGGGGCGACGACAACGCCCGGGCCCTGTTGGCCGTCGGCGCGGTCGCCGCGCTGGCCGGCGAGCGGCGCTGGGACGAGGCGGTGGCGAGGTGCATTCTGGCCAACTTTCGCACCACCGGCGTCAACGGCTTCCGCCCCGCGTGCGTGCAGGAACAGGAACTCCAGGCCCGAGGTTGGCAGGCGTACTGGACCAGCCCCCACGCCCACTACTCGCCGCACATGCAGAGCTGGCTGTGGGCCTGCAATTTGTGGGCGTACCAGCAGACTCGTTTCGCGCCGTTGCTGGAACGGAGCAAGCAGGGGATGTCCTTGACCATGCAAGCGTATCCCGCCAAGTGGGATTGGATCCTGCGGAGCGGGACGATCGAGCGGGCGCGGCTCTTGCTGCCGCTGGCCTGGCTGGTGCGAGTGGACGACACGCCGGAGCACCGCCGCTGGCTGCGTCAGATCGCGGGCGATCTGCTGGCCCTGCAGGATCGCTGCGGCGCGATTCGCGAAGTGATCGGCGACGGCGGGCCGGGGATTCCGTCGAACGCGGCCTACGGCACCAGCGAGACGAGCCTGATCCAGACGGACGGCGATCCGGTGTGCGACCTGCTGTACTCGTGCAATTTCGCCTTGATCGGATTGCACGAAGCGGCCGCTGCGACCGGCGACGCGTACTACGCACAGGCCGAGGATCGGCTCGCCCAATTCCTGTGCCGGATCCAAGTCCGCTCGGAGGCGCATCCGGAGCTGGACGGCGCCTGGTATCGGGCTTTCGATTTCCGCCGCTGGGATTACTGGGCCAGCAGCGCCGACTGGGAGTGGGGCCCCTGGTGCACGGAGACAGGCTGGTGCCAGCCCTGGATCGCCGGCACGCTGGCCCTCCGCTCCCAAGAGACCTCGCTGTGGGATTGGGTGCAAAAGGTCGATCTCAAGCCCCACTTCGACCAGCTGCGCCCGCAGCTGCTGCCGGACTAGCTGCCCGCGGGTTCGCCTCTGGGGGCTCGCTGCACTCGACCCCAGGCACACGCAGTTGGTGCCGGACTAGCTGCCCGCCCCCGGCGTTGTGCGGACCACCTTGCAGGCGACGTCGTCCGAGAACTCGGGCACGTCGATCGTCAACCGCCCGGCTTCCACCGAGGCGTCGTGCTTCGCCACCACCACGCCCCGGTCAGTGTCCCACCACACAACGTGATACCTGCCCGGCGCCAGCTGCGGGACTTCCAGGCGTGCGGAGGCGACGGCGCCGGGCGTTTGCTTCTCCACGACCTGCTTCCACCACGTGGCCTGCGGCTGGAACAGCCACAGGTAAGCGCCGTCGCGGCCCTGGAGGCCGACCACACGCACCGGGGCGCCGGCGACCTCAGCCCGGCTCGGCTCCAGCCCCGCATCCAGCGGCACGTCGGCCATGAACTTGGCCAGCGGCGCGTACTGCGGATAGGCGTCCAGCGGATCGAGCAGCTCCCACCACCAGAACATGGCCGTCCCCGCCGCGCCGGACAGCGCCGACGACCACAGGGCGTTGTGGAAGTGGACCAGCGCGGTGTCCTGTTGCATGTACGGGCTGCGCTGCCAGTTGTCCTCGGCCAACCCGAATTCGCCCAGCAGGATGGGCCGGTGCGGGGCATGCTGGCGCAGTAGTTCGGTGCGCTGCAGCACGACCGCGACTTCGTCGTGCCCTTGCTCCTTGTCGGCCGGGCGGATGTAGTGATGCGTTTGAGCGATGTCCAGCCGCGGGTGCTTCCAGTCCTTGGGCGACGGCGACCAGGTGCTGGTGGTCCGGAGATGGCCGTACACGTCCACCTGCTCAAGGTACGCGCCCAGTTCGTCGTAGAACCGGTCCGTCGGCAAGCCCGGATCGATCTCGTTGAAATACTCCCACGCGGCCACGTGGGTGGAATAGCCCCAGCGGGCCACGGCATACCGCACCAGGTTCTTCGCGTCGCGAATGGCCTGGGAATACTCGCCGCTCTGTTCGTCTTTCAAGGAACTCATATACAAGTCGCGGGTGATCAGGCACAGCTGCAGATACAGCCCCTGCCGCTCGGCCGCTGCGACCAACTGGTCCAGCAGGAAACAGTCGGTCGGGTTGTAGAACCCGCGGACCGGATCGCGAATCGCGGCTTCCCACAGCAGTTCCGCTCCGCCGTTGGCTTCCCGCAGCGACAACTCGTCCAGCCAGGCCGTGCCGCCGCCGTCCAGCCGCAGGGTGATCTGATCGACGAACCGCTGTTGGGCCCCGGTCTGGAATTCGCGTGTGAAGTCGAGCCAGGTGTCCGCCTGTGCGGCGCGCAGGGCCGTGCCGAGGTCCAGCGAACCGGCGGCCAGGCTTACGGAACAGTTCGGCGTACTGGTCCGCCATCTGCCGGACAGCACGTAGCGTGTCGCGGGACGCACGGCCAGCGGATTGGGTGGCGACAGATTGGCGCGGGGCGCGAAATCGCCGCCCAGTTGAACGCAACGGCGGCCCGGCGAAGCGTCCGCGTCAGGCGTGGCGGCCCACGGCGGCTTCCCGCCCCACGACCGGCCCCAAGCGCTCTTGCGGGCCTCGATCGCCAGCGCCCAGTCCTCACAGCAGGTCCAAATCCGCAGGTAATTCGCGCCGTTGTCGGCCAGTTTGGCGAAGATCTCCTCGGCCTTGGCCAAGGTGACGAACTGGCCAGGGCCGATAAAGGCCAGGTTCTGGCCGATCGCCAGCATTGGGCGGCCGTCGCTGAACGCGAGGAAGCGAGGATCCCGGGCACTGGCACTCAAGAAGCCGGGGCTGTCCGACGGGACGCACTGGAACGAAACGCCCGCGGAACGAACCTCCCGCTCGGCGTCTTTCAGCCGCGCCACCACCTCGTAGCGACCGACCTTCCGCGGAGCGAACCTCGCTCGCCAGCCGGCCGCGCCCGCGGGGTACAGCCAGTCCTTCCGGCCCGGCTCGAGCACCTGCCGCTCGTAGCCCTGAATCCAGAACGCGGGCAGGACCAGCATCTCACCGCCGGGCTCGCGGATTTCTAACGACACGTCGACTTCGCTCGCCGCGAACGGATTCTGGTAGGTCCACGGCACGGCCAATTCAAAGTCGAGCCGCTGGTACTGGCCGACTTCGGGCGCGGATGCCTGAACACGCAGTTCGTCGCCCGCCCAGCAAGCCGCCGACAAGGCGAGGGCCAGGAGGAACGCCAGCGTGGCACAAGCGACGAGGGCGGGAGCGATTTTCATGGCAGCAGCCTCCGCAGCAGGAAAGGGACGTCGGAAGGCTGCTATTATGCCAAATTGCTACCGAGCCCACACGATGCCCAGGCTAGGACCATGATAGACGACCTTGCCGTCGTGGTTCAGAGCGGTCGCCTTGTACAGATTGGTGTCCATGTTCAGGACGGCGTTTTCCGAAGCCAGGGCGACCCCCGTCAGCCAGTAGGCATTGTAGCCCGCTCGAACCGTCCACGCCGGGGCGAACTGGTAATTGAAGTTCACGGAGATTTCGCCCAAAAAGGCGGTCGTGTCCTTGTCGGCTTCCGAGGCGAAGGAAAGTGGATCTGTCGAGTTCTCGTCCCAAACGGTGTTCGACTTGTTTGTGGCCTGGTTGAACAGCAGCGCCCCTTTGACCTCGGCGTCGATCCACGCCCGATCATGCACCAGGAACTGGGCCATCGCCCCCAACTGCGGACCGATCAAGTCGTTGTCCGTGGCGATGTTGACTCGGGTCGTGCTCTCGTCGGCACCATCGAGGGCGGGTACGGGTGAGTGGGCATAGTAAGCAAAATCCTCGCTCACCTTCATGTAACGCAACCCAACCAGGCACGATGCCTCGGCATGGTAGTTCCGCTGGGCCGGCATGCACAACCGGCGGCGGACATTAACCTCCGCGTTGTGCAGTTCCGACGAGAAACTGATGCTCGCAAAGTCGTTGTAGTCGAAGCCCTCCTCGGGATTGAGGGTGGTTACAGGACCGAGTCCGGCTGGCCCGGCCGGATCGCCGAAATTGGTGAATGGCGACAGCAGGTTGCCAACAGCATTGTTATCCACCAAATCCGCGCCTTGGTACTCCACGCTGGCCGAGTCCGTCCACTCGTGCGTCCCGAAGTACGAAAACTCAACGCGATACCAATCCCCCAAGGCGCGGCCTAGCACGGCCCGCAAGCCCGGGTCGAATTCCGTATCGAAATCGGAGGTGCTGAGGACAGCATCTCGCCGGTACGTCGTGCCGACGTCGGTTGCCAGGACCTGGTAGGGCGTCGAGCCCGATGCGTCCCGGAACAACGGCAAGGCTTCGGTCGACGCGAACCAGGTGGGTGGGCACGAGTCGTGTTCGTAGCAGCGCCAGAAATCGTCCCGATAGCTGGTGCCGCACGGGTCCTGCCAGAACAGGCTCTGGCCGCCCATGCTCTCCAAACGCGGTTCGGCTGGCGGGCATGCACACGCGCCGCCGTTACCGCCGCCAGAATTGCAGCTGCAATTGCTCGCCGCCGTCCCCGGACCGTTGGCGAACACCCCGGGAACAAGCACCGCCAGTGCGAGCACCGTCACGGCTCGGATCACGATCCCTTCTCGCAGCCACATAAGCCTTACCCCCAAGCGTTCTAGTCGCTTCCGATCCCGCACGCCGCACACACTTGGCGGCGCCCCGGCGATGAACCGCCCAGGGCGCTTTCGTGCATCCCCCCTCCTGGAGAACTCTCGTGCGATATCTGCGATGCGTTTGCCTTCGCCGGCAAATCCGGCGAATCTCCTCTGATAGGTTCGACCGTTCCAACCGGCACCGCCAGTATCTTTGATACCGTCGGCAAAGATATCCCAGAGTACCTGGATTATCGGTCTCTCGACATTTTGGGATCGGGCTGGGCGCCTGGGGGGCCCTGTTGGCAGTTGCGAGCGGCGAGACCTGCAAATGTGCCAACCTGGTTGGCGTTCACGCTTTAGCGTGTCTTGTTGGCCGCCAGGCACGCTGAAGCGTGAACGCCAACAGCGAGGCAGCTCGCGGATTGCCCTCCAGTGCGACCCGGACAGGGGGGCCCTAAAGTCGCGTGTTTTCATGATCCACAACAGCGAGGGATAGAATTGCAGATGATCAAGAGGAGAAGCGGGGGATGGTGCCGGGGTCGAGTGCAGCGAGCCCCCCGAATCCTCGCGGACTGTGGGCTCGCTGCACTCGACCACAGCC
>CAIYOB010001171.1 GCA_903927685.1 uncultured Planctomycetaceae bacterium
CGCCCGCCGAATCCCCGTCTCGGCCGGCTCGAAACACGCGGCCAGGATCTGCCAGCAACGGTCCAGGGCCTCGAACAGCGGGAGATTCAGCGACCGGTCCATGATCCGCTCTTCGAACATCAGCCCGTACCGCAGCAGTTTGCGGTCCCAATCGGACATCTCGAAGCCCATGTCGCGCTTCTCGCGGGTCTCGCGGCACAACGCGTACAACTGGATGCAGGCGTCCATGATCGAGCGGTGGTCGTCACGCGTCTTGCCGTTCACCTGCTGCTTGAGCCGCGACAGCGACCCGAACGGCTCGATCCGGCCGTTCCGTAGATAGAACTGGCCCTCGGTGATGTAGCCGGTGTTGTCCGGCACGGGGTGCGTGACATCGTCGCCGGGCATCGTGACGCAGGCCAAGACGGTCATCGATCCGGCGTCGTCAAAGTCGACGGCCTTCTCGTAACGTATGGCCAGTTGCGTGTACAGGTCGCCCGGATAGCCGCGGTTGGACGGGATCCGCTCCATGACGATCGCGATTTCCTTGATCGCGTCGGAAAACGCCGTCATGTCCGTCAACAGCACCAGCACGCGTTTGCCCTGCAAGGCGAACTGCTCGCCCACCGCCAGGCACAAGTCGGGGACCAGCAGGCATTCGACCACCGGGTCCGCCGCCGTGTGGACGAACATGATCGCCCGCCCCAGCACGCCGCCTTCCTCGAACGTCTGGCGGAACTTCAAGTAGTCGTCGTAGCGCAGGCCCATCCCGCCCAGGATGATGATATCGGCCTTGGCCTGCAGCCCGATCCGGGCCAGCAGCTCGTTGTACGGCTCGCCGGCCACGGAGAAGATCGGCAGCTTCTGCGATTCGACCAGCGAGTTGAACACGTCGATCATCGGGATGCCCGTCTCGACCATCTGGTCCGGCATCCGCCGCCGGACGGGATTCACGACGGGCGAACCGATCGGGATCGCCTGGCCGCTGACCGGGCCGCGGCCGTCTCGCGGACGCGCCGAGCCGTCAAGGACCCGGCCCAGCAAGCCGTCGGAGAACGGCACCTGCATCGGGCGGTGCAAGAACCGCACGCGGTCGTTGTTCGACACTCCCTGAGCGCCGGCAAAGACCTGCAAGCTGACTTGCTGGCCGTCCAAGCGGATCACTTGGGCCAGGGAGTCCCCGCGGGCCGAACTGATCACCGCCAGGTCGTCGTAGCCGACCCCGGCGGCGTTGACCGTCACTACGTTGCCGGCAATTCTCTGGATCGCATCAAAGTACTTTCTCATGATTGTCGTCCGTCAGACATGGCTGGCGGCACGGCTCGGAGAGCCATGCTACTGCTGGGGCTGCCCTTTGCTGGCGAGAAACCGGTCGATTTCGTTCAGCCAGCGGGCATACTCGTCGCTGCCGCTGGCCGCATAATTCCAATTGCGGAACAAGTCCGTGGCGTGGACCATCGCTTGCCGCACCTGAGTCTTGTCGGCCGACGGCAAGTCCAACTCCACGACCTGCAGGACCTTGTCAAACACGAACTGCTGGCGTTCGGCCGGCGTGGCTCCGTCGACGTCGTCGAACGCGTTCTGCTGCAAGTAACAGTTGTCGAAGAAATCCGCTTTCAGGGCGACGGTGAAATCCTCCGTCGACGTCCCTTCTTCGCCGACCACGGTCATCATCTGCCGGACTTCGCTGCCCTCGGCCAACAGCCGCCGCATCCGGGTCACCTTGGCCGGGGCGATGATCCCGGTGTACTTGCTCCAGGAATCCAGCGGATCGATCGACGGATACCGCCGGGCGTCGCTGCGGGCTCGCGACAAGCCGAGAAACGCGCCGACGACTTTCAGCGTCCCCTGCGTCACCGGTTCCTCAAAGTTGCCGCCGGCCGGACTGACCGTGCCGCCGATGGTCAGCGAGCCGACTCGGCCGTCGGCCAGTTCGAGGGCCCCGGCCCGCTCATAGAACGCCGCAATCCGGCTTTCCAGATAAGCGGGAAACGCCTCCTCGCCGGGGATCTCCTCCAAGCGGCCCGAGATCTCCCGCATGGCCTGCGCCCAACGCGAAGTCGAATCGGCCAGCAGCAGGATGTTCAGTCCCATCTGGCGATAGTACTCGGCCAGCGTCGCGCCCGTGTACACCGACGCCTCGCGGGCCGCCACCGGCATCGCCGACGTATTGCAGATGATGATCGTCCGCTCCATCAAGCTGCGGCCGGTCCGCGGGTCGACCAGGTTGGGAAAATCGCGGAGCGTCTCGACCACTTCGCCCGCCCGCTCGCCGCACGCGGCGATCACCACGATGTCGATTTCGGCATGCCGCGACGTGATCTGCTGGAGCACCGTCTTGCCGGCCCCGAACGGGCCGGGGATGCAGTACGTTCCGCCGCGGACGATGGGGAACATCGAATCGATGATCCGGACGCGCGTGACCAGCGGCTCGGTGGGCATCAGTCGCCGGCGAGCGACGCTCAGCGGCGTCTTGACCGGCCACGTCTGCTGCATCGTCACGGGCAGGAGCGTGCCGGCAGCGTCGGCTAGCACGGCGATCTCGTCGGCGACGGTATAGGAGCCGGCGTCGGCGATCCGCTGGACGCGGAACTTGCCGCGCCAGCCGAAGGGCACCATGATTTGATGCTCAAAGATCCCTTCCGGCACCGAGCCCAGTCGGTCGCCGGCCGCCACGCTGGCGTCGGCCTGGACCGCCGGCGTGAACGGCCACTTCGTCGCCGTCGACAAGCCGTGGATATACACGCCGGGATTGAGGAAATAGCCGACTTGTTGAGCCAGTTCGGGCAACGGATTTTGCAGCCCGTCATAGATCTGCCCCAGCAGTCCGGGGCCCAGGACCACGGACAGCATCTGCTCCTGAAACTCGACCTCGTCGCCGATCCTCAAGCCGCGGGTTTCCTCGAAGACCTGCAGGTCGGCCCGTTGCCCGCGAACCCGGATCACCTCGCTCAGCAACCGCGTACCGTCACTCCGGACGCAATATCCCACGGAGTTCTGCACCACGCGGTCCTGCATCTCGGCGATCACCAGACTTCCGTCCACCGCGACAATTCGGCCTTTCACGGCACCCACCCTTCACTGTTGATTGGTAATCCGTGCCCACTGGTGCAGCAGCATCAACCGCGCGGCGTACGCCGCCAATTCGTCGTCCCGAAAACTGAACCAGGCGTCGTTCGCGGCCAGCCACGACCAGCGGGCGCGGAGCAGCACCTGCTGTCCGGCCAACGGCGTGGCCGACGACGACCACTCGGCCACCACCTCGGCCAACGAGTCGCCTTCCCAGCCCAAATCAGCCGCAACCAGGTAGTCGGCCGCCTCGAGGCCCAGTCGTTTGGCTCGGTTCGCGGCCAGTGCGTTGCGGAGCGTGACTTCGTAGCGAACCCAGTCGGCCAGAAATTGGCATTTCAGCCGCTCGGCCAGGCTCGCCACATAGCGGAAGTACCGTTCCCACAAGCGATCGACGGCGAGACCCCGCGAAGCGTTGGCGTCCTCCTCGGCCTCCCCGGCCAGACAGTCCGGCAGCGGACTCTCGTTGTGAGCCTGCTGGACCGTCAGCACCGCCGGGTCCGTCTGCGGCAGTTCGCCTGCCAGGTAGGCTTCCCGCTGCAACAGGTCGTCCAGCAGAAACAGACTGCCCACCAACTCGTGCCGACCGCGATGACCGCTCAGGTGTTCGAGCAACTCGGCGAAGCCCATCTCCGGCTCCGTGCCCAATTCGCCCAGCGCGGGCAGGGCAGCGAGATCGTAGTAGCGGTCGAGCATTGCAAGAGCCTCCCTCGCCGCGGGGACGAACCTCCAGCATGCCGGCAACGGCCGGTTGTGTTTGTATTACCTGATTCTAGTTTACCGCACCGTAAAGCTGCCACCCCGGGCTTCGAAGTTGCGAATCTTCCTCCCGTAGTTCTGGCCGAAGGCCACATTCATCGTAGCATGGGGCAACGCCCCAGAACACGAGCGAAAAACCGTTGTTTGGCCGAAGGCCACATTCACCGCCGGGTATCGGACAATGTGAGTATGGCCTTCGGCCAAGAAAGCCCGACAACACCGTGGCCCTGGGGCGTTGCCCCAGGCTCCGGTGGGAGCAGGCCTTCGGCCAAACACGGATGAACTGCAAAATGCGCAGCTTCAAAGACCCCAGGGACTGGTGGATTTTCCAGCCGGAATCGTCAATTCCAAGGCGAGACAAGCTGCTTTCTTCGTGGTAAACTGCGTCTCCCCGATTGTTCTACTGTTGGCGTCTGGGAGGTTGTGTATGCCGATCGACCTGAACTGTTCCGGCTGCGGGCAGCGGCTGCGCGTGCCGGACGACAGCGCGGGCCACCAGGCCCGCTGTCCAGCCTGTGGCGAGATCAGCGAGGTTCCCTGGTCGACGCGGGCTCGAGATTCCTCGCCCGGCCCGTCCGACAACCCATTTGCCGACCTGCCCGCGCCATCCGCACTCGCCTCGGACAATCCCTACCAGTCGCCCGCGTCGGCGACCGTGGCACCGCTCCAACGCCGCGCCGATTGGACGCACGCCATGTTGGCCTCGCGTTCCACGCGGTTCTTCGGGGCCCTGTTGGACGGCATCCTCACCTTGGTCGGCGGGATTCCGGGAGGCGTGTTGTTCTTTGCGACGATCGACCGCGATGACGAAACGACGCTGGTCGGGCTGGTGGCGATGGTGGCCGGCATGCTGGTTGTGGGGATCATCAACTGGGTGATGATCGTCCAGCGGGGCCAATCGATCGGCAAACGCGTTCTGGGGATGCGGATCATCGTCCGGGACACGGGCGCCCTGCCCGGTTTCGTGCGCGGGGTCCTGTTGCGGGTCTGGGTTCCCGCGGCGATCAACCAGGCCTGCAATCTGTTCTCCCTGGTGGACGCTTTGTGGATCTTCAGCGACGAACGGCGCTGCCTGCACGACCTGATCGCCGGCACGATCGTCGTCGACGTGAGTACCGAAGGCGAATTCGATGTGCAACGCAGCCGGTACGCGCCACCGGGGTCTGCCTCGCGGCGGTTGCCGGACACAATCACCGTTCCGTGACCGCTAAACGCTCACCGCCTCGGCCAATCGTTTCCGCAGCTCCGTGCCGACCATTTCGGAGAGCACCTCGACGACGGAACCGAGCGTGACTTCCACCGTGCCGCCGGCAACTTGGTAAGCAAAACCGGCTTCGGCCAGGGTCCCGCGGAGATCGACGGCCGGAGCCCCCGGGGTCCCGGGCCGAAGCGCGGCAACGGCACCGCTGAGCAACTGCTGGCGGTTCGCGTCCGAGACCTGGACGACGATCGAACTGTGGCCAGCCGCGTCCGCGGTGGCGTATTGGAGCACGACGTCGCGGATCAGGCCGCCCAGGAAATCGGCGTCTTCCAGTTTTTCGCGGACCGCGTCCACCAGTAGGGCCTGCAGGGCGCCGGTCAATGCCTCCTGCAGCCGCACCACGGTATCGCGGGCGGCCAGGTTCAACTCGGTTTCCGTCCGCTCGCGAAGGGTGTGGCTTGCCGCCTCGGCTTGGGCCACGATTCGCTTCGCTTCGACCTCGGCCTCGGCCAACCGCGTCTGCGCCTGCCGCTCGGCCAAGGCCAGGATTTTCGCGGCCTCCGCCTGACCAGCCTCGACGCCGTCGGCCTGCAGTCGGTTTACGAACGCTTCGATCGTCTGCGTCATGATCGCCTCTTGTCAATTGCCAGAGGAAAGCGGTCGGTCGGTTCGCTCGTCAGCAATCGTAGTCGGGGCGACGGGGTTTGCCAACCACCCGGCAGCGCTCGAGAGGCCTCCACGCGCCTGATGCCTCAGTCGCGGCCACTCAACGGATCGAGGGCCAAAGCCGCTTGGTAGTCGGCCTGGGCGGCGAAGTACTCGGCCTGGGCATCGAGCCACGAAAGCTGTGCATCGGCGACGGCCTGTTCGTAGATGTTCAGGACGATCAAGTCGATGTCCCCGGCGTTGAATGCCTCGCGACCGAGCGCCAGCGATTGCCGGCTCAAATCGAGGTTTTTCGCCGTCTGTTCGATCTTGCCGGACGCAGCCTCGAGCGCCGAGACGGCGTCCTGGACCTGGGCGGCGATCTTGTTGGCGACGAACTCGCGCTTGGCTCGCAACTGCGCCAGCTTGCCGCGGGCGGCGGCGAGCTTGCCGCGGGCCTCCCGGCGCTGCAGGGGGACCTCGCCCAAGAACCCCGCTTCGAATGTGAAGGGGCTTTTCGAGCGATTGGGAAACGCCGACTCGCCGACGTCCTGGGATGCTTCCAAGATCGCGTTCAGCTTGGGCAACAGCATGTTCTCCGCCTGGGCCAACTCGACGTTCGCCTGTTGAGCCAGCAGGTCCAGTTCCACCAGCTCCGGCCGAGCCGCCAGGGCGGCCTGGATGTCCCCCTCCGTCTGTTCGGCCTCGAGCGGAGTATGCCCGGGGAACCCGCCGGGCAACAGCGAGGCGTCGGGCACCAGGGGTTGGCCATCCGACTCACGGAGGAACAGCGACAGCTTGATCGAAGCCGCCTGCAGCTTCCGCTGGGCATCGATGACTTTCGCCTCGCGCGACGCGATCAGCCGCTGGTTGTCGATCCGGGCGATCCGCTCCAGGTCCCCGCTCTGCACGCGCTGTTCGATCTGCTGGACGCGATCCCGGGCGAGTGTGAGCAGTTGCTGCTGGGCCTGCAACGCCTGGCCTGTTGCCACCCAATACCAGTAAGCCTGCGAGGCTTCGCGGACGAAGTCCAGCAGTTGGGCCTGCACCGCCGGCTCAACCGCCTGCCGCGCCAGGGCCGCTTGCGCCACGCCGCCACGCCGCTTGTCGATCAGCCGGTCTTTCAGCAGCGGCACACCGATGCCCGCCGAAAACTCGCCGCCGCGGTTGGTTTCCTGTTCGTAGGCATACGGATGGAAGTTGCCCCGGCCCAGCTTGTAGCCGGCAAATGCTTCGCCGCCGCCGGGCAGAGGTTGATCCAGCAGGACCACGTTGCGATATCGCTGGTAATAGCCCATGGGGTCCGCCAGGCTGTAAGCCTTCAGCCCGGTATCGAACTCGCCCCAAGCGGCCAGTTCCTTGCCCGCGGCGATCTCCTGTTCGCGCTGGGCGACTTCCAGCAGCGGGTACGATTCGTAGACCGCTTGGACGACATCGGACAAAGCCAGCCGGGGTTCAGGAACAGGTTCCAGGACCGCGGGACCGGCGGGTACGGGTTCCGGTTCGGCGGGGCTCTGATGGCTCACCGGTTGGATGGGATCCTGGTCGGGAAGATCGAGGTCGTCCACCGCGGCCTGGCAGTAGCGGTCCAACTCGTGCTGCGCCGTGCGCAGGGGCTGCTGGCAACCGGCTCCAAGCACCAACAGGCAGCCGAGCAGCAACTCGGCGGCGGATTGACGCGAGCGACTGGGCTCGGCTCGCGCCGGCCGGAGGCTCGGCCTTCGGATCTCAGAGTAGTTCGCCGTCCTTGGCATGACGTCCACAGCTATTTCGGCAGCTTGGGTTTCTTTCCGTCCTTCTTGCCCTCCGCCGCGGCCGCATCCTTGGCGACGACCGGCGGGAATCCGTTCAATTGACGCCAGATCTCGTAGCCCAGCGTGACGCGGCTGAGCATGACCCAGCCGTTGGCGCGGACGCCCTGCCGCAGGAACCGCTCGGAGGGCCAAGGGTCCTCACGCTCCTGCTTGACCAACAAGCGGAATTTGCCCGTTCCGTCGTCCGTCGCGTCGATGGAGGTCACCTGTCCGCCGAACGTGCCCACGGCGACCGACGGCCAGCCGGCGAATTGGACCGCGGGCCAGCCTTCGAATTGCATCCGCACATGGTCGCCGGGGCGGACCAGCGGCGTATCGTTGCCGGAGACCCACAGTTCAACCGCTCGTTCCGCGCTGTCGGGGACAAGCGTGAACAGGTCGTCGCCTTCCTTGACCGCCTGGCCACGCTCGAAAACCGGCATCCGGAACAGGGTGCCGTCGCGCGGGGCGGTAATCACCAAGCGGTCCATTTCTCCCAGCTTGATCTCCACGTCCCGCAACTCCTTCTGAGTTGTCGCCACCTGGCCGGCGGCGTCCTCGCGCATCGCGCGGGCATACTCGACCTTCGTCTGACCTTCGCGGCGTTTCTGTTCCAATTCGTGCCGCTTGGCTGCCAGCTCCTTTTCGGCGCCGATCACCTCCTGCCGCACCGACTCCAATTCGGCCCGCGCCACGTCCCATTCCGACTTGAGTTTCTCGATTTCCTTTTCCGGCTTCAGACCCTTGTCAAACAGTCCTCGCTGCCGTTCGTAGTTGACCCGCGTCTGCCATTCCTTGGCCTCGTAACCGGGCACCAGGCCGCGCTTGCCATCCAGTTTTGCCTGCGCGGCCTCGACCAACTCCTGAGCCGCTCGGACGGCGTAGTCGCGGGCGGCGGCAAAGTCCTCGATGTTCTGTTCATAGACCTCGACTTTGGTCTGGGCCGTGGTCAGCTTGGTCTGCAGATCCTGCCGTTGGGCGGTCAGCTGTTCCACCAGATTCGCCGCCGAGGGCTGGATTTCCAGAATGAAGTCTCCTTGCTTGACCCGCGATCCTTCGACGAGCCCCTCGCCGACGTGCGCCACGACGCCCTTCGTCGGCGAGCTGACCGTCTGTTGCCGCTCCTGAGGGACATAAGCCACGACCTTGCCCGTGCCCCGGGCCGATTGTTGCCAAGGCAAGAGCAGCATCGCGCCGGCCGCGAACACAAGCAGCACGACCAAACCGTTGGCCAACCGCCGCGCGGTCCGCGACGACTGCACTAGCTGCAACGCTGGCAGCGTCGTGTGGCCAGCGAACGGCACGCTCGACATCAGTCCCGTCCTCCTGTGTTCATCGTACCCAAGTGTCACAAGCGTTAAATCTTTTTCAACCGAAAGAGTCCGCATCCTCGCCGTGTGCCTCAGCAGCCGTTCGTCCCAGCGGCACCGCTTGTTCGCAGCGGTCGCTCACCCCGCGCCGCCCCGTGGCGATCAAGGTCGTCCACGGCCGGCCGGGGCCGAGCAGGTTGGCTAGCATGGCTTCCTGCATCTCGTCCGGCAACGCATCCAGCGTCCCGTCGATCAACAGCAACCGCGGCCGGCCGACCATCGCCCGGGCCAACATCAAACGCAGGGCCTGCGTGGTCGACAGCGGGGCGCCGTCGGTTTGCAGCATCGTATTCAGTCCGTCGGGCAGTTCCAGCAGTTCGTCGACCAGGCCCACGGCGGCCAGCGCCTGGCGGACGTCCTGGGCGCTGACGTGGGGCCGATTCAAGCGCACGTTCTCGTCGATCGTCCCGTGGAAGATCTGGATCGTCCTCGCAACCGCCAAGTGCTCGCGCAACGAATCGACACGCAGTTCCCGCAGATCGATGCCATCCAACTCCACGTGTCCGGACGTCGGCTGCCGGACGCCGCTCAATAGATCGATCAGGGTGCTCTTGCCGGATCCGGACGGGCCGAGCAACGCCACACACTGGCCGGGCTGGACCTCGAAGCTCACACCGTGCAGTGCGGCGTGGGCCGAGTGCCCGCCATAGGCGTAGGCCACTTGCCGCACCGCGACGTGCGCCGGACCGGCGGCCGGCAAATGAAACAGCTTGTCATGCCGTTCGATGGGCAGGTCGAACAGGTGCCCCAGTTTGTCGACCGAGGCCAGCAGGTCGTAAAAAGTCTCCAGATGCTTGCCCATCTTGGCAAAGGACCCCACGATCACCGTCACGATCAATTCGGCGGCGACCAACTGGCCCAATGTCAGCTGGCCCTGGAGCACGAGCCAGCCCCCCAGCCCCAACAGCGCCGCGGCCACCGTCGCCTGCAAGCCCAGGGCGAACAGCAACTGGCGGAGGACAATCCGATAATGCGTCCTGCGGGCGTCCAGATAGTCGACCGTCAACCAGTCGGTGCGATCCAGGGCGAATTGATGCCCGGAATGCAGTTGAAACGCCAGGGGGTGCCGGACCAGCTCTTCCAGCCACTCCGCCACCGCATACTTGGCCCGGGACTCCCGCACAGCCGTTTTCGCCGCGCCCCGGCCGAGCCCAAAGGTGATGAAGGCGATCAGCATCAGCAGCACGAGATCAAAGCCGAGCAGGAACGGATGGTAGAAGGCCAGCACGGCCATTCCCACCAAGGTCTGCAAGATGATCGAAACCGCGTCCAGCAGCAGCGAACTGCAGGCCTTCTGGACGGTGGCGACCTCGAAGAACCGGTTGACGACTTCCGGGGCATAGGACCGGTCAAAGGCATCTCGCCGCACGCGCGGCATGCGGTAGGCCAGATCCGCGACCAGCCTCACGAACAGCCGCCGTTGCAGAATCTCCACGACGTAGAACAACAGGCCCCGCAGGGCTGCGGCGAAGGTCAGGAACGTGAACAGCAGGATGGCCAGCACGACGAGCGGCTGCAGATACCTCCCAAAAGCGACCGTGTTGACCAACGCTTCGACAGCGATCGGCGTGGCCAGCAGCAGCACCCCGTCGATGATCGAAAACACGATGATCACCCACAGATCCTTGCGCTCGGGCAACATCAGGCCCCAGAGCCGGCTGTGCGGAGGCAGGTGGTGGCCGTCGCCGTGGCCCGGCAGATCGCCGTGCCCGTGCGCCGGGCCCGACACGGCGGGGCCGGGCAGCGCCGCCTGGCCCAGCACCCACGGGCACCGAGGGTCGGCCGCTTGTTGGGCCACCAGCCGCTGCAAGCCGTCGAGCGAGACCCAGGAGTCGGGTTTGTCCGAGCCCGGGTTCTTCACCCGCCAGCGCCGGCCGCGGGCCTCGCAGATCAGGAACCACGTCAGCGCGCCGTCGGCCTGTGCGACGCGTGTGGCGACCGGAATCCCTTGGCGGACAAAGGCCAGGGCTTCGTCCAGCGTGGACTCCAGCAACTGAACCCGGAGCTCGATGCTCTCGCCGATTTCGACCAACCGCCGAGCCCAGGTCGCCGTGTCATCGCCGGGGATGGCCCGCTCGGCTTCGCCCAATCCACGTAGCGCCAAGACGCGATCGAATCGCAACTGGGCGGCCGTCGAGAATTCCTCCAGGATCTGGAGCGCCGCTTCGTGCTGGTTCTGCTGACTCGGCTTGTCTGGCATCTCTGTCATGGCGAAAATCTAACTCCGAGTTCCCTGAGCCATCGACATCTTCTTTCCAAGCAAGGACTTAGGGATTGGAAACCCGAGCCAAGGACCAACACCCTACCAAGGATAGTATAGGGCATGGTAAATGCCTTGTTGAACCGGTTCCTCGATCACGCGACGGGCAAGCCGGGCGAGTGGCCTTGTCTCGGCGAGCGATGCCGGTATAGTCTGGACTGACGCTAATTGTCGTGACGGTATCGATTCAGCCAATCGCCTCCGTTAGACGGATAATGCCAGCAGTCCCACGAATTTGCATCCTGTCGCTCCTGCTGCTGGTCGCCTTGATCGGCGGCACGCCTGTGATCGAGCGAGCCGGCGGCACGGAAGCGGCCGAGTCGGAGTGCGCCACGGCGATAGGAGACGCCCCGTGCTTGGCGCCCGCCGCGTCGCGCTGGCGCTCCCGGACGGGGCCTCAGAGCAGACTTCGGGTGCCCGAGTTCGCGGCCCCGTACGCCCCGCAGCGACCGAGTCGGCGCGCAGGTCGCCCCCCCGGCGATGCCCGCCCCAGGCTGCCCAACGGACTGCCCGGGCCGTTGCGCATTTGAACAGTCGCGAAGGAACCGTCGACGGACAATGTCGCCTTTCGCTCCGCGAAAGAACGCCCTTTCGCGGAGCGAAAGGCGAGAAAATCGCGGTGTTGTATTTGGATGGATGCTAACGACCGCCGGGAATCGTCGCCAGGCGATCTGGGGACGGGTCGCCAACCGGCTCCACCGTTCACCGTCGCTGCGGCGAACTGTCCTGCGCCACGCGTCGCCCCGGGGATGAACCGCTGTCTGCAACCAGCGCGCGGCACCCCGGAGCGCTGCCACCGGAAACTCGAACCTGCCATTTTTCCCTAAGGGGTGCTCCCATGCAACAACTGGTCCAAGGCGTCCATCATTTTCAGAAAATCGGGTTTCGCGAACGGGAAGAGTTGTTCAAGCAACTGCAGCACCGGCAAACGCCGGAAGCCCTGTTAATCACCTGCGCCGACTCGCGGATCGTGCCGAACCTGATCACGAATTCAGAACCGGGTCAGCTGTTCATCGTCAGAAACGTCGGGAACATTATTCCCTGCTATGGGACCAGCAATAATGGCGAGTTGGCCGCAGTCGAGTACGCGATTGTGGAATTGGGCATCGAAGACGTGATCGTCTGCGGCCACACGGGATGCGGTGCCATGCAGGCCCTGGTCAATTCCGCGACGGCGGTCGGCCCCAACCGAACGCCGCTGGTGGCGCACTGGCTGCGGCACGCCGATGCGACGCTCGAGATCATCCGCGAGCATTACGGGCATCTGCAGGGCCTCGCGCTGATCAACGCGGCAGCGGAGGAGAATGTGCTGGTCCAGTTGGAGCACTTGCGGACGTTGCCGGTCGTCGCCGCGCGGATCTCGACCGGCCGCGTGCGGTTGCACGGCTGGATGTACAAGATCGACAGCGGCGAGGTGTTCTACTACGAGTCCGAAGTCGGCCAGTTCGTCAAATTCGGCGATGCCGGCTCGAACGGCGTGGAGCGGATGGTCGGTGGGCGCAGGACGGCTTGACGTCCGCCTGGTGCGTTGTCCAACCTAAGAATTAGGGTTGGGTGGCTGGGGTCGAGCCACGAGGTACGAGTGGCGAGCCCCCAGTCTTTGCCACTGGGGGCTCGCGGCACTCGACCCCAGGCACCCCAGCATTTAGCCTGGACAACGCACTAGTCGGCTCCCCGGCAACCAACCGAGCAACTCGTGAAAGGCACTTATGGCCGCCACCGCCCCGCCCCTCGACCGCCCGCGTTCGTCCCTGCCTGCCGACCTCTCGGCGGGCCTGGTAGTCTTTCTCGTCGCCCTACCGTTGTGCCTGGGAGTGGCCCTGGCCTCCAACGCCCCGCTGTTCTCCGGCATCCTGGCGGGAATCGTGGGTGGGATCCTGGTGGGAGCGATCAGCAAGTCGCAGACCAGTGTCAGCGGCCCCGCGGCGGGCTTGACCGCTGTCGTGGCGGCGCAGATCGCCGCCCTCGGGTCGTTCCAGACGTTCCTGCTGGCCGTCTTGATCGCCGGCCTGCTGCAGATTGCGTTGGGCGTGATCCGCGCTGGTGCGATTGCGGATTTCGTCCCATCCAGCGTGATCAAGGGCCTGCTGGCCGCCATCGGCCTGATCCTGATCCTGAAACAGTTGCCGCATCTGGTGGGACACGATACGGAACCCTTGGGCACGATGTCCTTTGCCGAGCGGGGCTACGAGAACACGTTCTCCGCGTTGGTGCACCTGTTCGGGGCCCTGCATCCCGGCGCCGTCGTCGTCGGCGCGGTTTCAATCGTGATCCTGCTGGTGTGGGACAAGGCCAAGTGGCTGAAACAATCGCTGCTTCCGGGGCCGCTGGCCGTGGTGCTGGCCGGAGTCGGTCTCAACCTGCTCCTGGCCCGCCTGGGCGGTTCCTGGACCATCGGCGCCACGCACCTCGTGCAGGTGCCGGTGGCGGACAACCTGGCCGGCTTCCTCGGCTTCCTCCAGTGGCCGGACCTGGCGTCGCTGGCTAACCCGCGGGTGTATTCGGCGGCGGTGACCATCGGCCTGCTGGCGTCGTTGGAGACCCTCTTGAACCTGGAAGCGATCGACAAACTGGATCCGCAGAAGCGGATCTCGCCCCCGAACCGGGAACTGGTCGCCCAAGGCGTGGGCAACGTCGTGGCGGGCCTAATCGGCGGTTTGCCGGTCACGTCGGTGATCGTGCGGAGTTCCGTGAATATCAACGCCGGCGGCAAGACCAAGCTGGCGACCATCGTCCACGGGCTGCTGTTGCTGCTGTGCGTTGCCCTCCTGCCGGGGTGGCTGAATCAGATCCCGCTGTCCTGCCTGGCGGCGGTGCTGATCATGACCGGCTGGAAGCTGGCCAGCCCGAGACTGTTCCGGCAGATGTGGCGGGAAGGGCTGAATCAATTCCTGCCGTTCTTGGTCACCGTGGCCGCGATCCTGCTGTCCGACCTGTTGATCGGGATCCTGATCGGCCTGGGCTTCAGCATCGTGTTCATCTTGCGCAGCAACCTGCGGCGTCCACTGCGGCAGATCGTCGAGAAACACATTGGCAGCGAGGTCCTGCACATTGAGCTGTCCCAGCAGGTCAGCTTCCTGAATCGCGTGGCGATCTCCAAGGC
>CAIYOB010001172.1 GCA_903927685.1 uncultured Planctomycetaceae bacterium
GGTGGCCGATGCCAAGAACCAGCTGGACTACGCCGTCCTGAAAGCGCCGTTCGACGGCAAAGTGGCGGCCCGGTACGTGGACAATTTTCAGACGGTCCAGGCCAAGCAGACGATCGTGCGGCTGTTGGATGTTTCGAAGATCGAGGTCACGATCCAGGTGCCGGAGAGCCTGATTGGCCTCGTGCCGCGCGTGAAGCAGACCGTTTGCCGTTTCGACGCTCTGCCAGGCAAGGAATTCGTCGGCCAAGTCACCAAGATCGGCAGTGAAGCCTCGCAGACCACACGCACCTATCCCGTCACCATTGCCGTGGATCAGCCCGCCGACGCGCAGATTCTGCCGGGCATGGCGGCCACCGTCCGCAACCAGCCAGAGGAGAACGAGCAGGCGGCGAGCCAGGACCTGATCGTGCCGCCGAGCGCCCTCTTCGAACCGGTGCAGGAGAAAGCCTCGGGACCCTGCGTGTGGGTCGTCGGGGCCGACAACAAGGTCACGCTACAGGCGGTGACGACCGGCACGCTGACTCCCGTCGGAATGACTGTCACCCAGGGACTCAAGCCGGGCGACGTGGTGGTCACGGCCGGGGTGCATTCGCTCCGCGCGGGCCAGGAAGTGAAGCTTCTCCAGGAAGGGAGCCGGTAGCCTCATGAACCTAGCCGCGCTGTCGCTCGAAAAGCGTTCCATCACCTACTTCGGCATCGCTCTGGTCCTGGCGGGCGGGATCTTCTCCTACTTTCAGCTTGGCCAGCTGGAGGACCCGGAGTTCTCGATCAAGACGGCGGCGATCACGACGGCCTACCCGGGAGCCAGTGCCGAGCAGGTCGAGCTGGAGGTCACCGACCGGATTGAAACCAAGCTGCAGGAGATGGTGGAGCTAAAGTGCATCTACTCCAATTCCCGGCCGGGGCTGTCGATCATCAAGATTGATATCAAGAGCGAATACTGGTCCGACCGCCTGCCGCAGGTCTGGGATGCGCTCCGCAAGAAGATTGCGGACATCGAGCCGACGTTGCCTCCCGGCGCGGGAAAGCCCAAGATCGGCGACGACTTCGGCTTCGTGTTCGGCTTCCTGCTGGCCGTCAGCAGCGACGGTTACAGCTACGCCGAACTGGAACGGTACGTCAAGGACATGCGGAAGGAACTGAGCGTCGTGCGGGGCGTGGCGCGGATCGATCTGTGGGGAGTCCAGGAGAAACGGATCTACCTGGACGTGTCCACGGCGCAGCTCTCCGAGTTGGGACTCACCCCCGAGCAGATCATGCAGACGCTGCAATCGCAGAACCTGGTCGTCGACGCCGGCCGGGTCGACTACCTGACACAGCGGATTCGCGTGGCGCCGACCGGCGAGTTCCAGTCGCCCGAAGACATCGGCGACTTGACGATTACGAGCGCCGTTTCCGGACGCGACGAGCTCATCCGGATCCGCGATATTGCCACGGTGAACGTGGGCTACATCGACCCACCCAGCCAGCTGTTGCGCCACAACGGGCGGCAAGCCATCGCGATGGCGCTGGCGCCCGCCTCGGGTGAAAACGTGGTCCGAGTCGGGCAAGCGATCGACCGCCGGCTCGCCGAACTGGTTGCGGAACTTCCCGTGGGCATCGGCGTCGAGCGGATCTCCTGGCAATCCGACCAGGTGAGCGAGTCGATCTCGGCCTTTATGATCAGCGTGCTCGAATCCGTGATCATCGTGCTGGCGCTGCTGGCCCTGACGATGGGCATGCGGGCCGGGATCATCATCGGCATCAGCGGGCTCGTCTTCCCGATCCTCGGCTCGTTCATCGTGATGGCCATCATGGGCATCGACCTGCACCGGATCTCGCTGGGTGCCTTGATCATCGCCATGGGCATGATGGTCGACAACGCGATCGTCGTGACCGACGGGATTATGGTCCGCATCGCAGCCGGCAGGGACCGCAAGCAGTCCGCCATCGAAGCGGCCAGCGGGCCGGCCTGGCCGTTGCTGGGAGCGACGGTGGTGGCGTGCATGGCGTTCTACCCGATTTTCGCCTCCACCTACGACACGGGCGAAGTCGCCGGGAGCCTGTTCACGGTGGTGAGCATCTCGCTGGTGCTGAGCTGGGTCTTCTGCCAGACCGCGGCCCCGCTGTTGTGCATCGCGATCCTGCCCGGTCCCAAACCCGGCCAGGCCCAGACCGATCCGTATCAGACGAAGTTCTACAATTCCTTCCGCAATCTTCTGTCCCTGGCGATCCGCTTCCGAGTGGTGTTTCTGGGGAGCATGGTGGGGCTGCTGGTCCTGTCCGTCTTCGGTTTCCGCTTTGTGGAGCAGATGTACTTTCCGGACTCCAGCCGGGCGCAATTCATGATCGATTATTGGGCGCCGGAGGGCACGCGGATTCAGCAGACCAGCGCCGACCTGCAGCGGATCGAGAAGTTCCTGCAGGGGCACGAGGCAACGCTGTCCGTGAGCGCTTTTGTCGGCAAGGGGCCGCCCCGTTTCTACCTGCCGGTCAGCGGGGAAGATCCCTACACCTCGTACGCGCAGATCATCGTCAACACGAAATCGTACGCCGGTGTGAATCAGCTGGTGGCCGCCACGAACGACTGGTGCCGCGAGAATGTCCCCGAGGCGATGGTCCGCGTCCGGAAGTACGCGGTCGGGGCGTTTGACGACTGGAAGATCGAGGCCCGTTTCAGCGGACCGGCCAATGCCGATCCCGCGACGCTGCGCCGCTTGGCGGAACAAGGCGTGCAAATCCTGCGCAACAGCCCGCTGGCCAAAGAAGTCCGCACCAATTGGCGCGAACGCGTCCCGGCTTTGGTCCCCCTGTTCAATGACGAGCGGGCCCGCTGGGCCGGCGTGACCCGCGACGATCTGGCCCGCGCCACCCGCCGCGCCTCCGACGGCGTCGTCGTCGGTCAGTATCGGCAGGAGGACGACCTGATCCCGATCGTGGCCCGAAACGTGGATGCGGAGCGCCAACGGGCCGCCACGTCGCTGGACGTACTGCAAGTGACCCCGCGGCTGTCGCCCCACGCCGTGCCCGCGTTGCAGGTCATCGATGGGATCGCGACCCCCTGGGAAGATCCGATTATTTGGCGCTGGGACCGCCGGCGAGCGGTCACGGTCCAGTGCTCGCCGAACGGGGTGACGGCGCCCGCGCTGCGGAACGCGGTGTTGGCGCAATTCGAAAAGATCGAACTCCCGCCGGGCTATCGGCTGGACTGGGATGGCGAGTACTGGAGCGCCAAGCAGTCCCAGGAAGCCCTGGCTCCGGGCATCGTGCCGGCCGTGGTGATCATGCTGTTCATCCTGGTGGCCCTGTTCAACGGCTTCCGGCCGATGTTGATTTGCATCCTGGGCATCCCCTTTGTGATAATCGGCATCACGAGTGGGCTGCTGCTGACCAACACGCCGTTCGGGTTCATCGCCCTGTTGGGCGCCATGAGCCTGTCCGGGATGATGATCAAGAACGTCGTGGTGCTGTTGGACGAGGTGAATGCGAACCTGGCCAAGGGGCTCGCACCGTACGACGCGGTCGTCGAGGCGGCCGTGTCCCGCTTGAGCCCCGTGGTGAACGCCGCCGGGACGACGGTCCTCGGCGTGTTGCCCATGCTCCAGGACGTGTTCTGGGTGGCGCTGGCGGTCACGGTCTTCTTCGGGCTGATTGTCGGCACGATGCTGACCATGGTCGTGGGCCCCACCCTGTATGCCGTGTTGTACCGGATCCCGTCGCGATAGCCGTACGACGGCCCTTCCGGGCCGTCGGCGCACGGGATGGCCGTACGATGGCCCTTCCGGGCCGTCGCCGAACAGGGTCGGCCCGGAAGGGCCGACCTACAAGCAAGAGCGCCTGTCATGCCACACGATTTGTTTAACTTGCCTGCTCCGCCGGGTTTTCGCGGTCTCGATCCCGATGTGCCCGTCCGCATCTATCACCGCCACTTGCCGCACTGGCGACAGAAGTACGCCACCTACTTCGTCACGTTCCGATTCGCTGACGCCTTGCCGCAGTCGAAACTGAATGAACTCAAACGGTGGCGCGACATCTGGGAACGCACGAACCCAGCGCCTCGCACCGAACAACAGTGGCATGAATTCGCTCGCGAAATTACCCAGCAGACAGAACGCTGGATGGATGAGGGCTACGGGGAGTGCTATTTCCGAGACGCAGCCAACTCCAGCCTCATGTCGAATGCGTGTCTTCACTTTCAGGATCAACGGCACTTGACCTCGTGTTACTGCGTGATGCCGAATCACGTCCATGTCGTTGTGAAGCCGCTGGAGGAGTACGAACTCGAGGAGATCCTAGACAGCTGGAAAGGGTATGTTGGTTTCCAGATCAACCATCGCTTGGGCCAACACGGTGCTGTGTGGGAAGCGGAGAGTTACGACCAGATCATACGCGACGAGGAGCATTTGTTTCGAGTGGTCCAATACGTCGGCAATAATCCGCGCAGAGCCCGTCTCCCACCGGAGCAGTGGCATCGTTGGATTCACCCTGCGTGGGAAGCCAGCGGTTGGGGCTTCAGGGATCCGTAGCCGTACGACGGCCCTTCCGGGCCGTCGGCCGGGAGCGGTCGGCCCGGAAGGGCCGACCTACAGCGAAGCCAGGGACGGCAGTACGACGGCCCTTCCGGGCCGTCGGCGCACGGGGTCGGCCCGGAAGGGCCGACCTACAACGAAGACAAGGGATACCGTGATGCTCAGTGGAATGCAGCAGTTGGTCCGCTACACCCGCGTGCAGGAAATCGTGGGCGATGTCATCCGCCTGAATGCCACCGGTGTCAGGCTGGGCGACATGGCCGAGATCGAGAACACGGACGGCGAAACGTCGCTGGCCCGAGTCATCGGACTGGACCGGGACTTGGTCAGCCTGCAGGTGTTCGCCGGCGGCAAGGGCTTGTCGACCGACGCCGTGGTCCAGTTCCTGGGTAAGCCGCTGGACGTGGTGTACTCCGACAACATCCTGGGACGGATCTTCCGCGGCTCCGGCGAGCCGATGGACGGCGGGCCGGACCTGTCAACCGACCCGCGCGTGCCGGTGGGCGGGCCGACGGTGAACCCGGTGATGCGGGTCATGCCCACGAAGATGATCGAGACCCGCGTGCCCATGATCGACTTGTTCAATTGCCTGGTCGAGAGCCAGAAGATCCCGATCTTTTCGGTGGCCGGCGAGCCGCATAACGAGTTGCTGGCGCGGATCGGATTCCAGGCTGACGCCGAGGTGCTGGTCTTCGGCGGCTTGGGGCTGATCTTCGACGATTACCACTTCTTCCGCACGGCCTTTGAAGAGCACGGGGTCTTCGCCCGCACGGTGATGTACGTCAATCAGGCGTCCGATCCGCTGGTCGAACGGCTGCTCGTACCGGACATGGCCTTGGCGGTGGCGGAGAAATTCGCCGTGGAACAGAACAAGCGGGTGCTGGTGCTCTTGACCGACATGACCGCCTATGCGGACGCCATGAAGGAGATCGGCGTGGCGCAGGAGCGAATTCCAGCGGTGCGCGGCTACATGGGCGATCTGTACACGCAGCTGGCCCAGCGGTACGAGAAGGCGTGTGACTTCAAAGGTGCCGGGTCCGTGACCATTCTCACCGTGACCACGATGCCGGGCGACGATGTGACGCACCCAGTCCCCGACAACACGGGCTATATCACGGAGGGGCAGTTCTACCTGCATGGCGGGATCATTGACCCGTTCGGTTCGCTGTCGCGGCTCAAGCAGCACGTGGTCGGCAAAGCGACTCGCGAGGACCATTCGCAGATCATGAACACGATGATCCGTTTCTACTCGGGGGCGGTGGAAGCGCAGAAGAAACAGGCGATGGCCTTCGAGCTGTCTCCGTTCGACCTGAAGCTCCTGAAGTTCGGGACGCTGTTCCGCGAGCGGTTCATGGACATCCGCGTCTCGCTGGGCGTGATCGAGGCGCTGGACCTGTGCTGGAAGACGCTGGCCGAGTGCTTTGAACCGCAGGAATTGTTGATGAAGCAGAATCTGGTGGACAAGTACTTTCCGAAGTAGGACGGCCCTTCCGGGCCGTCCCATAACCGACGTCGGCCCTTCCGGGCCGTCCCATAACC
>CAIYOB010001173.1 GCA_903927685.1 uncultured Planctomycetaceae bacterium
CCGAACTTCCATTACGATTGGCATTGGATCTGGAAATACGGGAACGGCGAGCTGGGAAACAACAGCGTTCACGTCGTCGACCTGATGCGGAAGATCACGGGCCTGACGGGCCTGGGACGCGGCGTGATCAGCTACGGCGCGCGGCACTACGTCGACGCCGGTCAAACGCCCAACACCCAAGTGACGATTCACGACTTCGGTCCGACGACGGTCGTCCAGGAAGTCCGCAACCTCAAGACCGACCCGCCCCCGCACTCGGCCGCCGTCTTGATCGAAGGGACCGAGGGCTTCCTGGTCGCGACCTTCAGCGGCATTACCGCCTTTGACCCCGACGGCAAGCTGATCGAAAAGCTGACCGGAACCGGCGACGATCATTTCGCGGATTTCATCGAGGCCGTGCACAGCCGCAAAGTCGAGGACCTGAACGCGCCGATCAGCGAAGGCCATCAATCGACGGCCCTGGTCCACGTCGCCAATATCTCCCAGCAGTTGGGCCGGCCCGCCTCCGACGACGAAATCAAGAAACAGTTAGAGAGCCTCCCGACCAACGCGGATGCATTGGAGACCTTCGAGGGCGTCCAGAAGCACTTGGCGGAGAACCGGTTCGACCTGGAACAACGCCGCATCGAGTTTGGCCCGCTCACGCTCGGGCCCTGGCTAGCCATCGACTCTGACGCGGAGACCTTTCCCGACAACCCGGCCGCCGCCGTGCTGCTCACCCGCGAGTACCGCCAGCCCTTTGTGGTGCCGGCGGCGGAGGACATCTGAGCGCCGCTGGCGCCGGCCTCGGGCGCCTGAGCGACCGTCAGGCTGGACAGGACGCGAAGACGCTGCGAAACCAGCTTAAACGTACTCCCAGCGTTTCAGCCACTGGTACCCGGGCGGCAGGTTGGCCCAGGCGCGGTGCATGGCGCGATCCAGTTCGGCCCGCTCGTCGACATCCAGTTCCCGGCGCTCGGCCACGGCCAAGGCGACGTTGTCGACTTGCTGTTCGGAGATCATCCCCGGCATGGGGGCCGTGATCGCGGGATTGCACAGGATGTGGCGGATGGCCAGCCGGGCAATGCGGTTGTCTTCCTCGGCGTGCGGGCTGTTCGGCGAGCTGTCGCCTTTGAACACCGAATTGCTGGCAAAGGGCTTGATGCCGAACCAGCCTACGTCGTGCTTCTGGATCGACGCCCACAAGCCGGTCTCGTCGGTCACCACCTTGGTGCTGGCCGTGTAGGGCGTGAGGATCACCTCCAGCTGGTCGGGATAGGTTTCGATCAGTTGCTTGAGGTGCGTGCGATCGTGGGAGGAAACGCCAATAAAGCGGGCTCGGCCGGACTTCTTGGCCCAGTCCAACGCCGCGATCGCTTCCTCGACTTCGGCCTGGGTGTGCCGGGCACTGTCGGTCAGCAGGCTGATCCGCCACAGATCGACATACTCCAAGCCGGCTTCCTTCATGCCTTCGTCCAGTCCCTGCTGCAAGGCTTTGGCCGGCCGCCATTCGGGAAAACGGCTCTCTTTCACGTGCCACGAATACCCGAAGTACATCTGGTCGCGACGGCCGCGCAGAGCTTCCGCATAGGCCAGGATTTCCTCGCGGCAGCAGGCATCCACGTAATTGATGCCCCGCTCGAGACAGCGGGTGACGACGTCGGCGCGGTTCTTCTTGAACTGGGGACTGCTGATGTTCATCGTCATCCAGCCCGGCACGTCCTCGCCGCCGATCATCTTGTCGACGCGTTTCCAGTGGCCGCCCAAGACGGCGGCCGAGATCATCAGGTTCGTCCGCCCACAGCGGCGGTACTCCATGTCCGCGTTGTAGTTCAGGATCTTGCTGGTGTCCTCGCCAGTCGGATTGCCGGCGAGCACGGTCTTCGCCGGAGTCAAGCCGGCGGCGAGCGTGGCGGCGGCCGCCGCAGCGGCGCTGCCCTGGACAAACTGACGACGCGACAGACGTTCGGTCATGACTGGCTCCCTAAGTATCGTGCTGCCCTACATTGCTTCTGCGTTTCGGCCCAACGTTCGTTCTACTTCCCGTCGGTCCGCTGCGTTGAGGCCTCCGGCGGTGGCGGCGCCGCGGCGGTTGGCAGCAGCTGCGCCGCTTCCGCCGAACGTTCGATCTTGTGTGTCCCGTGACAGTCGGTACAGATCACGGGCTGTTGCGGATTCAGCTTCCGCTCGGCGAAACGGGCCAACACCTTGGTCGCCGGCGCGTCGTGCGTCGTGTGGCATTTCTCGCAGCCGGCATCGACCTGGTCGCGGCGAAAAGTGATGTCGGGCTTGGTGGCCCCGATGTTCTCGTCGTTGGCGTGCTTGTCGCTCAGGCCGTGGCATTGCGCACAGCTGATGCCCTCGGCCAGATGCACCTTGGCCAATTCCTCTTTGACAAACGGGATGTGGCAGACGTAACACGCCCCGTTCATCCCGAGCGGATCCATCTCCGGCGGCGGTTCTTCGGCCGGCGTTGTCTCGGCCGGCGTTGCCTCGGCCGACGGGGCCGGCGTGACGACGCCGGCCGGTTCGTCGGCGGCCAACAGGACGGCGGCGGCGAGCAGACTCAGCGTCGCCGCGAGCAACGATTTCAAACGTAGTGCCATTTGTGCAACCAGCGGTAATCGGGGGTGAGGTGCGCGTAAAAGTTCCGCATGCATTGTTGGAAAGCCGCCTTCTCCTCGGGCGTGGCCGGCTGGTCTTTCTCGTACGAGCCCTTGACGTTTTCTTCCAGTTGTTCGGCGATGTTCACGCCGGGGATGACGGC
>CAIYOB010001174.1 GCA_903927685.1 uncultured Planctomycetaceae bacterium
ACCTTCCCGAAGTGACGGTGGCCTACGAAACCTATGGAACGCTCAGCCCCAATCGTGACAACGCCGTGCTGATCTGCCACGCGATCTCTGGCGATTCGCACGTGGCGCGGCATTGCGACGAGGACGACTCGGGGTGGTGGGACATCCTGATCGGTCCGGGGCGGGCGATTGACACGAACCGGTACTTTGTGATCTGCCCCAACGTCCTGGGAGGCTGCCGCGGCACGACGGGGCCGAACAGTCTGAATCCGGCCACGGGGCGAGCCTACGGACCGGATTTTCCGTTGATCACGATCGGGGACGTTGTCAAGCTGCAGAAGCAATTGGTCAACCATCTGGGCATCGAGCGATTGCTGGCCGTTGTCGGCGGTTCGTTGGGGGGCCACATGGCCTTGACCTGGGCGACCAAGTACCCGGACGCCCTGGCCGGCTGTGCGGCGATCGCCACCAGCCCGCGGTTGACCAGTCAGGCGCTGGCGTTCGACGTGGTCAGCCGCAATGCCATCCTGCACGATCCGGGATATCACGCCGGACGGTACTACGAGCAGGGCCCGGGTCCGAAAGTCGGCCTCGCCATCGCCCGCATGCTGGGCCATATCACGTACTTGTCCCGCGAGTCGATGATGGAGAAGTTCGACGCCAACCGGCTGTCGCCGCGCGACGTCGCGACGCAGTTCGAGACCAAATTCTCGGTCGGTTCGTACCTGGCCTACCAGGGCGACCGCTTCGGCGAGCGGTTCGATGCGAACAGCTACATCACCTTGTCGATGGCGATGGACCTGTTCGATCTGGGGGCGACCCCGGAGGAACTGGCCGCCGCCTTTCGGCCGTCGACCTGCCGGTGGCTGGTCATCAGCTACACGTCCGACTGGCTGTTTCCCCCGTTTCAGTCCCAGCAAATCGTGGACGCTCTGGTCGCCAACGAGCGGCCGGTCAGTTACTGCAATATCGAGAGTTCCTGCGGGCACGATGCGTTCCTGTTGCCCAACGAGTTGGCGAGCTACGGCGCGATGGTCGAGGGCTTTCTGGAGAATCTCAGCGGAGCCAACGGCGCGGCCCGTGATTCGTTACGCCCGTCGCCGGAGCCGCGCGGCGAGGAACCGCGCGGCGTCCTCGCGGGCGACGCGGGCCCGGTGCCGCTGCGGGCGGGTCCGGTGCACAAGCCGACCAGCATCTTTCACGATCCGCAGCGGCTGGACTACGAGTCGATTCTGGACCTGATCCCGGACGGGGCCAGCGTACTGGATCTGGGCTGCGGCACGGGCGGCCTGATGCTGCAGTTGCGGCACCGCGGCCACGGGCGGTTGGTGGGGATCGAGTTGGACGAGTTGGCCGTCGTCGAGTGCGTGCGGAACGGTTTGGATGTCCTGCAAGCCGACTTGAACGACGGCTTGTCCATCTTCGCCGATGACCAGTTCGACGTCGTGGCCCTGTCGCAAACGCTGCAGACGATCATCGACGTGCGGCGGGTGATCAAGGAGATGCTGCGCGTCGGCCGCCGGGCCATCGTCAGCTTTCCGAACTTGGGCTACCACCAGCTGCGCCGGCAGTTGGCCGACGAAGGCCGGGCTCCGCTGGTCTCGCTGGGCGGTGGCAGCCGCTGGTACGATACGCTGAACGTCCGCTTCCTGACCATCGCGGATTTCGACGAATTCTGCCAGGATGAAGGTCTGCACATCGACGACCGTGTGTTCCTGGACACCCAGGCCCGCCAGCGCGTGACCGACAACCCGAATCTGAACGCAGATCTGGCGATCGTCGCCCTGCGGCGGTGAAGGGGCCGGACGACGGATGTACGCCTGAGATGAAATCTGATCCGTCGGATGGCTCGTGTCCCCGGCAGCAAGAAATAGAGCGAATTGGGGCCCCGCTGATTCAGCGGCCACCGAGCTGTGCCAGCACCACCAGCCAGCCCGCGGCGATGGCCAAGGTGAGCAGCGTGACGGGAACGCCCACGAGGGCGTGCTCGCGCCAACTGATCCGAATCCCCAGCCGGGCCGCCTGGTCGATGACGATGATATTGGCAATGCTGCCGACCACCAGCAGATTGCCCGCCAAGGTGCTGGACAGCGCCAGGATCGGCCCCGCCAGCGGATGCTGGGCCGCGGGCAGCAGCAACATGGTCGCCGGCACGTTGGAGACCAGGTTGGACAGCACAACGCTGGTCGCAAACAGCCACCCGGGCTGCGCCGGATCGACCCCCGCGCCGCGCAAGCTGGCCAGCAGTTGCGGGAGATTGCCCGAGTCCGACATGGCTCGGTTGACAATGAACAGGCCGGCGAACAGCACCAGCAGTTGCCAGTCGATCAGCTGCAGCATCTCGCGGGAGTGCATCCGACGACTGATCAACAGCGCACCGGCCGCCGCCAACGCGAGCACCTCCCGCGGCAAGCCGCCCCACAGGAACCCCAGCACCAGCAGGGCCAGGACCAGGAAGCCCTTGGTCGTCTGCCAGCGGTCAAACGGTCGGCCCGGCTCGTGATCGGCCCAAGTCTCGCGCAGCCATTTCCCCGACGTGCGCAGGCAGATGACCAGCCACACGGCGCCCAGTCCCAGCAC
>CAIYOB010001175.1 GCA_903927685.1 uncultured Planctomycetaceae bacterium
GCGTCCGTGATCTTCGTGGACCGCAACTCCAGCGTCTGAAGTTGGGTCAATCCCTTGAGGTGCTTTAATCCGTCGTTTGCGACCCTGGTGGCTGCCAGGTTCAGCGTGTGGAGTTGAGTCAACCCTTCGAGGTGTTCGAGCCCGGCGTCTGCAATCTGGGTGCCCGCCAAGTTCAATCCCTGGAGCTGCGTCAACCCTTTGAGGTGCTCTAGCCCGGCGTCTGTGACCTCGCAGCGATAGAGATCGACCGTCACGACCGGCCTGCGTGGACTCATTTCGTCGCGGACGAACTCGCCACCCACCTTCCGAATCCAGGCCGTGGCGTTCTCAGCAGCGGCGTTCTCGGCAGCGGCGTTCTCGGCACTGAACCGGGCGAATTCTGGATGGAACAGGGTAGCGAAGGCGGCGATCGCGACGGTTAAGGCGAGGGCCCAGTACCACTTCATCCGGATCGCGGGAGCGGCCGGCGTCGACGGGGGCGGCTTCAGGCCGGCTTCACCCCGGGCTAGCAAGAGTTGCCACATGGCCTCGAACGCTTCCGGCGACCAAGTGCCAAGGTCTCGCGCATCGTAGATGCGGCGCAACTCGTCTGTGGGCTTTGCCGCCAGTTGGTCGCGAATCGCAGCCGTCAGGCTCTGGTCCATGGCGATCTCCTGTCCTCTTGTGGATGCTCCATTGCGGCACGACGGGCGATCGTATTCAGTATGGTTGTTCTTGATAGGCCAATGTATGTTATGTTTCTTAGCATTCGCGTACCGTGTGACTGCCGAGAGTGGCGCGGAGTATGGAATCGATGTCGAGGCCGCGCAGCAAGCGTGGCTCCCAAGCCGGCGCGTAGAGCGCCACGGGTTCAAAGGCGTTGCGGTCCAACGCCATA
Organism: uncultured Planctomycetaceae bacterium; assembly: GCA_903927685.1. Next base: position 878 of record CAIYOB010001175.1, read on the forward strand.
CCCAACAGATCTTCCGCAGCGATTGTCAACCGGCCGGCGCGGCGCAGCAGCGAGAAGTGGATTCCGCCAATTCCGTCGTACGAGCGATAGATAACTTCCGTGCAGACCAGTCGGTCGGACCGGCTCAAGTCGAAGTCAAAGTCGTAAGGCTTGCTTTCGTGCACCATCCCGCGACCGATCGCCCGAGCAATGCCGTCATCGTCGAGTCGCGGTCGCACGACCGCCACGGCGTCGGCGCGGAAGGGATTCCGCAGCGACCGCAACCAGACACCGTCCCGCAGCGCCTCCAAGACTCGACGCGGCTCGTCCTGATCGATGGCCAACAGCCGGCGCCAGCGCGGCTCGAGTTCCGCGTGTTGACGGAGTCCCATCCGCTCGAGGTCGTGCGGCGCCCCCAGATACAGCGCGGCATGCGGCCAATAGCCGGGGAGGAAATAGTTCGTCATGGCAAAGTCCTTGCGATTCACGATCACGTCGCCGGGACGTAGTAAGGCCCGCAGTTTTTCCGCCACGTCGAACGGCAACGCGGGCTGATGGCCGGGCCGGACGTACTTGTCGGTGACCAGCAAGCAGGCGAGTTTCTGCAGGCCATACAAGGCCTGCTCGACGAGTGTCCTCCGCAGCACGTTCGCACCTTCGCGGAAATGCACCCGGAGGCGGGCTGTCGCGTAGTCCTCGAACGACACCTGCAGGCGATGTCCCTTCCGGTCCACGATGTCGACTAGGGGGGCGAGGAGGGACTCGGATCCCAAGGCCCGCAGTTCGTCCGTGTGCTCCGCATGGAATCGTACCGCGTGATACAGGTGCCAGATGTGTTGCGGTTTGGTGAGCGACCGTTGCACCGTATCATACACCTCGGCCGGGATGCCAAACACCGGATCTCCTCGATTCAGTTGGGCGCGGATCGCCGGCTGATCGTGGTAGCTCTCGCGCAGAAATCGAGCGGCATCGACGAGCAGGATGGCCGCCGCATAGGCAATCAGGAAGCGTGTCGGCCGGAGCGCCGGAGGAATGTCCACGGCGTCGCGGTAGGCGAGCATGACTTCATACAGCGCCGCACGCGCCATCCAATAGGAAACCAGCAACTGGCGGGCAGCTTCCTCTTCGCTGGGGGAAAAGTAACCCCGTTCCCGCACGGTCGCGATTTCCCGCAGTTGCCGGGCGGCGCACCGCAACTCCTCCAGGTAGGTTGCCAAGTGCGTGACCGATCGAGCCTGAGCCTGTAGTTCATCCGGTAACATGGGCCAACTCCATTCACAGTGCGTCGGATTCGTAACTGTGCATCTCGTTTTCACCTGATATTCCAAGATAGGGACTGCCCTGCCATGTCAAATCTCCGAGGAATTTCGAGTTGAGAACATTCCACCGTCGTTCTTGGCCGCGGGATGCGGTTCACCGGCGCGGCGGTTCCAGGCGAAAGACGAAATCCCCCGGGTGGCCCGGAGCCCCGTCCCAGACCGTCCGGGCTCCGTCGTCCTGGCCATCGGCGCCAACCGAGTAAATGACCGGCGCAGCCGGGTCGGTCGCCAGCCGCAGCGGCCGGTCGCAGTACGGATCGATCGGTACGGCTTTCATCCCGGCGGCTTTGACCAGGGCCTCGATGTCGGGGGGCGGTTCCCGATGTTCGAGTTGCCAGCGGCGCAAGGCCACCAGGCATTGCGTGCCGCGTCGCGTCGCCTCGCAACGCAGACAGCTACTGGCGACGTTCACAAAGTCCTCGGGTTCGAAAAAGACCGCCACGGTTGTCGGACGGAGGGGCTCGACGATTTGAGGATCCTGGCAGGCCCGCCAACGTTGCAGCGAGGTCTTGCCAGCCGTGCCCAGAATGGTGCTGAATACCCGGTTCACCGCTGCGGTTTCCTGGGCGTACTCTTCGCTCGTCAGCGTCCCGGATGTCACGCGGCGCATCAACTCGGCGGATTTCTCGGCTTGGTCCGGGCGGATGTTCGCAGCCGACGTGTCGCCGGGTAAGCCGTTGCC
>CAIYOB010001176.1 GCA_903927685.1 uncultured Planctomycetaceae bacterium
AGGGGGCGTCCCACTCGCTGGCGCTTCGGGCTACGGTCGATACTGCCGATCAGCGCCCGGTCTGCCCACTGGGCCCCGCCCGCCTTGCCTTACTCCCGGGCCGCAAGGTATCGTGACCGCTGGGACGGCGCATCCGCCGTCCCGGTTGGGCACCTTCCCGGGCAACACGAGAGCAGACATGACTTCCCCTAGCACTGAAGCCGGATTCCGTTTTGGTTCCGCCTTGTCCACGTCGCCGGACGTCGGCCGGGCCGTCGCCGCCGTTTGCGACCAGGCCCTGGCGACCTTGGACGGCAAGCCGGATTTGGCGTTCGTATTCGTCTCCGCTGATCGCGCCGACGCGTGTGACTCGATTGCCGGCGAGATCTGCGATCGCCTGGGCACGGAGTGCCTGATCGGCTGCACCGGGGAAACGGTGGTCGGCGTGGGGCAGGAGATCGAAGGCGAGCCCGCGTTGTCGCTGTGGCTGGCTCGCCTGCCGGGAGCGACCGCCCAGCCCATGCACCTGTCCTTTCAACGCACGCCGGAGGGAGGGGCCATCTTGGGCTGGCCCGACGCGTTGCTGAACGATTGGCCGGCGCCCGCGACCATGCTGCTGTTGGGCGAGCCGTTTACTTTTCCTGCCGATTTTCTGCTGGAGCGAATGAACGAGGACCATCCGGAGTTGGCCGTCGCCGGCGGCATGGCCAGCGGCGCGTCGCAGCCGGGCGAGAGCCGTGTGATCCTGGGCCGACAGGTCTTTTCCGAGGGCGCTGTCGCCGTGCTGTTGTCCGGGGCGGTGCGCGTCCGGACGGTGGTTTCCCAGGGTTGCCGCCCCATCGGCAAGCACTTCGTCATCACCCGCTCGGAGCAGAACGTGATTTACGAGTTGGGCGGCAAACCGGCGGTCATCCAATTGCACGAGGTGCTGGTGACGCTGCCGACGCGCGAGCAGGAAATGGTCCGCCGCGGCTTGCACTTGGGCCGCGTGGTCAGCGAGTACCAGGAGCACTTCGAGCAGGGGGACTTCCTTGTGCGCAACGTCCTGGGAATCGACCCCGAGAGCGGAGCGATCGTGGTCGGCGACTACGTCCGGGTCGGGCAGACGGTCAAGTTCCACCTGCGCGACTGGCAGACCGCCGACGCCGATCTGCGGCAACTGTTGGCCGGGGCCCGCGCGCGGACGGACGGCCCCGTCGGCGGAGCGCTGCTGTTCTCCTGCAACGGCCGCGGCACGCGCCTGTTTCCCGAACCGCATCACGATGCCCTGGCGATCCGCAAGACGCTGGGCGACATCCCCCTGGCCGGATTCTTCGCCGCTGGCGAGTTGGGACCGGTCGCCGGCCAGAACTTTGTGCACGGCTTTACCGCCAGCGTCGCCCTGTTCGAATCACCGTAGCTACGCCAGGATCTCCCGCATCCCCTGCGTCAGCAGATCGTCGATCGCCGGATCCGAGAACGCCACGCTGGGTTCGTAGCCGCCCTTGGGATACTCTTCCTTGACCGGCACGTACCACGTTCCTCCGTCCCCATAGGCGGCCGTGGCGACGAAGCACGACGGCTGCAGCTGTTGGGCTCGCAACTGATACTCGACGAAGCACTCGCCCGGCAGGTGCAACAGGCGGACTCCGTTCACGTGCAGGGCGCTCAGCACGACCGGAACCTGTTGCTGCAGCCGCGTCAGCCATGCCCGCATGTACGCCGCCCGGCCGCGGATGGCCCCCCCGGCGGTCTTGTCCGCCAGTTGCGTCTGCAAGGCGTCAGCGGAAAACGTGCTCCGCGGCGACGGCAGGATCTCCGCCGTGCGCCAAGTGACGTGCTCGATGGCCGCCGGCTGCAGGTCCCGCTCGGACCGCACCAGGCCGTCGTACATCCGCTGGACCAGCACCGGGCGCATCTCCGGTGTCCCGTCGTTGTACTTGCCAGCGGCGACGTTGCCCGCACAGCCGGTGAAGTACAGGTGCGCACAGCCCGGTTCGTCCGCCTGCCGGCGTTTGCGCGCCAGGCCGGCAAAATCGCTGCTCACCCGTCCGTCCCCGTAGTAGCTCATGGGATGCGTGGCGTAATAGTGGCAGGCCGCGATCTTGTCCGGACCGGAGTAGAACGCGACAGTCTTCAGCCACGGGTCGATCAAGCCCTCGGGCAAGGCCCGCAGCTGGGGATCGCGGCAGCTGCTGCCACGCATCGCCAGGACATGTCCGTCGGCGTCGCGGGACACCCGGCGGTTTCCTGCCACCTGCTCGACTTGCGCCTGTCCGCAGGCGACGTGCGTGACTGGACGAGCCTCTGGCACCGCCTCGGCGGCGCTCCGGCGCACGGTGTCCAGGCAGCGGCGAAAGAAAGCGACGTCGACGATGGGCGGCAAGTCCCCTTGCGATTCGACCAGGCGCTGGGCTTCGAGACAGGCAAACGGCGCGTTGTGCTGGTGCACGCACTGGACCGCCACGCGTTCCGGCGTCGTGCCGACCGCTTCCGCCAGCGCCTGCCGCCATTCGACGTGCGCTGCGTTGCACAAGCCTGTCCAATCGACGGCGCAGACGACCAGCGGCGGACCGGCGCCCAGCAGAACGAACCCGATCGCCTCCAGCGGATCATCGACGGCCGTCACCGGCGTGATCCAGCCGCCGCAGCAGGAATGCCCGGGTGGAGGGGTGACGTCGCAGCGAAAGGGCGCCAGACGGAGCGGTGCCGCGGCGTCCGCCCCGGGCGCGGTATTCCGCAGCAGCGACGTGGACAACAGCCCTCCGGCGGCCAGCGTCCGAAACAGGAATGCGCGGCGGTCGCCAGTCATACCATCGCTCCTAATCACAGTTTCAAGCCCCGTTCCCGCATCTCCTCCACGTCCTTGGCCGAAACCGCCAGGCGGCCCAGTTGGAAATGCTCCTTCATCTCGCCCAGGGCCGCCAGCAAGCCGGTCATGGCCTCGTCCGAATGGTTGGCGTTCACCAGGATCCGCAGCAGGCCGGCGTTCAAAGGCACCGCCGGGTACGTGGCCGACTGGACATAGAAGCCGCGGTCGAACAGCCACTTGCCGGCCTGCAGCGTCTGCTCGATGTCGCCGATGACCACTGACACGATCGGCGCTTCGCCGCCTAGGACCGTCAAGCCCAGGTCGCGGACACCGTCGATCAGCTGCCGCATGAGGCCCCGCAGCCGGTCCAGCATCCGGTCGTACTCGGGCGATTCCAGGATGTCGCACACGGCGCACACGGCCGCCAGGTAGGGCGGCGGCACGGGCCCGCCGAAAATGAAGGTGCTGGAGCGCAGCTTCAAGATCCGTTTCAGATTCGAGTTGCAGGTGACGAACGCACCCAGGCAGGAAAACGCCTTCGACAGCGAGCCGACCATCAGCACCTGATCGAGCCCGCCCAGGCTCATGTAAGCCGCCCCGCGGCCGCGCGGTCCGACCACCGCCGTGCCGTGCGCATCGTCGACGTACAAGACGCCGCCGTACCGCCGTGTCACCTCGTTGATCTGCTGCAGCGGCGGGATTTTGCCCGTCATGCTGTACACGCCGTCGACGGCGACGACCCGATTCTTGGCCGTCGACTTCTCCAGGATCCGAGTCAGCGACTCCGCGCCCAGCGGGTGGACTTCCTCCAGGATCGCGCCGTCGGCTGCCGCAATCTTGGCTGCCTGGTGGATCGTGTCGTG
>CAIYOB010001177.1 GCA_903927685.1 uncultured Planctomycetaceae bacterium
GTTGTCCCACTGTTGGCGCTCGCCGATTTGGAACAACCACAGGCCGGCTTTGCCTTCCGAAGTATTGGAGACCTTGACGATCGGTGTCCAGAACGTCTTCTTGCCGTCCGTCAGCAACATGGCCGCGTAATCCCCGCAGGCCGCGGCGGCCAGGTGGATCTTCGGCCCGATCTCCGGTACGTCAACGACACCCAAGGGATCACCCCACTGGCCGTCTCGGCGGTCGTGCAAATAGATCTGCTTGAGCAACGGCGTGTACAACGCGACGAGGTAGTTGAGGGGGTCGTGAAAGCGGAGAATCAGGCCGGCCTCGGCGTCGCTGTTGGCATCCGCGCTGATCATCAGGTCCTTTTCCTCGAGCTTCTCGACAAGCGTCAGCAGGCCCTTGCCGCCGACCAGTCGGCCGTCCTGGCGCTGGGTCGGCGTGCCGTAGTCCTTCCAGGCCGAGGCGTCGGACTCGTCGAAACGGTCCGCGAAGAGCAGCGGTTGGGTATGGCCCTCCACGGGCCTGGCGGACGGGCCGGCGCTGACGACCGTCCCCAGCTCGTAGCGTTTCCCGTTGGTGGGATTGAAGTAAAAGGCGCGGTAAGGCACGTCCCGCTCGAGCTGCTTGACCGTCAGGCCGCTCCAGTTGTAGACGTTACGCCGCGGCAGGTACACGAACCGCACCTGGCCCGGAATGCCCGCGGCGAAGCAGCCCGCTTCGACCCATTCCGGGTGCGGTTCGAAGTCCGCCCAGGGATACTGTTCGAGCAGTTTCTTGCCCAGACCCAGCTGCGCTGATCCGGGGTAGTTCATCCCTTCTTTCCAGGTCGTAAAGTCGTACACGTTGGCGATGCCCGGGTCGCCGTCGACGCTGGCGTGCCAGACGCCCGCCGCGCCGTAGGTGTGGCCGGCTGAGCCGCTGAGCATGCTGCTCCAGAACACGAACCGCTGTACGTCCTGGAATGCGGTCTGCATGTGGCCTTCGTAACAGCACTCGCCGATCAGCACCGGCAGCGGCGGTGTGCGGGCGTAGGCGGCGCGAACCTGGGGGATCGCTCCGCGAGCCGCGTCCCAATCGCCGTGACCCGTCTGGAGCATGTCGAAGTCGATGACCGTCTCGTCGGTGACGGCAGTTCGGCCCGACTGGAACGGATGAACCGTCGCGGGATGGCGGCAGGGGTCGATCTGCTGCACGTAGCGGGCCACCTCGGTCCACTGCGGACCGCCCGATTCCCCGCCGATGATCCACACGGTGGGATAGGCGCCGTAGCGGGCGATCAGGTGCCGCCAGTGACGCTGGATGCCCTCGATGCCCACCAGCATCGAGTTGCAGTCGCCGCGCCCCCAGCCGCCGACAATCGCCGGGACGAGGCCCGCGTCCACCAGGTGCTGGATGCGGCGATCGGCAGCTTGGAAGTACGCGGGATTGGACACGGTGAAATCGCGCGTCAGGTACGGCTGGCCGCCTTCGTTCTCCCACCCGGGCTGGAACAAGCCTTCATCCGGGTAGACGCCGCAGACGATCTGCACAACGGAAAAGCCCTTGGCCTGGCGGTCGGCGGCCAGTTCCTGGAACCCGTCCCACGTGAGCCGCTTGCAGAGGCCCTTCCACCACGTGTCGCCCAACCAGAAGAACGGCGTGCCGTCGGCGTGCTCCAAATGCCGCTGGTCGGCGCTGATCCGCAAGAAGCCGTGCTTGAGGAGGGGATTGCTGCCGGCATACGCCACGACGCGAAGCGGCTGTTCGTGCCCGTTCAGGTCGCCGTTGTCCTGATCGGTGCACAGGACATGGAACGTGTATTGCCCCTGGACCGGCGGCGCGAATCGCACGGTCCACCGATTCGCTCCGGCCCAGAACGCCGGCACGGTCCATTGTTTGTCGCCGGTGCTGAAGACGACGTTGACTTCGACGTCGACAAAGGGTCGCGCGTAGGTCTTCCGGGTCTCGTAGGATGTCTCGAATACCTGCCACTGGCCGACCTCGGCCGCCGGAGCTGGGGCGTCTGCCAACGCGACCGTCAAGGCTCGCTGGCCCTCGCCCGCCACCGGCGGAACCTCCGCCGCCTGGAGCAGCGCGGACAGCGCAACCCAGACGCCCAGTCCGCGGATGGCTGCCGCGATCCTGATGGCTGCCGGCCGCGTCTTCGTGACGTCCCTTCGGTCTGTAGGGACGGAGAATCTCGTATCGTGCCGGATGTTCATGTCAAAGCCCTTGTCCACGATCCTCTGCCAGCTTGTCAAACGCGCACGTTCTGCGGTCAGGAACCCCAGACGCAAGCAAGCCGCGTCTGCCGGTCCGGCGGCCATTTTGAGTGGTTCCGACGGCGGCTGTCAATCAGCGTCTTGAGAAA
>CAIYOB010001178.1 GCA_903927685.1 uncultured Planctomycetaceae bacterium
CCCCAGCTGCTGCTCGGCAAGCACCACCAACTCACTCAAAATCTCATTCCCGAGGTGGATGTGCCCCAGCAGCTGCCCGGCGTCCGTGTAAACCAGAGTCGGATCCCAGCCCAACTCGCGAATCTTGCCGATATCGTGCAGGAATGCTCCCATCAGCAGCAGATCGGCATCGATTTCGGGGTACCGGGGGGCGACGACGGCGGCCAGTTCCATCAAGCTGACGACATGGTCCAGCAGTCCGCCTCGGTAGGCGTGGTGATGCTTGATCCCGGCCGGGGCCGAAGTAAAACGAGCCATGAACGACTCGTCCGTCAGAAAGCAGTCGGCCAGATTGCGCAGCGGGTAGCTCCGCATCCCACGCAGCAACTGGGCCACTCGCGTCGCCAAGCGGTCGACGGCGCTGGCGTCCAGGGTCACGAAATCGGCCTCGTTGACGTGCGCAGCGGGCGTCCGATCGATATGGTTGACGATGATCTGCAGGGCGCCGTTGTACACTTGCGCGGTGCCCTGGATTTGCAGATAGTCGCCGTTCTCGAACGAGTGGTACAGTTTTTCGTTCGCGTTCCACATCATCGCGTTGACCGAACCGGTGCGGTCGGACAGTCGCATTTGCAGGTACAGTCCGCCCTGGCGATTGGTCCGCAACTGCTTGTCGGCCACCAGGAAGATTTCATCGACCTGTTCGCGGTCGGTCAACTGTTGAATGAAGCGGCGAGACATGGCAATCCGTCGTGGCAAGAAGGTGAGCTTCGCGAAAGGGCGTCATTCTAGGGGCGGCCCCTGGAAGCCGCAAGGGCCGCGGCTTGCGGACAAGCCGGCGTGCGGACAGCGGGAGGCGGCCACAATTGCTACGTCTGAGCCCGGGGCGAGCACCAGCCTCGGCTCCGAATTCAGGTCCTTGAACTCGCTACGACGGCGCGGGCCCAGCAGCCGCGTCGTCTTCGCCCAGGGGCGGCCAGGGCTCGCCATCGAAGACGTAGTCGTGGTTATACTGGGAGGGCAGGAGCCCCTGCGAGCACCGTTAAACGAGACCAGCCCACCATGTCCAACTGCCCTGAAGTCCAACGTTCATCGTACCTGAATGGCCTCTGGGCCGAACCGCTCCGCTCGCTCGACGTGCGCAACCCCGCCAGCGGCGAACTGCTCGCGCGGGTCGGGACGGTTGACCGCGCGGCCGTCAAGCGGGCCATCGCCGATGCCGCCGCCGCGTGGCCCGCCTGGCGGGCGCTCAGTCCCAAGGAGCGTGGCGAGTACCTCCTGCGGATCGCCGACGTGCTCGCTTGCCGCCGTGAGGAAATCGCCCGCACCATTACGCTGGAAAATGGCAAGCCGTTGGCGCAGAGCCGTGCCGAGGTCGCGCTGAGCATCGACCATCTCCGCTGGTTCGCGGCGGAAGGCGAGCGGGCCTATGGTCGTGTTGTGCCCCAGCAAGTGTCGGGCAAGCGGCATCTAGTGCTACGCTGTCCGATCGGCGTGGTGGGCGCCATTTCGCCCTGGAATTTCCCGCTGATGCTGGCCCTGCGCAAAGTCGGCCCCGCCCTGGCCGCCGGCTGTCCGGTGATCCTCAAGCCGGCCAGCGCGACGCCGTTGTCCGCGCTCCAGTTTGCCGAAGCGGCGCACGAAGCGCAGCTGCCGGCGGGTGTCTTTCAGTTGGTTGTCGGACGCGCGGACGAGATCGCCGCCGAGATGCTGCAGAACCCGCTGTGCCGCAAGATCTCCTTCACCGGCTTGACCGAAGTCGGACGCGAGTTGATCCGGGGTGCGGCGTCCCAAGTCACCAAGTTGTCGCTGGAATTGGGCGGCCATGCGCCTGTCCTGGTCTTCGACGATGCGGACCTGAACGTGGCCGTGTCGGGCGTGTTGACGGCCAAGTTCCGCAACACGGGCCAATCGTGCATCGCCGCCAACCGGATCTATGTCCAACGCGCCATTTACCCGCAGTTCCTCGAACGGCTGGTGGCGAGCACTCGGGCGCTCAAGATCGGCAACGGACTGGATGACGGCGTCGAGATCGGGCCCCTGATCGGCCCGCAAGCGTTGGATCAGGCGTTGGCCCACGTCGGGCAAGCCGTCGCGGCGGGCGCAAGAGTCCTGTGTGGCGGCCGACGGTGGCCGGACGAACCCCGTGGCTTCTTTCTCGAACCGACGATTCTGGTGGATGTGCCGCCCGACGCTCGCTGCATGCGCGAGGAGACCTTTGCACCTATCGCCCCAGTGGCGGTATTCGAGTGCGAGGACGAAGCGATCCAGCAAGCAAATGCCACCGACTACGGTCTGGCCGCGTACGTATTCACCCGCGATCTGGGCCGTGCCTGGCGACTGGCGGAAGCCTTGGAAGCCGGCACGGTGTGCGTTAACGAATCCGTTCCGGCCACGAGCCAATGCCCGTTCGGCGGCTGGAAACACAGCGGTTGGGGCCGGGAACTGGGCTGCGAAGGCCTGGACGGCTACCTCGAAACCAAGCATGTCTCTCTGAGGATCGATATCTGACGGAACGGAGTTTTTGGGGCGAATCTGAATCCAAACGTCCTCGCCCGGCGAATCCTCCCTAGAGCCTTTCACTGCGCTTGGTCAATTCCTGAAACATCAGGCCGCGCGGGCCGGTTGGTGCCGACCTGCGACCGAGCTTAATCTCGCCCCTGCTCCCGGAGGATGAATCGATGTCGAAAGTGGTTTTCCTGAGTCTGTCGTTTGCGTTGCTTGTCGCCGCCTTGTCCAGTCGCTCACCGGCGGCTGACACCTCGACGCCCAGTGGCGAATCGGGAGACGGCGCGGGTTTCAAGCCCCTGGTCGAGGCGCCGATGCCGGAGGGGTTTCCCGCTTACACACCCGTCGGGCAGATCGAGGTGAAGAAATACCCGGCGTACCGCAAGGCCGAAACTCGCGGCCGCACCGCCTTCTGGACGCTGTTTCAGCACATCACCACGTCCGGAATCTCGATGACTGCCCCGGTCGAGATGACTTTCGAGGCGGATGGGCCACCGGTGGGTCGCGAGCAGGCGATGGCCTTTCTGTATGGCGACCAGAGCCTCGGCAGCGCCGGAAAGAAGGGCGATGTGGAGGTGACGGACGTGCCGCCCGCCACGGTTGTCTGCCTTGGCATGCGAGGCCAGCGGACGGAACAGGCGGTTGTTCAGGCGGAGCACCGACTGCGAGATTGGCTGAACCAGAACAAGGATCGTTACGAACAGTGCGGGCCGGTGCGGATCATGGGCTACAATAGTCCCTTTGTGGCTCGCGACCGGCAGTTCTATGAGGTGCAGATTCCCATTCGTGAGTCGGCGGCCAAGGCATCCGCATGACCGGCTCGCCGATGAGGCTGCCGCTGTGAGAATTCAGCATCATTGACACGTTTCGCCTGTGGCACTAGGCTGGCGGCGCGAACACGGAGCCTAAGATTCGGCTCCCGGGTCTGCGTCATAGTTCCGCAGGGCGATTTCGTGTCTCTCACCATCCTCCAGCGAATTGCGGCCGGCGATGCTCAGGCGGTGAACGAATGCCTGGATCAGTACGGGAATCTGATCTGGTCGCTCGCCCGACGCCATTCGCCCGGTCACGCCGATGCGGAAGATGCCGTTCAAGAGACGCTGCTGGAGATTTGGCGCAGTGCCTCGCGGTTTGACCCGCAGTTGGCGTCCGAGGCGGCCTTTATCGCCACCATCGCCAAGCGGCGGCTGATCGATCGGCACCGCAAACGCAGTCGAACCATTGACGCGGCGCCGCTGGACGACGAGCCGGCGCGGGTTGCCGAGTCTGGCACACAGGCTCTCGAGCTTCAGGAGGAGGCCGAACGGGTTCGCGTCGTGATGGGACGCTTGCGTGCCGACGAGCGGCGAGTGCTCGAACTGTCGCTCGTCAACGGCTTGACCCACCATGAGATTTCCTCTGCCACCGAACTCCCGTTAGGGACTGTCAAAACCCACGCCCGCCGCGGCCTGAATCGTCTGCGCGAGCTGCTGGGAGCAACGCCCGACTCTTCGTCTGGGGACCCTTGAACCATGAACCATCCGGACTCGATTTCCGCGGCCATGCTTCGCAGCACCGCCCCCGGCCTGGCGGGTTATGCGGCGAGCGATCTACTGCAGTCGCGGCCGGACTTGAAGCCGATGCTGGCGAGTCAGGCCTTTGCAAGCTGGCAGGTCGTGCTGCGTGATTGCCTGGAAGAACTTGCGGCGGCCCTGTCGGCGGACCGCCCGCAGTTCTTCGCGGGATACCTCGGTTGGCTGCAGAGCATGCTGACCGCCCGCGGCGTCCCGCCTGACGCCGTGCCGTTCGCTGTCACCTGCCTTGCCAACGTGGTGGAGACGGAATTGCCGGCCGAGTCGGGGGCGCGCGTGGCGGGCGTGCTGCGGCAGGCCCTGGGTGACCTGGAACGGAACCTGAACCAGGCTTCCGGCTTCCTCCAGACGGACACGCCTCACGGCCGCCTGGCCGCCCAGTTCCTGTTGGCGTTGTTGGAAGGCGACCGGGCCCAAGCCAGTCGCTTGGTCCTGGACGCCGCCCGAGAGGGCGCAGCCATCGAAGATCTTTATCTCCAGGTGCTGCTGCCCGTCCAGCAGGAAGTCGGACGGATGTGGCAGGCCGACGAGATCAACGTCGCCGAGGGGCATTTCGCAACGGCCACGACGAGCAGCATCCTGGCGCAACTGCGTCTGCGGGCGCCTCAGCGGGAGGGCAACGGCAAGACGGTGATGGCCGCCGCCGTTGCCGGAAATCGGCATGACCTCGGCGTGCAGATGGTCGGGGATTTCTTCGAGCTGGCCGGATGGCGCGTGATTCAACTCGGTCCGGACATGCCGATTCCGGATTTGGCTCAAGCCGTGGAGTTCTACCAACCGGACCTGCTCGCCCTGTCCGTCGCTCTGCATACCCAACTGGTCACGCTGGCCGAGACGATCCGAGTCGTACGGGGCGGCCAGCGGGGGGCGAAAATCAAAATCCTGGTGGGCGGCCGCGGGTTAGCCGAGGCCGCGGACCTGGTCCCGCAGTTCGGCGCCGACGCCTACGCCGCTGACCCGCAAGCCGCTGTTGCCTGGGGCAACTCGCTGGCGGTGGAAACCGGAACGTAGCAAGGCTGCGAGCCCGCACTGGGCTTGCCTCAGGCCAGGACCTTGACCCACAGGCTGAAGCCGCCGCGGCGTGTGAAGGCGTCCAGCATATCGTAGTTGACTTGCACATAGATGTCGTGGCGCGGGTCCAGGTCGACCACGTCGGGTGCCATCCGGTCCTCCGACGCCAAGACCGTCCGCCGGGCCAGGTCTCCCTGCCAGACGATCAGGGCCGCCTCCGGGGAATTCCGAAACAGCCAGCCGTCCTGCGCCGCGGTGAGGTGTCCCCGGACGCGGCGCACCAGTCGCGGCTGATCACTCCCATGCCACCAGCCGACGTCAAAGGCGGAAACGGCCAGCAGTGAAGCGCGCAGGGGCCGGTCGCCCAGCAGCAAGCGATTGCCAAAGACCTGGTTGTCAACGGACAGGTTGCGATACTCGAGCCACCCCTCTTCGCCGCCGGCGGGCGGGAACTCGACCGCTAGGAACCCGACGGACGCGGGAGACCGTCCAGCCGACTCCAACTGGGCGGCCGCCGGCTCGGCTGCCAGCGCGGCCGCGGGGCACTGCTGGACGTAGACGCCGCGGAAGGACGAACTCGCGGTATCGCTCTGGTAGGTCGTGGGGGGATACGTCGAGTAGTCGTACCAAAAGGCTTTGGCGTACAAGGTGTTGTTCGGGGTGGTCGAGCCGGCGGGGGCGATCCAGGCCCCCAGTGACGGCATGGAGCCGGAGGGCCAGCTGCCGTCAGCGGCCAGCCCGACCATCTGGGCGGAACCCCAATCCGCCGACGTCGGCGCGGGATCCCCAGGCCTCTTGATGATCAACCGGGCGATACCGGGCAGTCCCTGCACGGGCGGCGTGAAGCGACCACTCGCGCGGCAGAGCGTTCCCATCGGGGCCTGTGGCGAATAGGATCTGACCGGTCCATCGCCTCCCGGGGGAGGGATGTTCACGCTCAGGATGCTGGCCGGACTGCTATTGGCTGACTTGTCCATGGCGGGTTCCTTGATTCTCTAGTCGAAAACGAACATCACGAAACACGGTTGAACCTTGTTCACCGATAACGCCGAAACGGCCGGCGCCTGTCGTAGGACTGACGGGAGCTGCGGCAGCGTCCTGGATGATCTTGTTCAAACGGACCCCGCGGAATTCGGCGGAGATCATCCGGCCGCGCCGGACGCGGACTTGCAGCACATTGTCCACCAACGGCGGCAGGACAACCTGTTCTGAGGTCAGCATCGCGCGGTAGATGTCAGGGCGCGCAACGAGCGCGGACGGCGTGAAGGTGAAATGGCCGAAATGAACCCAGGTCTCCGTTCCCTGAAGGCCCGGAAAGGCGACCACTGTGAGCACTTCGCATTCCGTCTCGCCGCTGCCGTCGTTCCGTTCCTGATGCCCCCAGAACAAGCCGCTGTTGCCAGCCCAAGCCGACTTGGCGATCGTGACCTGCAGCTGAAAATCCTCGGCGGCTGTCTGCCCCACTTCCAACAGGCCGATATCGGGATGATCCAGCAGGACTTCCTGAACGTCGGGATTGTAGAGCCATCGCGCCGTGTTCCAGTAGCGCGGAAAAACCAGCTCGCGGGGCGTCTGGTCCAGCAACGGGTACCACCGTCCCGGAGGCACGAACTGGTCCAGTTCCCAATTGGTCCGCAAGGGGAGCCGCTCGCGCCGTTCGCCCGATATCGACAGCAGCCACAGCCCCGGGCCGAACAGGCCGGCAAGTACGAGCAGGCCCAGGCCGAGCAGCGCCCAGGCTTTGCCTCGCCCCGCCGGCTCGGACGCCCGTTCCGGCGCGGCGGCAACCGGCGGCGCCGGAACCTGCGGCGAAAGACTTGCCGTGGGCTCGCTCGTCCGGAGCCATTTTCCCAGATCCTCGGCCAGATCAAACGCGGACGCAAAACGCTCGGCCACGGGCTTGCGAAGGCACCGCAGGCAGGCGTCCTCCAGCGCGTGCGGAATGCTCTCGTCGATCTGCCTGGGCGGACGCGGGGGCCGATTCAGGATCTCCTCCGGCAGCAACTGCCGATCGCCTTGAAAGGGCAGACGGCCGGTCAACAGCCGATACAGGATCACCCCCAGGCTCCAGACATCCGTCCGCCCGTCCAGCCACTGGACCTCGCGCCGGATCTGTTCGGGAGCCATGTAATGCAGCGTCCCGGCGAACTCGCCCGCGTGACGAGCCTGCAAGTCCTCCCGCACCGCCAGGCCGAAGTCCGCGACATACGGTTCGCCGTTGGCGTCCAGCAGAATGTTGTTGGGCTTGAGATCCCGGTGGAAGTACTGACGCCGGTGCGCATGGTGGATTGCCAAGGCCACCTTGCGGAGCATCTCGACGCCCGCACGCAACGGGATCCGCTCGGATCGGATCCGCGTGTCCAGTGAGCCGCCTTCCAGGTACTGCATCACGATGTAGTCCAGCCCGGTCGAGTCCCGGTCGATCCGGTAGACTTTGACGATGTTCGGATGTTCGAGGCTGGCGATCGTGCGGGCTTCCTGCAGCAGGCCGGCCAAGGCCGCATCCGAGCGGAAGCGGTCGGCTCTGGGGATCTTGATCGCGACCTGCCGGTTCAATTCCGGTTCGCTCGCCAGATACACGCGTCCGAATCCCCCCTCCCCCAAGATCCGAAGAATCTGGTAATTGCCCAGATTCAAGGGGATGGCCACCGTTTCCGTCTCGGCGGTTGGCTCCTCGCCGGGCCGGGCCCGCTCCGGGTTCGCGGCAGCGTCCGCGTCGGCAGGCGGGTGCCCAATGTCCTTGCCGGCAGGCGGGTGCCATGTGCTGAGGAAGATCGCCAACCCGCACCGCGAGCACGTGGCTTGTTCGGTCGGTTGAGTCACCGCCGTCTCGGATTTGCATTTGGGACAGACAATCAACATCTGCACCGCCCCGCCAGGATGAGAGCATCCCCCGCAGCCGGACGCTCCAGGAACGTTGCGCACGCACCGGCAACCCGATTGGACCGTCCCTTTATAACCTGGGTTCCTGCAGTGGACAATCCGGCCACGGTCGGCGACGCCGCGCGGGCTCGTTCCACGGCCAGCCGAAGGCGTCGGCGAAGCGGGTAGGCAACCGCCTGTGGCTGGCTGGCGTCCGAGCCGAAAACCTCGTCAGCCGCCCCGGGCGTCCGGGCTCGAATCGTGTCCACCGTCGGCTTTCGCTGGTCCTCCTGCCGCGCGGGTCAGCTTGTCGCGCAAGAAATTGACGCAGCCGGGAACTTGGGCTTCGCTCAAACCGTGCAGCAACAGTGGGCCGTGGAAACCAGAGGCGGCTAGCAGGGACAGGTAGCGATCGTAATCCAGTTTGCCGTGGCCCGCAGCCTCGTGGCCGGCATCGCCGTCGCGGCTCAGGTCCTTGGCATGGGCCAACGCAATGTCCTTGCCGAGCAGGGCAAATGCCTCGTCAAGAATCTCGCTCATTCGCGTCAACTCCCCGGTGTGAAAGATGTTGGCGGCGTCGATGGTCACCTTCAGATGCGGTGAGCCGATTTCGTCCAGCAGGCGCCGGGCCTTCTGTGCCGAATCGACCACGTTGTTGACTTCCGGCTCGAACGCCAGAACCACGCCGGCTTGCTGAGCGATCTCCGTGGCCTGGCGGACGCAAGCTACCATGTCGCGCCAAGCCTCCGGCGAGTCGTTCTCCGGATGCCGCCGCCACATGCTGGAGCGGTCACGTGTGCCGGTGCACAGATGGATCTTGGTGGTGCCCAGCCCCTGGCAAGCTGTTGCCAACGCTTGTAGCCACCGCAAGCCGCTCCGGCGGTGCTCCGGTTCCGGATGGCTCATGTTGAACGTGCCTTCGAGTGCGGCAATCGTGATCCCGCGGCCATCGGCCGCGCCGCGGATCCGGGCGACCAGTTCCGCCGGGATTTCGTCGGGCATCGCGGGCAGACCGACGCTGCCCATACTCAGCTGGACGCAGTCCAGCCCGCAGGCTTGGACCGCGTCCAACCGCGTCTCCAACGTCGGCCGGGCAAACGTGCCGATCAGGATTCCAAGCTGCATCACCGGGGCCGGTCCGCTGCCTGACTCCTCGCCCGCCGCCTGCAAGACCCTCGCAACCGCCGCGCCAATCACCAAACCACCCGCCGACTGGAGCCAGTGACGCCTCGTCCCCAGGCCCTCGCGTCCGTTCATCGCGTGGAACATGTCTTCTTTCTCTATTGAGCGCGGGACAGGTTTCCCAAGCTCCCGGGAGCCTGGCTGGTTGGGTAACCGCAGGCGCGCAGCAACGCCCGTCGCGTAGAGAACTCGGGGTAGTCTCGGGCCAGTTCCCGCAGGGTCTGCCGCAGCGCGGGATCGGCCAGTTGGCCTAACGCCTCGGCGGCGGCGTGCCGCACGTCCGTGGCGTTGTTCAGTTCGCGGACGACTTCGAGCAACCGATCCGTCGCGCGGCGGTCGCCGATCCGGCCCAGCGCCCAGGCCGCGGTCGCGCGCCAACACGGCGTGTACTCCAACTGCAGGAAGTGGATGTTCGGCTCCGCCGGGTCAGGACGGCCGTGGCGGGCTTCATGCAATTCGGCGGCCAATGACGCCAGCAGCGTGTCCACCGAGCGCGGATCGCCCAAGTTGCCCAGCGCCCGGCCCAGGTAGAACAGCACCCAATGCCGCTGCGGGATCCAGGTGGGATTACCCAGCGGACGACTGATCGGGTCCTCGGGCAACGCTCGATACCGCTCATAGGCCGCCCGGACGCGCGGCTCGTAAACCGCGTCACGGCACAGCAGCGACAGGATCTGCGCGGCGCGGTTGTCTGCCGCGGGCGTGCCGGCCCAGGCCGCAAACGTGGTGCTGACCGCCTGTTTCAAGTCGTCCGCCGCCTGTGCCTGCGGATCGCCCAACAGGGCCAGGCAGGCTTCGACCAACTCCGCGCCGCGCCCGCTGCGGGCGAGCACTCGCCCGGCGAGGAGTTCGTAGTCGTCGTTGGCGGGGAACAAGGCCCGGTCGGGGTCGGTGGGCACGCTGCGAATCACGTGCGGGACGATGCTCGCCGTACGGGTCGACCCGAGGCGATCGAGGGCTGCCAGGATTCGGGCGTGCAGTGGTGAGGCGTGGCAGGCGTACAAGGCTGGATGGTCGCTGTACCAGCCGACGTAGTCCCAGTACTCTCGCAACTTGCCAAACGTCTCGATCAACGCCGTTTCCGCTTCCGGCGTCCCGATCCGCCCCAGCGCCTCGATGGCCGCTTCGACCAGGTACAGGTTGCCGGTCTTCGGATCGGTGTGGCTGGCCAGAATACCGGCCAGCAGCGGCACGGCGGCCGTGTCGTTCAGGTGCCCCAGCGCCCGGGTTGCCTCCTGCAGCGTCCGCGGATTCAGCGGCGAATCGGCGGGAAACGTGAAACTGTCGGTGCGATTGGCGTTCTCGAAGGGCGGATAGGGATTGCGGTCCTTTTCCCGGGCCACGAAGTCACGGAGCGCCGCCCGGCCCGCGTCGCCGCCCACGTGCCCCAAGGCGACCAGCGCGCGGCGGGATGCGACGCGGTCGTCGCCTGTAATACGTTCGAGCAGCGCTCGTTCGATCGCGTCCCACGAGTTGGCTTGGAACCAGGCTCGCCAGGCGTCGGCCTGCGGTTGACGCGCGTCCACCGAGGCGAATGGCTGGAACGGTTCCGCATGGCCCGTCAGGTTCTCGATTGCGACCGCCGCTGCCTGGGCCACAACAGCATCCCGATCGGACAAGGCATCCAGCAACGGCGGCACACTGTCCCGTGTCCCGCAGGCCGACAGGGCCAGGGCGGCGGCGACCCGGACCTCGCGACTGCTGTCCCGCAGGCACTCGGCCAACGCGGGGGCCGCGGACCGGTCCCGAAACAGGCTCAATCGCTGACAGGCCGCGATCTTCGTCGCTTCGGCCGCGTCCGGCGAAACGGTCAGGACCGCCGTGGGCCGGATCGGCGCCGACGGGGCTTCGCCTCGGCCGAGGCTGTCCCGGCCTCCCTGCAGTCGCTCGATCAACGCTGCGATCTGTTGCCGGCCGGTGGCCAGCGGATCGCCGCTGACGGCGTGCAGGTTCAGTGACGCCGTTTCGCGAAACCGCTCGAACTGCAGGTCCATCATGCCCGTCACGCCCGAGTTGTTGCCGCGAAAGCGGTGCGTTTCACCTTGCCCCAGCAGTTTTAGCGGCCGGGTTTGCATCGCCTGAGACAGGCGGATCTCCGCGGGCGGCGAGGCCGTACGTCCGGCGTGGCAGCCGACGCACGAGCGGCGCTCGCCGGGCCGCACGTAGATCCACGACATCTCGTTCAACTCCGACCGTCCCTCGGCGTCTACGGCTTGCAGCGCCAACGGCACGTCGGCGGGCACTTCGACGTAGAACGAACCATCGGGCGCCAGCGGCACCGTGCCCAGTTCGACCGTTTCGTGGCCCGCGTGCACGATGTGCGAGTGGGACGAACGCGTGGTCAGTGCCTTGGCGGCCAGCACGCGGACGGCTCGGATCTGGTCCCAATCGGCCTTGATCTTGCGCGTGAATCGGACGTTCTGGCAGTACAGGAACCCCGTGGCCGCCGGATTGCCCGGAGTGCCCAGCCGCTCGCGATCCACGATGTCGGCCAGCACGGGCGGACGCGGCTGGGCGCCGACGAAGATCGGCGAATGAACAGAGCCCTCGGGCGATTCGAAGATCGGCGTGACGGCCCCGTCGCGCGGATCGATCACGGCGATCACGTCCGAGTGCATCTGCCGCGCGTCCGGCCGCAGGATTGTGGCCAGCAGCCTCCCGTCGGGCAGCGGAGCCAAGTCGCCCAGGCCATTGGGCAGGCGTTGGAACGACGGCTCGCGGCCTCCGGAAGAGCAGACGAAATTCCCGCGGCTCGAAATGCAGGCCAGCTTGCCGTCTGGCAGCGGCGCCGGACTGCCGTAGCCCAATGCTCGCAGCCGCACCCCGTAATCCGCGCCGACGTCGGCGCCGACCTCGGTATGCCCGTCCGTCCCATCCGGGCGAATGGCGTGGATCTGCGTCTCGACCTTGGCGCGGTCGAAGAAGTTGTCCGTGCGGATGAACGCGATCCGGCCGTCGGCCATGACCTTGGGCTCGTTGTCGAAAATCGGCGTGAACGTGACCGGCTCGATCTCACGCCCGTCGCTCTGCATGACGAACAAGGCCCGCGACGGCGGATTGTGGTATTCCTCGAAGCTGCCGATGCGTGTCGAGGTGAACACGATCCGCCCGTCGGGCAATTCGGCCGGATCGATATCGTGGAACGGCCCTGCGGTCAGCCGCACTGGCGGCCCACCGTCCAGGGGCACGCGGTAGATGTGGAAAAAGGCATCGCCGTTCAGGGCCATCGCCGCGTACAAGGAACGACCATCGTAGCTGGCGGCCGGCGAACCGATGGCTCCGGTGCCCGCGTCGACCAGCAACTGGGGCGTTGCGTCCGGATCGGCGACCCTCAACAGGTATAGCTTGCGGCCGATCTTGGCCGGGCAGGGGATGTCGAACTCGGTGTAGGCTCGCGACCAGCTGTCGACCCGGAAGCACACCCCCCAGGCATCGCCGCGCAACGGCACGTACACGCTGCAGTCGTCGCCGACGTAGGCAATCGCCTCGGGCCAGCGGAAGTCCTCGCCGGGCTCCGTCAATGCCACGCGGGTCTGAAACATGCCCGGCCGTGACGATCCGTCGGGAGACCAGCTGAGCGCTCCCCAGGGCGCCATGCCCAGCGGCCCCACGACGGTCGCCTGCGACCACCCCGGGGGCTCGACGTACTCCGGGTGGGAATAATCCACCGGTTCGGCCTCGGCTGCCACCCGCCACGAGGCATCGGTCACAAACTCCAGCGGCGGCTGGTCCGGGACTTCGACCCGCACGGCGGCCACGACCGCCCGGATCCCGCCCAAGTCGCCGCCGCGGATCCCGATCACGTTGCGGCCTCGCGCCAGACGCGTGGTAATGTCGTAACGCTCGACGGAACTCCAGACCTCGCCGCCAGCGCCCACGTCGTACCCGACGGCAGCCCCGTTGATGTACAGTTCGTAGTTGTTGTCCGCCGTGATCAGTACGCTGGCCGCCGTCGGCTTGTCCGCCAGCGTGAAGACGTGACGCAGCTGGCAGACATCCTGCTCCGGCGCCCCCCAGATCCAGGACGCGTTGGCCAGCGGTGGCAGCGTTCCGATCGGCTTCTGTTCCGCGGACTTGGCTGCGGCATCCCGCTTCAGCACCGGTCGGCGGCCCTCGGCCGCGACCCACGGCGGGACGATCAGCATCGCGATCAAAGCGGCCGGCACGAGGCGAATGCAGCCGCCATGACGAAATCCTGCGTCGGGTCGGTTTTCGCGGACAGAAGTCGCAGCCGCCATGATAGGGATCCTTTAACTAGGGGTGTTGAAGAACGCCCCCTCCCGCAAGCGGGAAGGTTGGACGCGGTCGCGGCCGCCCCGCCACCTTCACCCTCCCGCAAGCGGGAGGGTCGGACGCGGTGGCGGCCGGGGAGGGCTTCCTATGCCCGGGGAACGGTGGTCGCTCCTTCCTTGGGGCACTCTCGGAATTTCGCGCCATCTGCCCTACGGTCGGCGGAGCATCAGGCGGCTGTCGGCCACCGAGCAGCCTTGGCCTTCCGGATGTACGATCAGCGGGTTGATGTCCAACTCCGAGATCTCCGGGTGATTGCAGACCATTTCGGACAGGCGGAGCAGCGTGTCGACGATCGAGGCGATGTCCGCGGGCGGATTGCCGCGGAAGCCGTCCAGCACCTTGAAGGACCGGATCTGGCGGACCATGCTCTCGGCCGAGATCTTCCACATCGGCGCCAAGCGGAACGAGACGTCCTTGAGGACTTCGACCAGCGTCCCGCCCAGTCCGAACATCATCAGCGGTCCGAAGCGGGCGTCGCGACTGGCACCCAGGATCACCTCGACGCCCTTGCGCGCCATCTCTTCGATCAGCACCCCTTGGATCCTGGCCGTCGGGATCGCCCGCGTCACATTCTGCAGGATCTTCTGATAGCCGGCCGTGGCCTCGTCCGTCCCCTGAATGTTCAACAGCACGCCGCCCGCGTCGAATTTGTGGACCACGTCCGCCGACATCACCTTCATCACGACGGCCGTGCCGAACGACGCCGCGACTTGCCCAGCCTCGTCCGCACTGTGGACGATCGCGCTGCGCAACAGCGGCAGTCGGTAGCATTCCAACAGCGGACGGCACTCGGCCTGAGTCAGATACTGCTGATCCCGGCCGTCCAGAGCTGCCGCGACAATGCCCTTGGCCCGTTCGATATCCAAGTCCTGAAAGACCTGCATCTCACGGCGCGGGATCTCGTGCAGGGCGACCAGCCGTTCGGCCGCCGCCAGGCTGCGGATCGCGTCCTCGGGAAACGCATAGTTCGGGATACCCGCCTTGCGCAGGATGTCTACTCCCGGGGCGACGTCCTTGGCGCCCATAAAGGCGCACACGACCGGCTTCTTGATCCCGTGGACCGCATCCGG
>CAIYOB010001179.1 GCA_903927685.1 uncultured Planctomycetaceae bacterium
CGTTCGGTGTACCGCCCGTCGGCATTGGCTGCGGTCAGGCAGACGATGGCGATCGACGTCTCGTAGTTCGCGTACAGCGAGTCGGTCCGATAAATGCCGCCATCCGGCTGGACAAATTGGTCCAGGTACTTGAGAGCCTTGGCGACCAGCGGGTCGCTCGTGGTCCGCCCGTGCCGCAGGACGGCCGTCGCGACCAACGCCGTCACCGCGGGCCCGGCCTGGCTGCTGAACGAGCCATCCTCAGCTTGCCCCTGAGCGCCAAGATACCCGATTGCCCGCGTCACCATCTGCTCGTAACTCGGGGCACCGGCCGACGCCGTTTCCGCAGACTGCAGCGCTGCCCGAGGACCCACCGCCGCCGTCAGAATCAAAGCCACCATCAAAAGTCGTGTGCGCATGAAAGCCTACCTTGTTCCGAAACGTCACTCGAAGACCGCCAGGAGCTCGTCCTCACTCATGATCAGCACCTCTTCGTCGTCGACCAGGACTTCCGCGCCGGCGTAGCGGGCGAACAAGACCCGATCACCTTCGCTGACTTGATGTGCCACGCGGGTGCCGTCCGGCAACAAACGCCCGTCGCCCACGGACAACACGCGGCCCTGCTGGGGACGCTCCCGAGCCGAGTCCGGCAACACAATGCCTCCGGCGGTCGTCTCGTCCGATTCCAGACGCTTGATCGCAACTTTGTCCCCTAACGGCACCACTTTCATCGGTCGAACTCCTGAGGATTCTAACTGGACGACGCAACCGGATCGCAGATCCCGCCGCCGCGCTGGGTCCAATTCTCGCACGCCGCTGCCTTCTGTTCAAGGACTAAGGAAGCCCTGACGGACCCGTCTGGATTGCGTGCCGTCCGAGAATTCGCGTTTTGGCGCAAGAATTGCGGGACCACGATCAAGAATCGACGAGTCTGCGGATGCGCGCAGGCAGTCTCGGGATCACCCTCCTGCTTGCGGGAGGGTCGGACGCGGTAGCGGCCGGGGAGGGTCTGCCTTGGCCGGCCGAGGCGAAGCGTGGTTGCGCAAGGGCCTATTTCACCAGCCGCATCGTCAGCGGATACCGGTAAAATTCGCCGCCGTTGGCCTTGATGGCCGCGATGATGGTCATGACGATATCAAAGATCGTCACGGCAATCAGGAGCGGGATTCCGATGATGGCCAAGATCAAGATGGCTGATACCACGGTGTAAATCAGGATGCTGATCTGGAAGTTCAACGCTTCCTTCCCCTGGTCGTCCACTAGAGGGTATTCATCCTTCTTAATCAACCAGACGACCAACGGTCCCAAGACGCCGCCGATCGGAGGAACGACGAAACCGGCAAAGCTGCTCAAATGGCACAGCATGGCCCACATCCGCTCGTCGCTGCCGCCCGCCGGCTTGCCGCTGAAGGGTGCATCGCTCATATTGAATCTCCGGAGAATAAGTTGTCCAGACAGTGTTTCGCCGGAGGGCGTCGATTCTTGGACGGCGCAAGGAAATCCGCCCCATGCATGTGCCCTTGTTGATGCCTGATCTGGATTTGCCGCCGCAACAAGTCATGATCGTCAGCGGTTGGCTTGTGCCGCTCGACCGGGAGGTATTCGAGGGCGATCGGCTGGTCGAAATCTCGGCGGGCGAGGTGCTCGTGGATCTGTCCGCGCCGGCAACAGGCCGACTGGTTCGAAAGAGCGTCGCCGAAGGGGACGCGGTCGTCGCCAACCAGACTTTGGGCGTTGTGCAAACCGAGTGATGCGTACCGAGATTCTGAGCCTGGCCTGCTTGGTGGCGCTCGCCCTGGTGGCGGTGCTGGCCGTGCGCTCGTTCCGAAGTCGCCCCGTTCCGCCGCCCGCTCCCCAGTCGGCGGCGCCTCAGTTCACTTGGCAACCGCTGGGCGATACATCCCGGCAGGCAGGCGAGGACAGCGAGTTGGCAGCCCAACTTCGCACTCTGTGCTCGACCTGCCACGTCTTTCCTCCCGCGGATGTCGAGCCGAAGTGGCTCTGGCCGGGGAAGATCGAGCAGATGTTCGGGTATATCCGGACGATGCCGCAGGTCGCCGGCAAACCCGTGCCGCCGATCGACCAGGTGACGGCGTATTGGGTCTCCAGAGCCCCCGAGCAACTGACCCTTCCGCCCGACGCGCTGGGATCGCCGCCATCGCCCCTGCCTTTCCGGATCCGCGAGATCACGTTGCCGGCGATACCCAGTCCGGCTTCGGTTTCCTGTGTCCGGTTCGTCCAACTGAGCGACGAAGCGCCTGTCCAATTGCTGATCTCCGACATGCGGCAGGGCACGGTGGTGCTTTGGGATCCCGGGCAAGCCGAGGATACGGCTCAAGTCGTCGGGCGGATGGCCCACCCTTGCCGCACCCACGTGGTGGATCTCGACGGAGACGGGTTGCGGGATATCCTGGTAGCCAACCTCGGTGATTACTGGCCCGTGGATA
Organism: uncultured Planctomycetaceae bacterium; assembly: GCA_903927685.1. The sequence goes on from CAIYOB010001179.1 coordinate 2,427, forward strand.
CGGACAAGGGCACCGTGGTCTGGCTGCGAAATCGGGGGCAGGGCCGTTTTGACAACGTCGTCTTGGCCGACGGATTGGGGCGGGTCAACGAAGTCGACGCCGCGGATTTCGACGGGGACGGGGACCTGGACGTGGTCGTCGCCGTGTTCGGCAATCTGACGACGGGGATGATCCTGTACCTGGAGAACCTCACCGAAGACTACGGCCATCCCGATTTCGAGGGCTACTCGCTCGACGGCCACACCGGAACCAGCGACGTGCCCGGGGCCGACCTGAACGGCGACGGGCGCCCCGATTTCGTCGCCCTGCAGGCTCAGCAGCACGAACGGATCGCTGCATTCTTGAATGTGGGCAAGGGCCGCTTCAACAGCGAACTGATCTACGCCGCACCGCATCCGCGCTGGGGCTCCACCGGGATCCGGCTGCTCGATTTCGACTCGGACGGCGACCTGGACGTCCTGTTCAACCACGGCGACTCGGTCCTGATTCCGCCCGTGCCGCGGCCCTACCACGGCGTCAGTTGGCTGGAGAACCGAGGCGTGTACCCGTTCACCTATCACCGGCTGGCCCACATGCCCGGCGCCCATACCTCGCTGCCTGGCGACCTGGACGGCGACGGCGACCTGGACCTGGCCTGCAGCGCGTTCATCCCGGCCTTCGATCCCAACTGGCCCGTGGCCCGCAACCTGGACTCGGTCGCCTGGCTGCAGCAGACGGCACCCGGCCAGTTCACACGCTATGCGATTCAGACCGGGACGGCGTTTCACCCCTGCGGGGACCTGGGCGACCTGGATGCCGACGGCGATCTCGACATCGTCCTGGGCAACTTCTTCATGTATCCGGACAAGATCCCCGCCCGCGACAGCTGCCTGACGATTGTGGAAAATGCCCGCGCGCCCAGCGTCAAGGCTCGCCCTTGAGCACCGAGCGCGGCGGCCTGGCCGGCGGCTCGAACAGCGGTTCCCCCACGCGGGGCCAGCCCTCCGGGCTCCATGTCAGCGGGCGGATCTGCAGCACCCGCTGGGCCCGCAGGTTCTGGACGTCGTAGGTGTGATGGACCAGCCACTGGCCGGCCGCTGTCGTCAGCACGCTGTTGTGGCCCGGCCCGCGCCAACGCTCGGTGCCCGCCAAGACCAGCGTGCCGCCGCCTTCGAGCAGCGGCCGCCCCTCCGCGTCGACATACGGGCCGCTGACCGCGCGGGCGCGGCCCACCAGCACCTTGTAGTCGCTGTCAGCGCCGTCGCAGCAGCGATCCCACGAGACGAACAAATAGTAGTACCCGTCGCGAACGATGACGAACGGCGCCTCGACGGCGTGCGGCGGCTGCCGCGGCCGCCCTGCGACCGGCACGAAGTCCGCATCCGGGCCGGGTTTCTTGGTCTGCGGGTCCAACGCGACCATCTTGATCCCCGTCCAGAACGAGCCGAAGAACAGGTACCAGCGGCCGTCGCGGTCCACGAACAGGGCGGGATCGATGGCGTTGAAGTCGCACTTTCCGGGGAACGACTCCAGTACTTTCCCCTGATCGCTCCAGCGATAGTCCGAACTGTGCGGGTCCAGCGACTTGTTGGTGGCCAGCCCGATGACGGATCGTTGGCTGCCAAAGCTGGAGACGGCGTAGTACAGGTAATAGAGTCCGTCGTGAAAGCTGAGATCCGGCGCCCAGACGCAATCCGACGCCGGGACTTCGGCTTTCGCCCAGGCCGGCACGTCTTCGGCAAAGACCCGGCCGATGCGCCGCCAGTCCTTCAAGTCCGCAGAATACAGCAGGGGGATCCCGCGCCCCGTGGCGACGACGTAGTAGCCGGCCTGTCCATCTTGAACGGCCACGATGGTCGGATCCGCGCCGCCGCTCCAACTCCCGCCCGGGAACCAAGAAGGCTGGGCCTGGCTGCACAGCAGCAAGCCCCACAGGACGGCTTCGGCCGCGATCGACATCTTCGTTCTCCCCGAGAAAAATGCCGCGCAGCTACTCTTGGAACCCGAGCGGCCACGCGCCCCCAGCCACCCCGGCGACAAGCCGTCGCAGGGCCCTACTTGAACGCCTGTTCGCTGCTGGGAAACTCGCCGCTGCGGACTTGTTCGCAGTACTCGCGGACCGCTTGTGAAATCGTCTCGTGCAGGTTGGCGTAACGTTTGACAAAACGCGGCAGCGGTCCGGGCGTGATGCCCAGCAGGTCGTGGACGACCAGCACCTGGCCGTCGCAGGCCGAGCCGGCGCCGATGCCGATGGTCGGAATGTCCAAGGTCTGGGTGATCTCGGCAGCCAGGTGCGCCGGGACGCATTCCAGCAGCAGGCCGAACGCCCCAGCTCCTGCGGCGGCTTGCGCGTCCTGGATCAGCCGCTGCTCGTCCCGTTGCACCTTGTAGCCGCCCATCTGGTGGACGCTTTGCGGCCGCAGTCCGACGTGGCCCATCACCGGAATGCCGGCGGACACGAGCGCGGTGATCACCTCGGCCTGCTCGACGCCGCCTTCCAGCTTGACGGCCTGGCAGCGAGCCTCTTTCAGAATCCGGGCCGCCGCCTCAACCGCCCGGTGCACCCCGGTATGGCCCGTGGGAAACGGCAAGTCCACCAAGACCAGCGCCCGCTCGACCGCGCGGCCGACGATTTCGGCGTGGTAGATCATCTCGTCCAACGTCACCGGCAAGGTCGTCTCGCGACCTTGTACCACCATTGACAGGCTGTCGCCCACCAGAATGACGTCCACTCCCGACTCGTCCAACAGCCTGGCTGTGGGATAGTCGTAGGCCGTCAGCATGGCGATCTTGCGGCCCTGGCCCTTCATCGCCCGGAAACCGGGCACGGTCACGCGTTCGGGTTTGCTGTTCATGCGGGCATTGTGGCGCGCCGCGGAGGGACTGGCAAGCGGAGCGAACGGTGGACTCCGTCCGTCTTCAGACACGAAGGAAGCCCCAGGTTCGTCGTCTCGAGGACCTTGATCTCGACGCTGACACAATCTAGCTTCGGGAGAACCAGTTGCCCAGTTTGGCCAACGTCGCCGCCCGGCACCGCGCGTACTCGGGAACATGGGTGTGCCGGGCGACCAGCCACTCGAACTCGGCCAACGCACGCCGCAATTGCGACTCGGCGGCCGCGGAAGGACTGCCGTGTTCCTCCTCGGGAACCAAGCCGACCGGAACGGCCGCATAGGTCACGGCCAGTTCATAGCGGTAGTCGGCCACGTCGGGATACTGGGCCTTGAGTTCTTCCAGGATCTGCAGGGCCCGCGCCCGGCCCGAGGTGCGGGCCGCACTGCGCGCGGCAGGGGGCCCGACTTCGGACAGCCGATAGCACAGGGCCAGCAAGAAGCGGTAATCGGGTTCGGTCGGGTGCTCGCCGACCAAGGCCTCGAGCATCGCGACGGCCGTCTGGCGGTACTCGCCGCTCCTGTAATGGTGCGGCCCAAGCCCTGCGCTGGGCTCGCCGGCCTCGCCGTCGCGCCGGTTGTCCATCGCCGCCAACCGCTTGCTGGCCAGAAAGTACAGCGTGCGGGCGAATTCGTACCGATAACCGTCCGTCGGTGCCGCGGTCTTGCCTGCCGTCTCGAGGATCTGCAGCGCCTGGCGATGCGCCTGGTGGGCCCGCCCCAACTCGAACCTGGCCGACCGGACGTTGCCCGTCTCGTTGTGGATCCGAGCCAACTCGATGGATGCGGCGAGCCCCAGGTCCGCCGACGACGCGAGGCCCGCCAGCTTGGCGGCCGCCCTCGCATACTCTCGTTCCGCCTGCGTCAGTTGGCCCAGGCGTTGGCGGATGTCGCCGACCCGCCGGCTCGCCAGCGCCGACTGCAGGACAAGCTGTTGGTCGCGAGGATCCTGTTCGGCCAGCCGGTCATAGTAGACCAGCAGGTTCTCCAGGACCGAGGCCACTTCGCGCGAGGCGGGCACCTGTACCGCTCGGCCTCGGGACGGCAGCTCGCCTCCTTCCCAGCCGCGGTCCGCACTGGCGGCGATCTGCAGCCGGTCCGGCGACAGCTGGCTGTAGATGCCGTCCAACGCCTCGCGCGCTAACTGGGCCGTCGCCTCGGCCCGCGACAACGACCGGGTCGCCTCGGCATAAGCCGTCCGAGTCCGAACGCCGCTGGCCACCGCAGTGGCCACAATCGCGACCAGCAGCAACCCGGCGAGCGCCGACACGGCCGCCAGCGCCGGATTGCGCCGGGACCAGCGGTGGACGCGTTCGCGCGTCGATGCGCGGCGGGCCAGGATCGGCCGATCCTGCAGGCAGTGCCGCAGATCCGTGGCCAGTTCTCGCGCCGACGGGTACCGCTGGGCCGGTTCCGCCGCCAGGCACTTCAAGACGATCGTCTCCAGGTCCCGCGGGATGGCGGCGTCGATGCGCCGCGGCGGCACGGGGGCCAGCCGGACGGGCCGACCGTCCGGACGCGGGCTGCGGTCGGACTCGTGAAACGCCGGACGCCGCGTCAGCAACTCGTACAGCGTCAGTCCCAGCGAGTAAACATCGCTGCGGGCATCCGCCTCGCCCCGCAACTGTTCGGGCGCCATGTACCGCAGCGTTCCCGCCACCCCGCTGGTCCGGCTCGCCCCCGCCGGGTCAACGGCCCGAGCCAAGCCGAAATCCGCCACGCAGACCACGCCGGCCTCGTCGATCAGCAGGTTGCCCGGCTTGATGTCGCGGTGCAAGACGCCTTGCTCGTGGGCGTGCTGCAGGGCCTCGGCCGCCTGCACGCCGATACTCGCCAGCCCCCGCCAGCCGTGCGCCAGGCCGCCCGGAGCCGCGTGAGCCGGAACGCCGCCTGGCACGGCCGGCCCGCCGGCGGAATCGCCGCCGCCGAGCGCGGCCACAGGAGCGGGGAATTTCTCCGCGACCAGTTCGCGGACCACGCGGACGAGGTCCATGTCGGCGGCGCGAACGCCAAGACCCGGACCGGCCTGACCACAGTTGCCCCGGTCCTGCAGGGCGCGCAGCACCTCGTCCAGGCCCACCCCGCGGACCAGCGGCATGACATAGTAGTGCAGGCCATCCTGTTCGCCGGCGCCGAATACGGGAACGATGTTCGTATGCCGCAAACGAGCTGCGGTCTGCGCCTCGCGCTGAAATCGCACCAAGTGCTTGTCCAGCAGCAGCACGTGCTTCGGCAGCACCTTGACGGCCACGCGGCGGCCAAGTGACCGCTGCTCGGCTTCATACACGATGCCCATCCCGCCGCGGCCGAGTTCGCGGAGGATCACAAAATCGCCCAGCTGATCCGGCGGGCGACCGGCCCGGCTGTGAACGGCGGCCGAAGTCCGCCTGGCCCGCTCGTCGACCCGCAGTTGTTCCAGCATGGCCACGGCGGGAAACAGATCGGCAATCCGGCCAGCCAATCCCGGGTACCGGGCCGCGTATTCAGCGACCGACGGCGTCTCGCCCCGCCGACACCGCGCCGCAAATTCGTCGGCCAGTTGTTCCAGCGGATCGCGGTCAATCGTCGCTTCGTTCATGCTCGGGGCCCTCTCTCGTCGGCGTCATGGCGGTCTTCAGCCGTTCCAAGGCCCTCAAGTATCGCTTGCTGGCTGCGTACTTGTCGATCCCCAACACCTGGGCAACTTCCTGGTTGCTCAATTCCTCCAAGTGCCGCAGCACCAGCACTTCGCGGTCCGTCGGCTCCAGCCGGTCCAGGGCCCGCCGCAATTCGGCGATCGCCTCCGCCCGCGCCGCGCACTGGCTGGGCGACGTCAGGCTGTCGGCCAGGTGGGCCAGCAGGCCGCTGGAACTCGTGTCCGTCGCGCCGCCGCCGTGCAGGCTGACCTCCCGACTGGCATCCCGCATGCGGGCGTCGAGGTACCGCCGGTGAACGTCGATCAGGACTTGCCCGGTGAGCTGGCGAAGCCAAATGAAGAACGGGACGGACGGCTGGCTCAGATAATCCCGGATCCGCCGGTTCGCCTCCAGGAAAGCGTCCTGCAAGATGTCGTCTTCGTCCACCTTGCCGACGATACGGCTGTCCAGCCGCAAGGCCACCATCCGCCGCAACTTGGTGCGGTGCCGCCCGAACAACTCGGCAACGGCCCGCTCGCCGCCGTCGCGGAGGCGGTGCAACTCGTCGCCCTGATCTTGCTCGGCGTTCATCCGGCCACTCACTACTTGCCCAGCGAAGCCGCGACGTCGGTTCGATAAGCCGTCAGGGCGGGCAGGAGTCCGACGACGACGGCCAGCAGCAGCAAGGCCGGGATCAGCAGCAGCTCGCTGGAGACGGTCCAAGCACTGCCGCCGGCGGCGGCCCACAACCAGGACACGTCCACGCCGGGCGCCAGGTCCAAAAAGCCGATCGAAACTCCGGTGCGGGCCTCGATCAACGGGCTGACCAAGGCGTTCAAGCCATGCCCCAGCAACCAGCCCAGCAGGCCGCCGCCCAGCCCCAGGATGACCGACTCCCACAGGATCACCGACATGACCGTCTGGCGTTCGGCTCCCAGCGCCCGCATGACCGCAATCTCGTGCCGCCGTTCGGACATCGAGTTGTAGATACTGACCAGGATGCTAACGCCGGACACGATGCAGATCAGCACGCTCATCACCACCAGCAGGAGTTGGGCCGGGCGGACGAACATCTCGAACAGCAGGAAGATCTCCCGCACCGGCATCACCGCCTGGGCCGTGGGGCCCTCGTTGATTTCGTTCTCCAGCCCGGGCCCGACAATCGGACTGGTCGTCCGGATCAGCAGCGACGTCACCTCGCGCTGTTCGAGCGGCAACGCGCGCAGGGCCAACTGCGCTGCGGCGGGCGCGGCCGCGGAGTTCGGCGCGTCCTCATTCGGATGCCTGTCGCCAGCCTCGCCACGCTCGTCGTCCCGCCGCGGTGCTCCTGCCGCTGGGGCCTTGCCTCGCTCGCCTTGCGGCAGCGGCTTGGCATGCCCCTCCATCAGGAAAAAGCCTTCCATGCTGACGAACACCGCCCGGTCCTGGGGCGTGCCGGAGGGGGCGAGGATCCCCACGACGGTGAATTTCCGCCCGTGCCCCAAGCCTTCGGGATCGCCGTGCGTGGTCCCGATGCGATCGCCCAGCTGGACCTTCTTCTCGCGGGCGACCGTGGCGCCGACGATGGCCTCGAAGAAGCCGTTCTCCGGACTGTGCAAGCGGAAGTTCCGGCCGGCCGCGAACTCGTACTTCTGCGTCCCCTCGGGACCGAACTGCAGCCGGTCGAACATCTCCGGGGTCGTCCCGACGACGCGGAAGGGGCCGAAGTAGTCACCCAGGCACACCGGGATCGCCAAGTCGACATAGGATGCATACTCGCCGTCGCGGCGGGTGGGGACCGGGTGCAGGGACGTCTTGTATTCCGCCTCGCGGCGCTCGGCCCGCAGGAACTCCAGGTAGAACGGGTACGGCAAATTCTCGATGGGCTGGCTCAAGTAGTAGACCGTGTTCAGGGTCAGCTGCAACTTGCCCCCCTTGGCCCCCAAGATCATGTTGTAGCCCAGGCTGGCATTGTTCTGAAACGAGCGTTCAATGACGCCGTGGATCGACAGCACGGCCACCAGGAGCATGACCCCCAAGGCCATCGAAAACGCCGTCAACGAAGACGCCAAGGCCCGCTGCTGAACACTCCGCCAGGCAATCCGCCACAGGCTCACAGTCCACCCTCCGTCATTCCACCCGCCGTCTGTCCCGGGGATGCAGCCTCTTACACCCCAGGCCGCACAAAGACCCCCGCGGCTCTGACGGCCAGATTGCCCAAGCTGTCGATCTGAGCGTGGCCGCGCACCACGACGGTCTGACCTTCTTTCAGCCCGAGCAACTTCCGCGCGTCCACAACCGGCACGTTGCCCTGCGCGTCCACGACCTCGACCAGCGCTGTACTCGCCAGCTTCTTCTTCTTTTCGGCGCGGCAGAACGGACACGAGTCGGCGTCGTGCTGCGGCGCCTCGTCGACGTCGGCATGCTCCACCGCCGACAGGTCCTGCACCGTAAAGGCCGCCCGTGCCGGATCCCAAATGGCACCCTCGACACCACCGATCCGAGCCACCAAGACCACCTCGGCGGCTGACTCCGTCGCACCGCCGCTTTCCAAGCCGGCCCGGATCTCGAGGACGCCCTTGGCCCCCTGCGGCTCTTCGGCCAGCAGGTAAGCCGCCGATCCGCCCGGCGTCCGCGCGTCGTGGTCCGCGGTCCGCGCACAGCCGGCCAACAACAGTCCCAGCAGCACGAACTCGGCGACAGCCCCCCACCGCTGTTCCCTGGCGATCCTCACAATCCTCATCGGCCATCTCCGTCAAGCAGGGATTCGCAGAACGCACCGCTCCATCTGCTGATACGCACGGCAGGCGGCCTCGGTTCAGCGGACAGGACGCGATTTTAGGGCCTGCCAGTCCGTTTGCCTAGCGATCCACCAGGCGTGCGACAGCGACGCGCCGGCTTCCGCGCGTACGGCGTGCGAGGTATAATCCGCACAGGCGGGAATTCGTACCGGGAGTCAACACGATGCTGGACAAGCGGGACTGGATGAGCGGGCGGACACTGGATCGGCGAACCGTGCTGAAAGCGGCCGTGGCGTTGACGAGCGGCGCGTGGGCGACGGCTTGTCGAAGTGAGGCGTCGGCGGCGGAGTCGATCTCCCAAATCCGCATCGGCTCGTGCCGCATCGGGTTGCGGGACGCCAAGACTGCCGGCCTGGACGGCGTCGAAGTCAATGTCGGACCCGCGGCGGACACGCTGGCGATCGCCGACCCGGCGGTTCGCCAACGGTACAAGGACGAGATGCAACAGACCGGACTGGTCATCTCCTCGTTCATGATGGGGCTGTTGAACTCGAACCCGCTGGCCAGCGACCCGCGCGGCCCCGCCTGGCTGGAACAGTGCATTGATGCCGCCCGGGATCTCGGAGCACGAGTCATCCTGGTGGCGTTTTTCGGCAAAGGAAACCTGCTGGACGGCGACCAACTGAAACAGGCCGACGTGGACATCATGGTCGCGCGACTGAAGGCGGCCGCGCCGCGGGCCCAGCAAGCCGGCGTGGTCCTGGCCATCGAAAACACGCTGTCCGCGCAACAGAACATCGCCATCCTCGACCGGATCGGGCACGAGTCCGTGGCCCTCTACTACGACGTTGGCAACTCGACGCGCAACGGGTACGACGTGCCCGCCGAAATCCGCCTGCTCCGCAATCGCATCGCCATGCTGCATTTCAAGGACGGCCCGAACTACCTGGGACAAGGCGATGTGAAGTTCAAGCCCGTCGCGGCCGCAATCCGGGACATCGGCTATCGGGGCTGGATCGTGCTGGAAACGTCCAGTCCGTCGAAGGACGCCGTCGCCGACGCCAAGCGGAATGCAGACTACATCCGGGAACTGTTGGGAATCGGCGCATCCCGCTCGCCGTGATCTTCCCCCGATTCCGACACCGCTACGGCCGCCAGTCCGAGTCGCCTTGAATCTCGTCGCGCAGGCGCGCCAAAGCGCGGACCCAGAGCATCCGCACGGCACCGACACCGCGGTCCAGCCAGCGGGCGATTTATTGGTAGGGCAGGTCTTGGAGGTTGCGTGGCGGCGTCATGGTGAACGAACCGGCTGGCGGCGCGTGACCAGGCGGAACAAGCCGACGACCGGCAAGGCCAGCGTCAGCAACCAGCACATCTGGTACGCGCTGGGCAGGCGAGCCGCCCACAGTTATCGACCGTTCCGGCTCGCTGCCGCGACCAGCGTGCCGTCGGCCAGCGTCCGGACCAGATCGCGCCGTCCGTCGCCGTCCACATCGGGGCCCGCCAGGAAATAGTCAACCTGTGCGTCCATCGAACGCACCGGCGGCGTCAGCCATACTTGCACGTTTCATCCTCAATCCGCAATCGCCTTTATCAATGCCTCTCTGGAGTCGTTGTAGTACACGACCGTGACTTTGGTGGCGATGTCGTCAGATAGGTCGTTGAGCTGTTTTCGGGAGGACACGGGCATCAGGACGACACTGGCCCCCTTCTCGACGGCGTGCTCGACCACGTCGACGGCGTTGTGCAGCGGGTCAATGGAACCGCCCAGGTTCATCCCGCCGACGACCACCAGGCCGCCGCGAAGGCTCTTGGCGATCAGGGACGAACACATCGCCAGCAGGGCGGCGACGCCCAGCGAGCGGCCGGAGCGGCTGGCGTCAAAGGCTCGCAGTTGAACGGCGAACTCGTGCTCGCGGGGATTCCTATCGCCGACCAGCTCGGCGGACCGGGAATACAGGTTTGCTTCCGCGTACTTCACGGACTCGGAGAATGCCTGTGGCGAGGGCCGATTGAGAATCTTGACGCCGCTGCCCGGCCCCTCCGTGACTTCGATGCGGTAGAGGCCGGAGCCCTCGTCCTGGCCGCCGGGGCTGATCACCCAGACCTGGCCGGGCGGCAGTGGGTCGCGGCCGATGAAGTCTTCGCTTTGCAGTTCGGGGGTGACCACGAATCGCTCCACGCCGTTCTTGCCCAGGGTGTAGCTGAACTGGGTGTTGCGGAACTCGGCAGACCCGATCCGCTTCTGCTGTTCCTTGACGCGGCGGCGGCACTCCATCGCCAGCCGCACCGCCCATTCGAGATCTTCATCCGGCACCTTGTCGTCCGGCGATGGGTGGATCAGTTTCAGCAAGCCGTTCAGGGTCTTCACCACGGCGTTCTGGTCGCGGCCGCTGAGGGCGCCGCCATACGTCACCCGGCCCTGCAACAAGGAAACCCGGCTCTGGCTACGCAGCCGGCTCCAGCACTCGCTAAGAAAGTCGGACACCAAGCCAAAATGGTTCGTTTTGACTGCCTCACTGATCTTGGGCACGTCCCAACCGGGCAGGTAGCAGTGAATGCGGTCCATCAAGGCCGTGTCGTTCCGCATTTCCGGTGGCATCGGGCCGAACAGGTGGCCGATCCGTTGCTGGTGCTGGACATCGACCTCGAAGTTGCCCACCATCACGATGCTGCCGTAGGCCCGGATGCTTTCCTTGCCACGGCTGAACTCGCCCGACTCCATGTAGCCCTTCATGATGTTGACGCCGTCCTTCTGGTCAAAGGACACGCCGGACACCTCGTCGAAGCACACTACGTCGTACTGACAGACCAACCCACGCTGGCCGTTGGACATGTTGACGAACATCCGGGCGACCGTGGCCTTGCCGCCGGAAACCAGGTGGGCGTAGGGCGAGATCTGCTGGAATAGGTGCGACTTGCCGGTGCCGCGGGGGCCGAGTTCCACGACGTTGTAGTTGTTCTCGACGAACGGCACCATTCGCAGGAGCATCACGTCCTGGTTCCGCTCGGACATGGCCGTCGGCTCCAGCCCCACGGACCGCAGCAGGAACTGCTTCCAGTCAGCTGTCGAAAGACGCCGCCGACCTTCATACAGGGAATCCAAGACTTCCCGCTTGCTGAGCTGGATGGGTCGAAGCGCCGTCGCAGAGAACGGCCGGCCGTTCTTTTCCTGAGCGATGCTTGCATCGTAGCTCAGGTCGATCTCGGCGTAGAACCCGCCGGTGAGCATCCGCTCGTTGTCCCTCACGAGCCGGTCGTCGATGCTCACGTCCTTCAGTTGCAGGCTGGGCAGCGTCGCCAGGTACGAATCCGTCTTGGCATCCAGTCGAGCCGAGATGATGTCGATGATCTTGACCGTCCCCGTTTCGCGGGCACGAGCCTTGAACAGTTCTTCTTCACCGCTGCGGACGGCCCGGTCGCGGAGTTGTCGCTCGACGATCTCCAGCCCTTCCTGGATCTCATCCTCGTTGGTGCTGGCGCAGTAACGGCCCAGGAGGAACTCACAGACGTAGGTCGGCACGGGGTATTGGCGGGCGAACTTCCGCACCAAGTCCTTGCGAACGACATAACCTTCAAATGCCTCGGCGGCGACCTGGTCCAGGTGATCGAGTTCCATATTGGTCCGTGGTCCGTGTTCAGTTGGTGCAGGGGACGCTGGCAGTGTCCACGTCTCCGCTTCATTGCCAGTCTTCCAGTTTCAGCCCAGGCACGCGTCTAAACTCTCGCGTGTTGTGCGTGACCAAGATCAGGCCGCTGGCCAAAGCGATTGAGGCGATCATCAAGTCGTTGGGACCAATCAGCGTCCCCTGGGCAGCCAAGTGCGACCGAATTTTGCCATATTCCGCAGCGGCCGAGTCATCAAATGGCAGTGACACAAAGCGTTGTTGCAGCCGAGCTACCAAGGCGAAGTTCGCGAACTGCTTGTTGCTGGCGCTGTGATGGGCGCCGTACAGCAATTCGGCCAAAACTACGGAGCATAAGGCAATTCCTGCGGGATCTTCCCGCAAAAAGCGTTGGACCAACTGCGGACTATTCTGCCGCAAGTAGGCAATCCAGACGTTCGAATCCGGGAGATAAATCATGGCAGTTCGTCCCGCTGTTCGTAGTCGCCTTGCTCGGGACGGACAAGGTCGCCCTGCCACGCGCCTGCCGTCTCGCGGACGAATTGCTCCCACTCCTCCCGTCCCGCCGACTCCTCCCGCTCCTGCACGGCTGGTTCGATCGTCACTTCAACCTCGCGGTCTGCCTCGGCCATACCTATTGGCACGGCGAGCTGGAGCACACCGTCCGCACCGACACGCGAATGCACGACAATCCGGTTCATGACCATTTCTCCCAGTTCAAGCGTCGTTAACTAAGGTCCCGGTGATGTGGCCTTTCGTCTATTCTATCGCCTTTCCCGGCGGCCGCAGTCGGTTATCACCCTCCTACGGTCACCAGCGTCTTTTCGATGGCATTGCCAGCCGGGTCGAGCAGCACCAGGAATGAGGCGGTGCCTTCGCGGGAATCCTTGTCGGCCTTCACGACCAGCGACACCGTCCCGTCTTTTCCGACCGTCCGTACTTCATCCGCCAGCGACGTTGCCGGGTCTGCGGCCTTGTCCCGCAGATCCAACTTGCAGCCTTCGAACTGGCCGTCCACCTTGATCTTGCACCGCAAGCCGACCCATTTGTACGACTCGATCCTTGCCGAGACCTGTGGCTGCCTGCCAGCTTGAACGGCAAGCTGTGGCACCACGCACTCCTGCAAGCTCAGGCCTCCGTGGTTGTACTCTTGACCCGCGATGAAGCTGTCGATTCCGGGCGGGCAGGCAATCCTGACGTCTTCCCCCCAATGCCACGAGAAACAAGGCAACTGCACCGTGGCGGAGGATTTGACCACGGCACATCGACCCCAGCGGGTAGCGGTCAGGTACTTGGGCAGGTCCGTCTTGGGCAGCCCCTTGGGCAACAGCAGCCACCCGTGATCCGTCACGATCCGGACCTCTCGCCAACCCGCCGCCAGGAGCGATTCGACCCGCTGCACCAAGCCCCCGATCAGCTCCGGAATGCGGCGGGCCAGCCCGATGCCTTCGTGGTGGCCGGTGTCGTCCACATTGCCGAATTCGGCCCAGGCTCGTCCTTTCGGTTTGCCCACGTCGTCGGAGTCTAGGACTTGATAACCGTCATCTTCGAGCAGCTTGCGGAAGCGGGCCGTCGTTAGTTCCGTATAGTCATCACGCTCCGCGTGATGGCCTTCGTCACGCGGAGCGTGACGGCTACTTTCGTCCTGGGCCACACACGGTCGAAAATCCTCGCCCACGGTGGTCCCCTCGATTCTGACCGCCACGGGCGAGACCGCCGGCTTGCCCGTGTCGGTGACCGAGGGCAATGCGGCGAACTGGTGCAGAACCGCAACCGGTCCCAGCTTCGCTTCCAGAGCGTCCTTCAGTTTCTGCCCCACGTCATACCGCAGTCCGTCCGTGAACAGGATGCACGTGCCTGCGGGTACGGCTTCCAGCCGTGGCACACTTCGCCCCGGCAGCGGCTCCTGCGCGACTCGCTGCTGGAACAGTTCCGCGGCATCCCGCAGCCAGGGCGAATAGACGGGGGCGATGGCCGCACACACGGCCTCGCGGTCCTGCGGGTGCGACACGGCATTCAGGGCGTCCAGCACCGCCGCGTCCGCCTGCCAGCCGCTGTCGGTATAGACCCGCACCAGGTCGGCGGTCGTCGCCCCGGACAGCGGCGTTTGCGTGATTTCCGCGAGTTTGTCCAAGTGCTGAATGGCGTTGGCCAGCGGCGCCAGGTTCAGCTTGGCCCACACCCAATCCCGCCGCTGTCGGTGGTTCTTTTCCAGATCGAGCAAGGTCTTGCGGGCCTCGCCATCAGGCTGAGAAGTCAGCTTCAGCAATGCTTGCCGCAGGGCGGTTTCATCGGACTCGTTGTCCTGCGGCCAGGACTCGACGCGGAGCGACTCGAACAACGACAGCGCGGCCCCTTGCGGCTTGGCTCGGCGGAGCTGTTCGATCAGGCCGGGGTACCGGCTAGGCGCCGACGCAAATCGCTTCCACGCCGCCTTCCAGGATGTCTTTTCCTGCAAGCCCAGCTTCTCGGCCCCGACCAAAGGGCCGTCTCGGGTCGCGTCGAAGCCGTAGGTCTTCAGGCAATCGCTGCACATGGTCTCCCAGCGGTCGCTGGCCCAATGTTCCCTGGTGTCCTCCGGGGCCGACAGCCAGGTGAGCAGGTCGTCCACCGGATCGTCACTGATCAGCAGGTGGAAGAACGTGCTGTTCAGTTCCCCGGTCGCCGCCTTGGCTTGGAGATCGGCGACGGAGACATCCACGAGCTTGTCAATCGACCGTCGAATCGCGGTGGCCGTCGCCTGATCCTTGGCGATCTTGAGTTGCAGGCCGCCGTGGTTCGTCTGGAGAAACGCGGTGATGGTCCAGTCCTTGCCGTTGACCTGCGACCAGAACACGCCCCGGTACTGCAATTCAGCCAGCGGCTTCAGTTCGTTCGGGCATTCCTCGGTGGCTCGCAGCGTGGCGCGACTGACGCCCGGCAGGTAGATGATCGGCACGGAGCCGGGCGCCCAAGCCACGTCAGGGATCTTCCCCGCCAAGACACAGCGCAGCCAGATCGCCGGGCCCGTCCGCGTGGACTTGTCATACCCACCGAACACCAGGAAATGCGGCAGCAACGTGCGGAGCCGGGGCACAAGCCGTTCCCATTCCCGCCGTTCATCGGTCCACAGGACGGCGGCGGGTGCGACGGCGTCGTTCTGGTTGTACTCGGCGGCCTTCTGGATCGCGGCCAGCAAGGCGTGGAGGAGGGTTGTCATTGGTCCGTCGTCATTAGTCAGTAGGTTTGTTTCATTCGGGGTCGTTTGGGGCAGCGTTGCAGCGCTCGCCGCGCCTTGGATTGGAGGATCCCAAGCGTCTGGCCGACGCGGATGTAGTTGGTCAGCTCTTCGTCTTCATCCGCCGTCAGCTCGCCGACCTGGTTTTTGGTCGCCAAGGCATTCATGCGCACGCGATCCGTCGCGCTGAAACTTAGCCGTAAAATGGCGTGAGCCGCCTCTGTGGTGAAATCTGACTGGTCGGCGTCCACGATGCGGCGCAGAATCGCCATTTCGCTGACGGACGATGCACGTGCGGTGCTCATTGCGATTCTCCTGACTTGCCCCTTCATGCCTTGGCCCCTTTTCTTGCAGCCCGTGCCGTCACTTCATCCGAATTTCTTACGATGCACGTCGTGGATGCGATCGCCGGTCAGGGCAGGGTGAGGGGGCGAACTCGGACTTTGTTCTCAGTAATCACGATGAATCGTCCGCGGGGATTTGCCTGGACCACCGACCACACCGCTTGAAGACGGGACAACATGTCGGAAACCGGCACGTCATCCAGCCGCAGCAGCACGATACCGTGGCTGGTGAGCCGGTCGCGAAACACCAACTCGCCAAAATCCTTATCGGAGGTCAAAATGAGGCGCCGTTCCTGATCGGCCCGCGTCACCCATTCGGCGTCCGGCGCCCCGGGTCGGGCCTCCGCGGCGAACAAGACATCATGCCCCGTGTTCCGTAGCCAGCCAACAATATCCCTCGGCACGTTTTCATCCGCGAGAATCTTCATGGGTCGGACGCATCACTGGTAAATCGATTCATCCATCGTCACCACATCGGCGGCGAACATCATCGCTGCTCGAATGTGCTCCGGCCTTAACGTGGGGTACTGATCGAGCAGTTCCTGGTGAGTCATGCCTGCCCCGATTTGCTTCAGGAGGAACTCGACGGTCAGCCGCGTGCCTTTGAATACCGGCTTGCCCGCCATCACCTCTTTGCGCTCTTCGATGTAGTCTTGCCATCTAATTCTCATGGATTGGCTCTCTCGCTGAACAATGTGATGCCCACACGGGCAACTCTATTCTAGCGTTTCAACCCGTGGTTCGTCATTGGACCTGTTTTTCTGCGCGACTTGCTTCTCGCTGCCGATCAAATGCACGTCGTTGACGCGATCGCCGACGAACTTCTGGCCGTCCCAGAACCAGGGGTACTCGTCGCGGTCCCGCTCCGGCTCGCGGCCGCGGTCTTGGGTCCATTTGATGTTGGGGTTTTTCCGCAGCACGCCGGCTTGGACGAACGGGCGGATGTTCATCCGCACGCCGTCGTTCAGGTCCGGGTTCCAGCCGATGGCTTGCTGGGACAGCGGCTTCCAGCGGACGAAGATGTCGTACGGCGGTTCGCCGGCCAGGATCAGCTTCAGCTTGTCCTGCAACGCCTGGGCGGCGGCCAGCCGCAGGTCGGCGCCGGGCTTGCCCGCCCGCGCGTCGTCGGCCTGGGCGCGGATCCAGTCGCCCAGGTAGGCGTACGTCAGACTCTCCAGCCGGCCATGATCCAGCAGGTGGTAGTTCACCAGGCACGCGAAACCGTCCTTGCGGCCGTCCCAGATGTGCCAGAGGAACGGCCGGTTGTGGAACCGCTTGCAGTGCTGCTCGAAGAAGCCGTTCCGCAGCCAGTCGTCGACGCTCGTGCCCGGCTTGCAGCCGGCGGCGGAGAGTAGCTTGTGGATGTTGTCAGTTGTCCGTGGTCAGTTGTCCGTGGTCAGTTGTCCGTTGTTGGTGGTTGGTGGTTGGTGGTGGGGGCTCCTCTCTCCGGCAACTGACAACTGACAACTGACATTTGACAACTGACATTCAGCAATTCCTGAAGCCGCTCGGCGGCGGGCGGCTCGCCGCGGACCGAGGGGATCGGGACCAGGCCGTCGCAGTCGGCCAGCCCTTCCAGGCCGTCCGGACCCAACGCCGGACAGTCCGGGAAACTCGACCCCGTCTGCCGCGGCCAGCGATATCCCAACAACCGCGCCACCGCCACCTGCAACGGATCGTCCGAACCCGCCGGATTCCCGTCAAATAACCACTGCGTCGGATCGCTCGAATACGGCTTCGGCAAGCCGTCGGGGTATTTTTCTTGAGCGACCTTTTGCCAGTGGGGGAGGTCGAAAGATGCTTTGGCGAAAGTGGCGTTCGTCACGTTCATCTTCTGATCGATTCGCCGGACCGCTTCGAAGAAGTGTGGGGATGAGCAAAACGCCCAGAGTGCAGGCAATGACGAATCATCCTTCACAGACAGCACGCAAGCATTGCTGTCAAAAAGATGGCCCTGGTAAAGAGTGCAGGGAAGGGATCGCATTTGGCTCACGGCAACTCCCTGTTTGCCCCATGCGGAATTCCCGCGCCGGTCCGAATCGTGCAGTCGATCCTTTAATTCCACTGCCAGTTTTCGCAACTGACCGCTCCCGTTCTCCCAAAAAACGACGTGCTCACGGCCACCAAACGCAATTGTGTTTTCGACTGTGCTCTGCAACGGCTCCCATCCGTCGGCCAGCGTAGGAATCTCCCAAGAAACGCAGATGAATCTTGGGGAATCGCCGTTCAAAATCCCAACGTACGAATCGACCATCGTCGATAGTGCTGTAAGTCCCTGCGCAGTATCGAGAGTTATCCTGGCATCTGGGTTTTCCAATTGCAGTTTCTGCCCGACGGTCACGACCGATTTCTCGCGGAGTACCGCGGCTTTGTCGGCGGCGGTCTTTTCCTCAGATGCATCCAGGCCAGCAAAGGCCTGCCCGTCAGCCGGCGGCTGACACGTCAGCGTCAGCAAAGCCACGTTGACTACCTCGCCGCTGATGGTTTCGAAGGCTCGTGGTCCGAGCCTCGCGACGACGTTCCACGACACCCCTTCCAGCAGCCGCTTGCGGAGCTTCTTGTACGTGCCGAGGAACAGCCAGTTCTGAGGCGTGACGAGGGCGACGGTGCCGTGGGACGGATTGGC
>CAIYOB010001180.1 GCA_903927685.1 uncultured Planctomycetaceae bacterium
ACGGGCTCCGGGCAAACCGCCCGGCACGTATCGCGTCGCCGTCCTGGGTGACTCGTTCATCGAAGCGTTTCAAGTGCCGGATGAAGAGACGTTTTGCGCCCAGTTGGAGCGCCGTCTGCAGGCCGATTCCGCGTTGGCAAACCGGCGGATCGAGGTCCTGAACTTCGGCGTCTCAGGCTACGGCACGGCTCAAGAGTTGCTGATGCTGCGGCACTACGTCTGGGCGTACGAGCCCGATCTGGTGCTGCTGGCCTTCTTTGCCGGCAACGACCTCCGCAACAACTCGTCTGACCTCGAAACTTACCGGGTCCGCCCGTTCTATCATCTCCGCGCGGGCCAGTTGGTGCTGGACAACTCGTTCCGACAGCACCCGGACTACCTGAAGGCCCAGTCGGCTTGGACCCGAGCCAAGGTCCGACTGACCGACCATCTGCGGACGCTGCAGCTGGTTTACTCGCTGCGCGATGCCTGGCGGCAGCGTTCCGCCGCGTCGTCGCCCGGCGTCAGTCCCGGCGTGGACGTGCTAGCACTGGCCGAGCCGCCTGATTACGCCTGGCGCGACGCGTGGGAATTAACCGAGCGACTGTTGACGGAGGCCGCCGACGACGCGGCCAGGCATCAGGCCCGCTTCGTCGTGATGACGGTTAGTAATGATGTCCAAGTCCATCCAGACGAGGCCGTGCGCTCGGCGGCCTGCCGGCAACTGGGTGCCCCGGATCTGTTCTACGCCGAGCGTCGTCTGGACCAGTGGGGCAGGCAACACGCCGTGTCTGTCATCACCTTGGCCGAGCCGATGAGCCGCTATGCGAGCAAGCACGGTCTATTCCTGCACGGCTTCGCGAATACCCAGTTAGGGATTGGCCACTGGAATGCCGACGGCAACCGGGTTGCGGCGGAACTGGTCGCGACCGCGATCGGCGGGGAGTAAGCGTTGCGGTTGGTTGGCGCCAACGATCGTCAACACGAGCGGTTTCCCGCCGTGGTGGAAAGAAAGGCAAGAAAACCAAGCTGGGGAGCTTGAACGTCCGCGGTGGCCAAGCATACTGGGAACTGTCGATCGGGCAACGCCTGATTGACCTTCAGCCTCCCAGGTCCCTGCCCCACCTGCGGAGGCTTTCTTTTTGCGCCCGCTCAAGGACGCTGCCAGCCCGATCAGCCGCGATTTTCGTCAAGGCTTACCTTTCTTACTCAACTTTTACAACGATCTAGTCCGATACTACCGTCACATACGGAAAATCTCGGATTACCGGACTTCCAAGAGGGTGGAAACCACCATGTCGTCCAGAAGCTTTCTGTCTTTCCTGGGTGCGATTGGCATCACGATCACGCTGGCATCGGTTGCCGTCGCGCAAGACTACCAGCCGTTTGTCGATGCGGGGTACTTCGATCACGACCTGCAGTTCTTCGCCCCGGCGTCGGACATCGATACCTACGATGACGACCCGGTGTTGCGGACGGGGTGGTTCGGAGCGTACAACCGCATGTATATCGGCGTCTCGCGTCCGGACGATAAGGGCTATCCGAGCCAAACGGGCCTCCAGGATCCCTTGCGGACCTATCCCGACAGTTCCGACCTGATGGACCTGACCTGGGGCAACCGCTGGGAACTGGGGTACATGGTCGACGACGTCGATCACGACCACGGCTGGCTGGTTTCTTATATGCACATCGACGGTCCCAATGTGGGGAACGTGTTGCGGCAGGAGAAACTGAACCGCGTGAACGAGGATGACGAAGGGTTCGTCCCGCCCACGGATGACAACGACAATCAGGACATCGTCAACCCGATCTCGGACCGCAACGACGAGGGTCCGCCGAACCGCTGGCGGTTCAACGATATCACCGACAGCTTGAACTATGCGAAACTGAACTCCGTCGAATTGAACAAGCTGTTCCGCATGCCGCCGTTGCATGCGGGCGGGATCCTGGAACCGTTCTTTGGCGTCCGCTACCTCAAGTTCGAGGACAGCTTCCAGCGGCAGAACTATATGGTCTACGACGACGACGGCTTCAGCCCCCTGCTGCCGCCGTTGGCTCCCGGGTCCATTCCGATTGCCTTCCAGGACTCGACGATCGAAGACATGATCACGGACAAGTACCTGTTCAGCAACCAGATGATCACGGGCCAGTTGGGCATCCGCTGGCTCAAGCGGGTCAACCGCTGGAACCTGTCCACCGAGTTCCGGGCGTTCGGCGGCGAGAACTTCCAGCACCTGACCCGGACCTACGCCGTCGATCGGGTGTACTATGACGGACAGGGCACCGGCTCGGAAGTGAACGCGGTCGTCAAATCGAAATGGACGGAGGATTGGCACGCGAACGAAACGGTGGTCGGGTCGGACATCCGGGCGACGGCCGCCTACGAGGTGACCAGGGACATCAAGCTCGAAGCCGGCCTGCAGTTCCTGGGCCTGTTCACCGGCATCGGCCGCGGGCCGTACATCTTCGACAACTCGGAAGAGGTCACGATGGTCGGCACGACGTTCGGGATCACCATCAACCGCTAGACGCTCAAGACTAGCGGCGGGGAACGAGACATGCCCCGCCACGAGACAGGCCCGCAGTGGCCGCGAGAGGGAGCCAGTTTCCCTCGCGCGGCGGCTGCGGGCCTGCTGCTTTTGACCCCCGTTGCTACTCCGGTTCCCGCGTGGGTTTGGGCTCTTTTCCGGTCGGCGTCGGGCTGTTCGGGCTCCCTGATGTCAGCGACCAAATCGCGCCGCCTTGCCGCCTGAGGAACAAGGAACACCTCGCCTGACCAGCGATGCCACTCCCGGCTTGCGTGCCACCCTGCGGCGGCCGGCTTGGCCGCCGCGACCGGCCTCACGTCTGAATTGCGTGGCGCCCGACAGCGTGGCGTCGCTGCGATGTCGGGCTGCGATGTCGGGCGATGTTGACACTGCGGTGTGGCAGGGATATAGTGTCGAGTCGTCTGCCCAACCGGCTCGCACACGCGGCAGCTGTCGTTCTTACTCCTTCTGAAAGTCGATATGTCGGACCCGTTGGGTGCAAGAACGATTAACTTGCTGCTGGCATCCTTGGTGCTGGCCTGGGCAATCGTTCCGCCGACCGTCCGCCACGGCCATGAAGGAGGTGAAGACTCCGGCCATCGCCACGATTCGGTCGGGCAGCATGTGCACGATCGGGACAGCCGCGGGCACTCGGAGGACGGCGGTCTGCCGCCGGCTGGCGTCGAGTCGCCGCCCAGCATCCGTGGCGAGCTTGTCGTTCACCTGCACTGGTGCGTCCTCGGCCTTGACTTTTCTCTGCCGTTGTCTGAGCGGGCCCCGTCGTGGGACGAGCGGTATGTCGCAAGGCCAGCCATCGTGAGCCTTGGCGACGGCTTGCCGGCTCCGGCCCGCGACAACCACGGGGCGAGTCTGACGCTGGCGGCCATGCTGCCAACCGGCCTCGATTCGCCGGTGGCGCCAGCCTCGGCAACCGCGGCGGTCGACGACTGTCCGTCCGCGACTCTGTGTGACCGTGCGCGCCACGAACGCTCCGGCGTTCTCGTGGTCTAGCTCCGCGCAGCGCATCCGCGTCTAGGGTTGCGGAAGCTTGTTCCTTCCGCGTCATTGCGTCTCGGCGTTCTTGACCTTGATCTGTGCGGTGCGCACGGATGGGTGTGGTCTTCTGTTTCTTCCTTGTAAGGAGTTCCCCATGTTCCATTGCCCTTCTGTTTCATGCTTCCTGATCCTGGCCCTGGTTTGCCTGAATCTCACGGCCGGCTGCTCCCAGTCGGGCCCGCCGCCTGCGGATTCTGCCGACAAGTCGCCCACGGCCTCGTCCGCCGGCGGCGATTACAATCCGCACGACGTGCCCATCACCGACGAGCAGAAGCAGCAGTTACGTGCCGCGGCGACTCCGTTTCCCAAGGCGGTCGGCGTGCTGCAAGAGCTGCGCAAAGCGACGGAGGAGGAGACGAAGAACGGGATTCCGGAGAATCCGTACAAGGCCCACCAGGCACTGGACCAGGCGGACCTCGTGCTCCAGTGGCTGCCGGAAATCGCTCGCGATTCGGCCGTGCCCAAGGAGGACTGGGAGACCGTCACCACGACGGCCAACGACCTGCGGACGTTGTTCGAAAAAGTCCATCAGAATATCGACAACCGGCAGGAACCCGATTTCGCCTCCGTGGCCGGCGAGCTGGACCAGAAGATTGCCGAGCTGGCCAAGCTCGCCCAGTCGCCGGCGGCGGAGACGGGCGAAGCCAAGCCGTGAGCCCAACCCGGCTGGGACGCTGCGCGAGGGCCTGGAGTGTTGAGACCGAAACGAGCGAGTGTTGAAGGAGCATGGCCATGCACGGTCGGACGATTGCAGCCTTGATCTGCGGGCCTGCCGCCGCGGTCCTTGTCGCCGGAGCCGTTTGGACGCAGTCCGGCGACGCGAGAGCCCACGAAAATCACGCGCCGCTGCCCACCAAGGGCGTGACGATCGCGGGCGACACCATCCTGCTGTCGGACAAGGCGCGCGAAGCGATTGGCCTGACGACGGCCAAGGTGGAACTCGCCGACATCCGCCGGGTGGTCACCGTCAACGCCCGCGCCGAGCTGCCTTGGCGGGCGCAGGCGATGATCACCTCGCTGGTCGCCGGCAAGATCGACCAGGTGCTCGTCCGGCCCGGCGAGACCGTGGCCGCCGGGCAGGAACTGGCTCGGGTCGCCAGCGCCGAACTCGCGGCCTTGCAGTTGGCGTTGCTGCAGGCCAAGGCGGAAACCACGCTGGCCCGCAAGCTGCTCGAACAACGCACGGCTCTGGATCGGCAAGGCGTGATCGCCGGCAAGACGCTGTTCGAGGCGCAGGCAACTCTCACCCAGAAATCGGCGGCCCTGGAGATTGCACGCCAGAAGCTGGCGGCGCTGGGCTTGGCCCCGGACTTGATCGACAAAGTCCAGCAGGACGGCCAGCCGCTGTCGCACGTCGCCATCACCAGTCCGCTGGCGGGCGTCATTACCCACGCCGATGTGCGGATCGGCCAGTTGATCACCCCCACGGACCATCTGTACCACGTGGTCGATCCCGCCTCGCTGTGGATCGTGGGGGACGTCTTGGAGTCGGACGTCCGTTTTCTGCAGGCGGGCCAATCCGTCGAAGCTGGCTTTGCGGCGTTGCCCGACGTACAGTTCAGCGGCCGGATCGACCATCTGCGGCTGAAAATGGACCGCCAGAGGCGGACCCTGGGCGTGGTCATCGCCGTGCCGAATCCCGGCGGACGGTTGCGGCCGGGGATGTCCGGCCGCGTGCGAATCTCCGTAGCGGTGGCCCGGCAAGCGATCGTCTGTCCCGCGGACGCGGTCATCCATAGCCGGACCGGTGCGTACTTGCTCGTCCAACGGCAACCGGGCAAGTACGAGAATCGGCGCGTCAAAGTGGGGCTGACCGAAGACGAACGCGTCGAAGTCCTGGACGGCGTGTTCCCGGGCAGTCGAGTCGTGTTGGTCGGAAATGCGTTGCTGGCGGCCCTGCTGGGCAACGAGCATAAAGCCCGGGTTGGCGAGCAGCCAGCCGAAGCGGCGGGGCCGCCTGCGGCGCCGGGTGAGGCTCCGATTGCGGTGGCCCACGGCTCGGTGGAGTTGCCGACCGACCGCCAGGCGATTGCGGCCCCGCAGGTCGAGGGGCGCGTGCGGCGCATCCTCGTCGAG
This sequence comes from uncultured Planctomycetaceae bacterium, assembly GCA_903927685.1. The sequence goes on from CAIYOB010001180.1 coordinate 5,640, forward strand.
CCCAGCCAGCAGGTCGCTGTCGGCGAGGTCTTGGCCGAGGTGGACAGCCTCCAGCTTCGGTCGCTCCAGCTGGAATTGCTCCAAACCGTGACGGAGTCCCGGCTGGCGCAGCAATCCCTGCAGCGGCTGGAATCCGTCAGCGGCGAGGGCCTGACGCCCAAACGTCAGGTGTGGGAGCTGCAGAACGAGGTGGAAACGCTGGGACTGCACGCGGAGAACGTCAAGCGGCAACTGACACTGCTCGGCCTGGAGACGAAGGCCATTAACAGTCTGGAGCAGGCCGACCTGACCCAAGCCGGCGCCACCGTCGCGCTGGTGCAGACGGTGCCCGTGCGCGCCCCGGCCGCCGGACGGATCGTGGGCTTCCACGCGCTGCCCGGCCAGGTCGTTCATCCTGACGAGGCGTTGTTCGAGATCCACGATTTGTCACGCGTCTGGGTCCAAGGTTTCGCCTATGAACGCGACGCCTCGCAAGTCGCGGTCGGCCAGTCGGCGCGCGTCCGGTTCGCGGCCTATCCGGAACTGGAGTCCGCTGGCTCGGTGGTGCGGATTTCGCCGCTGATGGACGCTCACGAGCGCGTCCTGCCCTTCTGGGTCGAGGTGGCCAATCCGGAGCAGCATCTCAAGGACGGCATGCTGGCCCGCATCACCGTGCTTCCCCAACCGAAAGACTAGCCATGCTCAATCATATCATCGCCTTCTGCCTGAAGAACCGGGTCCTCGTGTTGGCCGTCACTGCAGTCCTGGTCATCTACGGCGGGCGGCAGGCGGCGCACCTGCCGATCGACGTTTTTCCCAACCTCAACCGGCCGACGGTCACGATCATGACCGAGGCTCACGGCTTGGCACCCGAAGAAGTCGAGACGCTGGTCACGTTTCCGATCGAGTCCGCCATGAACGGGGCCAGCGACGTCCGCCGTGTCCGCTCGGCCTCCGGCATCGGACTGTCGATCGTGTGGGTCGAATTCGACTGGGGAACGGACATCTACATCGATCGCCAGATCGTGTCCGAGAAGCTGCAATTGGTCCGCGAGCGACTGCCCGAGGAAGCCCGCCCGGTCATGGCCCCGATCACCTCGATCATGGGTGAGATCCTGCTGGTGGGCATGCAGGCCACGGGCACCACGACGCCGATGGACCTGCGGACCATCGCCGACTGGGAGGTCCGCCAGCGGTTGCTGGCCGTGACCGGGGTGTCACAGGTCAGCGTCATGGGCGGCGAGCTGAAACAATACCAGGTGTTGACCTCGCCGGAACGCCTGGCGCGTCACGACGTGACGCTCGACCAATTGCTGGCGGCGGTGGAAAAGTCGAACATCGTGACGGGCGGCGGCTTCCTGCTCAGCAAGAGCCACGAAGCGCTGATCCGCATTGTCGGTCGGGCGACCACCTTGGACGAGGTGGCCGACACGGTCGTGCGGGCCGGCGATCCGGTGCCCATCACGATCCGCGAAGTGGCCGAGGTCCGGCATGCCGGTCCCGTCCGGCGCGGCGACGCCAGCATCGAAGGCCGGCGGTCGGTCGTCCTTTCCGTCCAGAAACAACCGGGCGCGGATACGCTGGTGCTGGGCGAGCGGATCGACGAAACCCTGGCCCAACTCAAGCCACGCCTGCCGGACGACGTCACGATTGTGACCGACATCTTCCGCCAGGCGGACTTTATCGAGTCGGCCATCGACAACGTCCGCGAGGCCATCCGCGACGGCGTCGTGTGGGTGATCGTGATCCTGTTCATCTTCCTGTGGAATCTCCGGACCAGTCTGATCACGCTCACCGCCATTCCGTTGTCGATCATCATCACGGCCCTGGCCTTCAGCTACTTTGGGATCTCGATCAATACGATGACGCTCGGCGGCCTGGCCGTGGCGCTCGGTGAACTGGTCGATGATTCGATCGTCGACATCGAGAACATCTTCCGCCGGTTGAAGGAAAACTTTCACAAGCCTCAGCCGGACAACCCGATCCGAGTGGTCTTCCTGGCGTCCTGTGAAGTGCGGAATAGTATCGTCTATGCCACCCTGATCGTGGTGCTAGTCGTGTGCCCCCTGTTCTCGCTGGCCGGGTTGGAAGGCCGCATGTTCGCACCGCTGGGGTTGGCGTACATCGTGACGCTGCTGGCTTCGCTGGTGGTATCCTTGACCGTGACGCCGGTCCTGGCGGCCTACCTGCTGCCGCGGGCGGGCTTCCTGCGGCGCGAGGCGGATCCGTTTCTGCTGCGGTGGTTGAAATGGCTGGATGCCCGCCTCCTGCGCTTCGCGTTGCGGCACAGTACGGCCGTGTTGGCCACGGTCACCGCGCTCGTGCTGGCATCCGTCTCTTGTATCCTTTGGATGGGTGGCGAGTTCTTGCCGCGGTTTAACGAAGGAGCGCTGACGATCGCGGCCATGGCGCCGCCCGGCGTGAGTATGGAGGAATCCAACCGGATCGCCGGGCGGATCGAGCGGATGCTGATGGAGATCCCCGAAGTCAAGCACGTGTCCCGCCGCACCGGCCGGGCGGAACTCGATGAACACGCCGAGAATGTGAATTTCTCGGAGATCGACGTCGGCCTGGTCCAGCCGTTGCGACCCAAGCCCGGATTCCACTATGCCGTCCTGCGGGCGATTCCCGGGTTGCACCGGTTCGGCGTCGAACAGGCCGGCCGGGCACGCGATGAAGTCATGGCCGAGATCCGGGAGATCGTGCGCGAGGTGCCCGGCTTGAAGGTCAACATCGGCCAACCGATCTCCCACCGGCTGGACCACATGATGTCCGGCATCCGCTCGCAGATCGCGGTCAAGCTGTACGGCCGGGACATTGAGGAATTGCGCGACCGGGGCCAGGACATCGCCGAGCTGATGGCCGCCGTGCCGGGCGTGGTGGACTTGCAGATCGAGCCGCAGGTGGACATTCCCCAGGTGCGTGTCACGATCCGCCGCCGCGAGGCGGCACGCTACGGCCTGGCCCCGGCCGACGTCGCCAAAGCCCTCGAAACGGCCCTGCAAGGCCGCACGGTTTCGCAGGTCCTTGAAGGCCAGAAGGTGTTCGACCTGGTCGTCTGGTTCGACGAGCAGGCCCGGCACAACATCGACGCCATCCGCTCGACGCTGCTCAGCACGCCCGACGGCTCGCGCGTGGCGCTGGGGACCGTGGCGGATGTCGAGCCGACCCGGGGCCCCAACACGATCAACCGCGAGAACGTCCAGCGGCGGATCGTCATCCAGTGCAACACGGCGGGACGCGACCTGGTGAGCGTCGTCCGCGACCTGCAGCAGGCGGCAAAGGAGAAAATCGAGCCGATCCTCAAGGAAGGCTACTTCATCGAGTTCGGCGGACAGTTCGAAGCTCGGCGGGACGCCAATCGGCGGTTGTTGCTGCTCGGCAGCTTTGCCATCGCCGGCGTGTTCCTGCTGCTATACAAGTGCCTCGATTCCTGGCGTGCCGCGTTGCAGGTGATGGCGAACATCCCGTTGGCCGCTGCGGGATCCGTCATCGCCCTGTGGATTGCCAACTGGCCCCGCCCGGAAGCCCTCGCCGGCGCGTCGTGGTGGCAAGTGCCGGAGATTTGGCTCCGAGCGTCCGTACTCTCCGTGGCGCATTGGGTCGGATTCATCACGCTGACGGGGATCGTCTGCCGCAACGGGATCATGATGATCTCGCACTACATCCACCTCATGAAATACGAAGGCGAACAGTTTAACGAGCCGATGATCATCCGCGGCAGTCTGGAGCGTCTGGCCCCGGTGCTCATGACGGCCGCCACCGCGACGATCGGCCTGGTACCGTTGGCCCTGGGCGCCGGCCAGACGGGCAAGGAAATCCTCCACCCGCTGGCGATTGTCGTCATCGGCGGCCTGGTCAGCTCGACGCTGCTCGACCAGATCGTGACGCCGGCGTTGTTCTTCCGATTCGGCAGAAAGGTGTACGAGAAAGCCGGCGCCGAGGCGGCCGGTGAAGGCACCGTCGCCTCGGCGCCGCAGGAGTTGGCGAGACAATTTGAGTGACAACAGCTGACTGGTCCGGCCGCTCACGGTGACCAGCTTCGCTACGACGACTTGCCTTCCGGTGTCGGCGGCTTGTCTCCGAACTTGGCCTCATATTCCGCGGCGAATCGCTCGGCACGCTGCGGGCTGCAGATAAAACACTGCGACTCGGGCCGACGGTGCTCGCGGCACCAGTCGCCCTGCTTCTGGTATTCCGCGGCAAGCTTCGGGTCGCACTGCGCACAAATCTCCTCGGGCACACGATGCTCCATGCACCACCACCCGCTGTGGTCGTCCGTCGCAGCCGCGGGCGTCGTCGGTTGTGCTCCCGACGGTCCTGTCGTCGCCTCCTTTCCGCAGCCAGCGGCGAGCAGCCCGGCCAGTGTTAGCAAGGACACTCCCGTCATCGTCATCCAACATCTCGGTTTCATCAGTTCCTCCAGCAGGCCCCAGCCTGCGGTAAAGCTAAGCCGAAACCGGCTCGGGCACGCGCCGCGAGTCCGTATCGGCGAGTCTCATCTCTTCTTCCCGGTGTTCGCCGATCAGCCACGCCAACTGCTCCGCACGCACACCGCACAGCCGATTCATCAGCCATACGAGTCCGTTGGCCGCCGAATCGAACAGCACGTAGAGGACGCGGATGACGAGCAGGGACATCACCATCGCGCTGATGACGCCACCGATCACCACGGTCGCCAGCGGCCGCTGCACTTCCGCTCCCATACCGGTGCTCAAGGCCATTGGCACGAAGCCCAGGCTGGCCACGAGCGTGGTCATAAGCACGGGACGGAGGCGCGCCACAGCCGCGACCCTTACCGCCTCGTCCCGCGGCAGCCCCTTGCGCCGCAGCTGACGGATAGAGGACACCAGGATCATGTCGTCCAACACCGCCACCCCGGACATGGCGATGAACCCGATGGCGGCGGAGATCGAGAAGGGCATATCGCGGAGCCAGAGGGCGACGATGCCGCCAACCCAGCCCAACGGCACACCGGTGAATACCCGGAGGGAGTCGAGCACGTTGCGGTACGTCAGGAAGAGGAGCGTGAAGATCAGGCCAATGGCCAGCGGAATCACGATCATCAGGCGTCGGCGGGCGCTCTCGTAATGCTCAAACTGGCCGCCGAACTTGACGCGATAGCGGCCCGGCGGCAATTGGACCCGCTCGGCGATCTTCCGTTTGGCCTCCGCGACGAAGCCGACCATGTCCCGCCCGCGAACGTTGGCCGAGACGGTGATCCGACGCTGATACCACTCGCGTTTGATCGTGGACGGTCCCTCCACGGTGTCGATGCTCGCCAGACGCGACAAGGGGATGCGCTGCCCGGAGGGCGTCGTGACCAGGACCGCCCCGATGGCCGCGGGGCTGGCACGCACGCTCTCGGGCAAACGCACAATCAGGGGGAATCGCAATTGCCCCTCGTACACTTCCCCCACCTGCTTGCTGCCGAGCGACTCGGCCAGATCGAGGACTGCCTTGGCCGGAATGCCGTAGCGCGCGATCGCGTCCTGATTGACGCGAATCTGCAGCACAGGCTGCCCGGTGAGCTGCTCCGTGCTGACATCCGCAGCGCCGGGGAGCGCCTGCAAGACCCGCTCGATTTCGGCGGCCTTTTTGGCCAGCACGTCGAAGTCGTCGCCGAACAGGATCGCTGCCACGTCCGAACGAATACCGGAAATCATCTCATTCATCCGCATCTCGATCGGCTGCAACATGGCGATCCGTTGGCCCGGCAGGTCACGGAGTTCCTCTTGGATTTGCGCCGTCAACTCAGCCTGCGTTCGGGCGCGTCGCCAGTGCTCCCGGTGCTTCAGCGTGAGGAAGATGTCGGTCAACTCGACGCCCATCGGGTCCGTCGCCACTTCGGGGCTGCCCGTGCGACTCCAAACATACTGAATCTCGTCTGGGAATGCCGTTAACAGGGCTTTCTCCATTTGGGTGTTATAACGGATGGACTCTTCCAGGTTGATTCCCGCCAAGCGGATGACATTGATGACAATCGACCCTTCCGACAGTTTCGGCACGAACTCAGAGCCCAGATGGGGAGCGATCATCCCAAATGCGACGAGCAGCACGCCCACGGTCACGCCCATCACGATCAGCTTGTGCTCCATGCAAACCCGCAGGAGCGGATTGTGGATGTGATGCGCAATCCGCATCAACAGCGGTTCCCGCTCCTCGATCCGCTTGGGCAGCATCAGGGTGGCCAGCACCGGCATCAGCGTGAGCGAGAGGACCATCGACCCGGCCAAGGCCATGATGACTGTCCAAGCCATCGGACGAAACAGTTTGCCTTCGATGCCTTCCAGCGTGAGGATGGGCAGGTACACGATCATAATGATGAGTTCGCCAAACATCGTCGGCTTGCGAACCTCGACGGCCGCCTGGCGGATCGCGTCCAGCCGGCTGCGCTCGCGCGGATTGCCGTGGGCCAGCTGCCGGATGCAGTTCTCGACCATCACCACAGAACTATCGACGACCATGCCGAAATCGATGGCGCCCAGACTCAGCAAGCTGGCCGCGATCCCGAATCGGAGCATCCCCGAGAAGGCGAACAGCATGGACAAGGGAATCGCCAGAGCGACGATCATGCCGGCACGGAGGTTGCCGAGAAACAGGAAGAGGACGGCAATCACCAGCAACCCGCCCTCAAACAAGTTCTGCCGCGCTGTGTCGATGACATGATCGACCAGTTCCGTGCGATCGTAGACCGTCCGGATGGTCACACCCGGCGGCAACGCTGACTTGATCTCGTCCAGCTTGTTCTTGAGCGCCCACGTGACCTGGTGGCTGTTTTCGCCCATGAGCATAAAGCCTAAACCAAGCACGGCTTCGCCGCGGCCATGAGCGGTCACCGCGCCCAGGCGGATTTCGTGACCGGTCTGTACGTCGGCCACATCGCGGAGGAAGATGGGCACGCCGTCCTTGGCGGTTATCACGATCTTCTCAAGCTGTTCGAGGTTGGCCGTCCGGCCCTGGCCGTGGACCAGGAGCAGCCTCGCGCCGACACTGATGTTCCCCCCGCCGACATTGCGATTGTTCTCCTGGACCGCCTCGGTAACCTGGTCGAAAGTCAGGCCGTGCTTGACCAGTCGGTGAGGGTCCAGACGGATCTGGTACTGTTTCTCGTAGCCACCCCAACTGTTCACTTCTGCCACGCCGGGAATGGACCGGAGTTGCGGCTTGACCACCCAATCGTGAATCGTCCGCAACTCGGTCGTTTTCTTGACTCGCTCCTCCTGCGGCAGCTTGGAAAAATCGTAGCCTTCGTAGCTCAACACGTAATGGAAAACTTCCCCCAGCCCCGTCGAGACGGGCCCCATTTGCGGGCGCTCGATGCCCTCGGGGAGTCCCACGGTCCCCAGTCGCTCGTTGACGATTTGACGAGCGAAATAAATGTCCGTACCGTCCTGGAAGGTGACGACCACTTGCGACAGCCCGAACTTGGAAATGGATCGCAGCATCTCCAGGCCGGGCAAACCGCTGATCGCCTGTTCCACGGGGTAGGTGATTTGCCGCTCGACCTCTTCGGGAGTCAGCGACGGTGCGACCGTGTTGACCTGAATCTGCACCGGCGTGGTGTCGGGAAAGGCGTCGATGTCCAAGTGCGCAAGCGACACGGCGCCGACCACGGCCGACACCAGCGCCACGCCAATGACCAGGAACCGGTGCCGCAGCGAATAATCGATGACCCAATTGAGCATGTTGCCCCCTTACTTCACCGCGCAGCAGCCTTCACCCAGGCTGTTCTTCAATAACTCCGCACGCAGCACGTCGCTGCCCCTGCCGGCCACGACTTCGCCGGCCAGAACACCGGCAATGACCTCCGTGAAGTTCCCGTTTCC
>CAIYOB010001181.1 GCA_903927685.1 uncultured Planctomycetaceae bacterium
GCCCGTCAGCAACGCCCCCAAGGCGCCTTCGTTGAACAGACTCTTTACGGCCCGCGTCACGTACGGCGACTGGTCGAACTCGAAACTGACGCGAATATCGTCCGGCAGCTCCTGCTGCATCTTCGGCAGGGCGCTCTTGATCTCGTCGATCACGCTCATCGTCGACGCCTCGGCTCGCTTGGTCGCGAGGATGTAGACCGCGCGGCGACCGTTGACCAGCGCATAACCGGTGGTCAGGTCCGTGCCGTCCTCGACCGTGCCGATGTCCCGCAGATAGACCGATTCGCCGGGCCCGATGCGCAGCGGGATCGAACCGAAGTCCTGCAGGTTCTTGATCAGGGCATTGGACGGCACGACGGGATAGCGGTCGCCCAAGTGCAGATTGCCCGACGGGCTGATGATGTTCCCGGCACTCAATGCCGACACGACGTCGTCGGGCGACAGCCCATAGGCCCGCAGCCGATCCGGCTGGGCTCGCACCACGATCGAGCGGACACTGCCGCCAAACGGCGGCGGCGCGGATACGCCCGGCAACGACGAGAACATCGGCCGAACCTTGAACAGCGCCTGATCCTGGATCTCGGCCACCGTCCGCGTGCTGCTGGACAGGACCAGATAGCCCACGGGCACGCTGCCCGTATCGAACCGCATGACAAACGGCGACACCGTCCCCGGCGGCATGAACGCCCGCGAGCGGTTCACATAATTGATCGTCTCCGCCATCGCCTGGGGCATGTTCGTGCCCGGGTGAAAGAACAGCTTCATCAGCGCCATGCCCTGCACGTTGCGGCTCTCGACGTGATGGATGTTGCTGATGTAGAGAAAGTGGTATTCGTAGTAGTTGGTTAGCAGGCCCTCCATCTGCGCCGGGTCCATGCCGCCGTAGGGTTGGCAGACGTAGATCACGGGCAGATTCAGGCTGGGAAAGATATCCACGGCCATCCGCGGCACGGGCACTTCGACGCCGATCCGGGCCAGCCAGGCATCCAGCGTTTTTGGCCGCAAGGCCAGGCTGCAACTGAGCGAGACGGCCAGCAGCGCCACGATCACCGTGTACGGCCGCCGCAGTGCAAAGGTGATGGGATTCATGGAGGGATTATTTGCAGCCGCAGTTGATTTCGCAAGAGACGCCAGGTAGGGTCGCAAAGCCGGGTTGGACCGCGGCCGTCCAACGCGGTTTCAGACTCGCAACGTGAGTATGATAGCGAGCCACCAGGAAAGGACCATCAAAATCGGGCGGCAATCGGGGGTGAGCGCCGCGTGAGGGATGCCGCGAGCGGGCCCGAATGGTGCGAGACTATGGGAAGAAGGTTCGGGACATTCCTCCATTCGCCCGCCCCGCCTCCGCCATGTCCCGGAAAAGCGCCCCCGATCAGCGAGCCGGGCACCAAGATCATCGGCTCCTGAAGGAATGTGTGGCCTTGTCGTGTTTCATCTCACGTGCCCGCGATCCTCCGCTCGTAGTCGGCGACACCAGCGTTGATCCGACCGAGAGCCGTTAGCGACGCTCACGAAGATCGCACGGATTTCGGTTCCCTTCTCCGTGGCGATCCGTGTGGTCCGTGTCCACAACTGCCGTCGGCCCCGTCGATCCTCGGTCATCGACTCGGAAATAGGAACTCCATTGCGAACTTGTCAATGGAGATCGCGACAGCGATCATCCAGTTGCCAGTCATGCCCCCCCGACCTGCACCGACACCTTGTCTTCATCGACCACGCGTCCCAGTTGACCGCCTCACTCGGCGGGTTCCAGCAAGCGGCAAATCTCGAGGGGCAGCACGCGCCAGGTGGCTTGATTCCGACGCGTCCCGACACCGGCATTGTACGCGATGAGGCCGCGTTGCGCAACCCGTCCGAGCGCTCGCAGCGGACAACCGGCCCCGGCAGGAAGCCGCCCGCGCAACGAGGCGAGTGAGACCTCGGCAAGGGGCTAACGAGCATAGAACAGGCTGTCGATCAAGTCCGTCTGTGCCAGCGGCGCGACGTGGCCGTCGCAGAACAGGACGTTGAATACGCCGGAATGCCGCCGGACGGGATAGTGGGTGTTGTCGTCGGAATTGGCGAACGGCTTCCACGGTCCGCGTGGAGCGGGAACGGTCGAGTTGGCACAGCCCGGCGTCCGGCCGTGGTCCCAGACGATGATCACCTGGGACGTCCCATTGCCGGTAGTCAAATCGTCCAGCGTCTGCCCGTTCGGTCCGCCGGTCACGTAGTTCATGCCGTAGCTGACCTGAAACAACTGGCCAAAGGTCGAGCTTCCCGGTTGCA
>CAIYOB010001182.1 GCA_903927685.1 uncultured Planctomycetaceae bacterium
CAACTTACCCGCTTCCTGGAAGACGTGATTCCGTCGGCCCCTTGCGTTCGCGCCTCATGATTCTACCCCCCATGATTTTACCTTCCCGTACACACCGAATCGCAGCAAAGACAAAATCATGGTCGGTAGAATCATGGCTGTCTCTGTTTCGTCATTCTTGGAAAGACCAATTTGGGTAACGTTGTTCCTGCCGGTCGCCCAAGGCAGTGAATATGGCCTTCGGCCAAGAACAACCGATGTTCGCCCGCGTTCCTGGGGCGGCGCCCCAGGCTGCGGTGAGTCTGGCCTTCGGCCAGCATAAAACGCCGAAAATGCCCCACATCAAAGAGCTGCCTTGCTGTCACAGCAACCCCGGCAACGGTCTACGCCTCGACGATGGCCAGATCGTCTAGCACTTCGTCGAGGCTGGCATAGCGTTCCGAACGCTGCGGAGCGCACATGCGGGCAATCACCTGGGCCGCGTCCTTGGGGTCTTTCACGAAGTTCGGGCTGTCGGAACGGCTCAACTCGTGCTCGAGCAGTTGGACGTCGATGGCGATCTCGCTGGTTTCCAGCACGGCTTCCACGTCGTGCCGGGGCGGCTGGCCCGTGAGCACCGTGTAGAAAACTAATCCCAGCGAATAGATGTCGGATGCCGGGACCACGTCACGCGGGTCGAGCCAAACCGCCGGGGCGACGTAGCGCCGGTCGAAATGCTCACGCACCGTCTTGGCAATGCTCAGGTTCGGCGCGTTGGGGATGTAGGCCAGATCGAAATTGCCCAGCTTGACGCAGTCGGGCGCCACCAAGATGTTGCGAGGCCGTACATCGCGATGGACCACGCCCAGCCGATGGGCGTGCTTCAGCCCCGTCGCCAAGGCTCGGAGCGCGCGCAACTTGACTTCCCATGTGACCTTGGCCACGATCTCTTGGTCCAGCAGGGTTTCCAGCAGCAAGCCTTGTTCCAGGTATTCCTGGGGTTCCACGAAACTGTCGTCGTTCCAGGCGAACATGTCGCCGGTCCGCACCAGGTTGGGGTGCGTGCCCAGCAGACGCATGGCGTCCTGGCCATGAAAGATCTCGCGGATGCGGTACTGCTTTTCCTCGTCCGAAGCGTAGACGTCGAAGTGATAGACTTTGAGCAGTGTCTTGGGACACGTCTCGATGAAACGGTGCCGGGTAAGAAAAGTCGTGAACCGATCGTCCTGGTCGACCTTCTGCACGACATCGTACAGGCCGATCTGCTGCACGCGTTGGGTCGGCCGGTTCAGGGACATGGCCGCGAACACCGTGTCGTACAGCGGGGTGACATCGCTCGCAGCCACCGGCAGCTGCTCCGGGTCCTCCAGGCGTGTCAGCGCTTGACGCACGTGCAGGACGCGGCCGGCCTGGTCGTCACAGATCTTGATCTTGGCGTCGTCGTCGGTCAGCAGCAGGAGGGTGTCCACGAACACGTCGTCCAGCCGACGGGAGTGCCGGCGCAGCTTGGACGCCAGCACTTTGGTCTTCTTGTTGGCCAACGGAATGGGGCTGGGATAGACATTGCCGTTCTCGAAGAGCCACTGCTGGCTGTTGCCGCGGATCAGTCCCTTGTAGCCCTTCACCTCGACATGATACAGGGCGTGAGGGGCAAGCACGGCGATGTCGTACTCGTAGGGCAGGCCATGACCCGTCGTCAGCTCGAAGTTGTGAAACAGGACATAGCGATCTGGCAACCCTTTGGCCAAGCGCCGAATGGCCCGGGTCTCGCTATCGTTCTCCGGCATTCCGATGCGACGGACGATCGCCATGTTTCGGTCTCCTTGTCGGTGTTGAACCTCATGGATTTAACGCCCCGGCCGCGACCGCCGCAAAGACCGGTTCCCCCAGTTCCTTGCGGAACGTCGGTTGGGCGGGCTGCGTGGGATCGTCCTGGTCCCGGTAGCCGCGGGCGTCGAGGTACCCGCGGCGGATCGCCGCCTCGGTCAGGTTCTCGGCAAAATCCAGGAGGCAGATGTGAGGCGGCTCCGGTGTCATCGTAAAGACCACCACTTGCCGCTTGCTCCGCAGGTCGACTAATTGCGTCTGACGATGCAGGTGTCCGAACGCCGCCGCGGCGTTCTCGGCCAGGTTCCGCATCGCGACTCGGCCCGTCGGCGTCGCCTCGATCAAAATGATGTGCGTGGCACCCCACAGCACCGCCGCCTCGATGGGGCTGTTGTGGGCGAAGGCTCCGTCGACCAACTCGACTTGCTGGCCGCGCTTCGGAAAATCGTGCACCGTGCGAGCCGGGAAGACGGGGAAGATGGTGCCCGACCCCATGACCGCATCCAGAAGGATTTCCGGATGTCCGGCCAGATTCACGCCGCGTTCGCCAAACGGCGGCGGGCCGGCGGCATGGGCGGCGGCGTAGAAGTAGAGGTCGCTGGGCAGGGACGCGTCGGTCTTCGTCAGACAATTTCCTGTGATGATCAAGTCCCGCGTCAACAGCCGGCGGCCCATGATCTGGCTGCTGACCTCGCGCAGCCGGCGGGCGAACGGCGCCGCGGTGTCCGGCGGAAGCCCGGGCTGGTTCTGCCGCCGCAGATGGGCATCGATCAAACGCGGGAACTCGGTCGCCAGCGCCCGTTCGATGCCTTGCCCTCCCGACAGCGTGCGCGAGCCCAGCAGGACGGTCGGCAACTGCAGCCCGGGCAGGCCCAACAGCAGGAACACCAGCAGGACGGCGGTATACGGAGAGATGCCCGTCCAGAACAGGCCGCGCCGCCGCAGTCGGCGTTGGATCGCCAACAGAATCAGGCTGCCCAGGACGAGCGCTCCGCAACTCCACCACAGCCCGAAGCCGATCCATGTCCAGAGATGGTGCCAGAGATGATTGCTGCCGAACCAGCGCCAGGGGACAAACGGAAGGGCCGCTGCCGCGGCATTCAGGCCCGCCAGCACCAGCAGCGCCACGCCGTCCACCCAGCCGCGGCGTGGCGCAGCGCGGACGGCGAGCCGCGTGACGGCCAGCACCAGCCAGATCTGGACCACGGCAAACCACAGCCCGATGTTCAGCCGGACGAGCCACGTGGGACAGATGATCCGCCGTTGGTCCAGGCTCCGCCAGACTGCGGCCAAGTCGGCTCGGCCTGCCGGCGTGCGGGTGATTCCCAGGGCGATGGGCAGCGAGTTGATCGCACCGCCGGAAGTGCCGGCGACCAGCCCGATGTCCAGCGGCGTCTGCGGACTCGCGGCCTTCAGCCGGGCCAGTTCTTCCTCCAGGGCGGATACGACGCCGATTTGATAGGCGCACTTCGCGCCGCCCCCGGACAGGACCAGGGCGACCCGCGGCGGCTGAACGCGGGTCCGCGCCGCGTGCAAGAGCATCTCGCCCAGCTCGGTGAGCGTGATGTCCTGGGCGCCCTGCGTGAGTGCCGAGAGCTGCAGTTCCGCGCACCACGCGCCGGCCTGGTCGTACCGCTCCCGCCAGTTGGCGAGATGACGGAACGTCCGTTGCGTGGCCGGATCCTGGTACGCTTCCAGGGCCGCCTGCAACGAATTACGGAAGCGGAATCCTTGCCTCGCGGCCACGACCTGCTGCGGGATCTTCAGTTCGTCCAACTCCGGGAATTCCACCCGGCGGACGCCTGGGAACAACTCGGGCTGGTCATACAGCGCGTCGTCCTCGACGAATCCCACCCGCGTCCGCCCGCCCGCCGGGAGCCGCAGTTGGCGGATGGTTTCGAGATCGCCGTAGGTGTAGCTGATCTGCGTCCGCTCAAGAAGCACGCCGGCCCGGCGCAGAGCCAACTCCGGGGCTACACGTCCCGGCAATGACAACGGATGAGAGAACAGGTACTGCACGCGGCGCCCGCCGGCCTCGCGCTGCAGATCTTCTATCGTCCGGAGCGGTGCGTCGGCGGCCACCAGACAGACCGCCCGGTACTCCAGGTGCGGTCCGGGCTGCCGGCGGTCTTCCGCAGCCCACGGGGTCCGGGCCGGAGGAAACCCCACGGTCACCAGGTACTCGTAGCCGGGCCCCTGCTGAAACGCCGCAAAATGGCGCAGGTATTCGGCAAATACGCCTGGTGTGAGCAGCGCGACATCGACGGAGCCGCGTTCCAGCCAGTGCAGGACATCGCCATAGGTCCCCGCCGCCAGCTCGAATTGCAGCTGGGGGTCATGCATCCGACCAACCGCCGCAAAAATGCCTTCCCAGGTGGCACGGCGATGCCCGTAGTCTTCCGACGCCACGATGCCGACGCGGACGGTTTCGCGAACGGGTGTCTCGGCGGCAGGAACCACCCGCGCCGCCGCAACCAGCACCGCCAGCCCGGCGACGGCGACCAGCCATCGTCTGCCAGCGGGACACGGGCAACGTGGCTGGGGATTGAGATCCGACTCCATGACTGTGTCCTCAAGCGGCTCGAGGCCGGCTGAACTTGCCCGCTGGGCCAGGATTTGAAACCCTAATCTTTCACCTAATCTTCCACTTGTTCTTCTGGATCTGGCGAGATTAGGTGAAAGATCACGTGAAAGATTAAGGGAGAGATTATGTGAAAGTCACCGCCGACCCTGTGTCGGCGGAGTCATGGCTGACCGGCTAGATCGTTTCGATCCTCCAAGACCACCACGTTTTTCCGC
>CAIYOB010001183.1 GCA_903927685.1 uncultured Planctomycetaceae bacterium
CGGAGCGTTCGACGATCGGGCGCCAGAAGCCATACTTGGCCGCAAACCGCTCGTCATAGACTTGCTGGAAGGTCTCGAAATGCTGGTCCAGCAGCCGCCACAGGTCGGAGGCCTGGGGGTCACGGGGGCGGTACAGCGGCAGCGGCTCGACACATGCGGCGGTCATAACAGGCAGCAGCCAGTTCCCGATAGTATGTACGGCAGTCGGTCCCACAGGTCGGCCAGCATGCCTTGCCACGTCCACGGTACGCCACCGTTGAGCGTTTCGGCGAGGTATCGCTTGTCACAGCTGGCGTAGCCACCGCTGCCAACGTCCGAGCCGCAGGGCGTGGGGACGGAAACGTTGTACCCCTGGTTGATCAGTTTGGCATGCTTGAGCAGCTGGCGTGCGTCCCGGAGGGTCAGCAGGTAGGCGGCTTTCTCGTCGCCGTCGATGCCTTGGATACGGGCGTCGCAAATCGTCCAGTTGTAGAAGGTACTGGCATACGGAGAGCCGCCGTCGCGAGACATTTGCCAGATCAGGTAGTGCAGCGCATCAACGTCAATCGCGTCCATTGTCGCGCGGGGCACAACGACATAGGCCGTCCCCGGCTCAAAGCCGATCGGAAGGCGGATCGAATTGGCCCGGCCCCAGAAGTCCGCGGGGAAGCCTTGTTCATTCGCCGCGTCGGCCAGCTCGCGGGGGCTGAGGATGTTTTCGCCGTCGATTTTGAGATGATGCCAGTCCATCTATGCCACCCCCACGGTCCGCCGGCCCTTGGTCCCGAATCCCGCCGGCGGCCGAAAGTCGATCGCCTGCAACCGATGCTCGGGGACCGCTGGCGGCTGGCCTGTTGACTGCCACAGCTTGGCTTCCGCCACCCCTGCCCGTGCAGCGGCATCCACGGTCAGCAGGTTGACACCGCACCGGCAGTTGAATCCCCAGGGCGGCGTGAAATAGTCCCACATCGGATCGTCGCGCCGGTAGACGTTGGTTCCGTTCAGGCCCAGCTTTTCGAGCGCGGCATGTTCGTCCCGGACCCGGCCGTCGTGGATCGGCTCGTAAGCCTGGTAGGGGAACACGGCAGAGACGATCGGATTGTTGGCCAGCGATTCACGCCCGTCCCGGAAGGCAGATTGTACGTTCGTGCGGTAGACCGTTTCGATATGCCACTTGCCGATGGGGGAGCGGTCGAGGCGATCCTTGATTCGGTCCCGGAATCCGGTCAAGCTGGTTCCTTCGGCGATGTCGGCGGCCAGTTCATCGCGGATGGTTTCGATGGTCTCCGCAGACAGCTCACCGGCCACCGTCCAGGCCCGCTGGCGGGCGTCGGCGTCCAGCAGGTCGTATTGATCCCGCGTCAGGATGTCGCGGTCTTGGAGCGACTGGACCGCCTTGTCCAGGATCGGGAACCGCAGTTCCGGATCTCCGCCGCCCAGCAGGCCCGGGAGGACGATCTTGGGCGGCTCACCGGGCGGCCGGCCCGAGCGACGCATCACGTCTTGGAGCCACGGCGGGAGCCGTTCGGCGGTGTAGCTGTACCCGGCAATCCAGCCGTGCAACTCGCTGTCGCCGATCAGTTCGGCCAAGATCGGCTCGTATTCGCGGAGGATGTCGCGGGCCAGGTCCAGTATGCCTTGCAGGCCCAGCCGGCGCGCATCGGCATCGGTGACGGCATCCGCCAGGCGTTCCCGCAGCTCGGCGGCGATCTCCTCGGACGCCAGGATGAATGATAGGAAATTGCTTTTTCTC
>CAIYOB010001184.1 GCA_903927685.1 uncultured Planctomycetaceae bacterium
CAAGGAGGAGTTGCTGAACCTATGACCGCACCGCTCACCACTCACGGGGCATCCCGCCGGCCCGTTGCGAAGACCATCAAACCCGTCCGCTTGCGGTGGCGGGTGGTCATCGACACTGCGGAGCAGCACGCCTTCAGTTTCACCGACATCAAGGCCGACTCCGTCCAGCAGTATCGGCCGATTCACGTTGACACTGTCCGGCGGTGCTTGGGGAGGCACCCAAATTCCTACGGGGACTACACGCTGGAGAGCATCGACGGGCCGGACGCGTGGTCGGGAATGTACCGCTGTCATGTCGAGCGGAAATCTCTGGAGGACTGCCAATCCACGCTGCTCGGGTTCGCCGACGGCCACCGAGCCAGGTTTGAGAGCGAGCTGTCCAACCTGGCCGGCGTGATTCAGGCCGGTGGGGCCGCCCTGGTCGTGGTCGAGTGCGATTTGAGCAGCCTACTGACCGCGGCCCCGGCCGGGACGACGAGGTCCAGCCAGGTCAACGCCCGGGCGCTGCACCGATCCGTGGTCAGCCTCTGGCGGGAATACGGCGTCCCCTGGGCCTTCTGCGGCAGCCGGCGGATGGCCGAGCTAACGACATTTCGGTTTTTGGAATCGTTCTGGAGGCATCGAAGGAAAGGAGTTGAGGATGGCGATCGTACTTGAGGCACCCGAACAATTGGAAACGACCAGGCCCGCGGCACTGCACATCGAACCGCCGGAGGCGGTGGCGGCCGTCACACTGCTTGAAGGCGACGAAACGGAAGGCGAGCCGCAGCGCGAAGGAGCAACCAGCATCACGATCCGCCTCGTCAGGCCGGTCGATGATCCGGTTGCGGCCTTCGCGGCGCAGGCCGGCGAGGTGTTCGACGCGTATGTTGACGCCGAGGGATGCACGTGGATTCCGCTCGCGACCGGCGACATCATGCTTGAACCGGAGGAATTCGAGATCGTCGAACCCCTGGGCAGCCAACAGGAGACCGTCTTGACGGCGGACGAACCAACGGCGGTTCCCACGGTCCAGGAAGCCACGCCGCAGCAGCAGGATACGAGCCCGCAGGAACCGGTCGTCGCGGAGCCGCTTCCAGCGCCGGTCAGCCCCCCGCGCAGCCACGAAGACGCCGAGGCTCGTCGTCGGACCTACCTGCGGGAAAAGGACGTGCTGCAGGAGCAAATCTCCGCCCTGGCGATCGAGCAGGTGAAACTGAAAGAACAGATCAAGCTCTGCAAGAAGGAATCGGAGGTCCTGGTCGAGCGTTTGAACAACCTCATCGAAGACTGGGAGCATCCGGCTCCGCTGGTCCTGGAAAACGAACCGCCGACACCGGCGAGTTCAGCGGCCGCCAAGGCCAGCCTGGACGCGGCCGACGACAGCGCAGCTGGTGACCCTGCTGCTCCCGCCGCCTCCATAGCCGTCAGCACGGATGACCGCTACCGGGCGGTACTCGAATCGGCCCCGCTGGACCAACTGGAACTGCCGACTCGGTTGGTCCAGAAATTGGCGGAGGCTGACTGCCGAACGATCTGGGACCTGGAGCAACTGCGGGCCGAGATCAGCCAGGGCCGCAAGAAATGGCCCAAGGGGATCGGGGAAACCAAGCAAACCCAGATCGAAGACGCCGTGCTGAAGTGGCTCGCGGCCCATCAAGTGGACTGGGAACAGCCGCCGGCCGGCCTCGCAGACCAGCCGCCCGCCGCGGCGGCGAACGTGTCGGTCGATATCGACGACCTGTAATCCGCTTCCCGCTGTCGCTGGGAGATTGTCACGAGTCACGGCAAGGATGCGAGAGGTTTCTTGATCGGAGTTCTGCATGGTTGAATTCGTCACGGGAGACTGCTTGGAATGGATGCGTGGGCAACCGGCGGGCCGCTTCGATCTGGTCTTCGGCTCACCGCCCTACGCGGACGCGCGGTATTACCTGGAAGGCGGTGAGAACCTCGGCATCGCTCGCAAGTGCGCCCAGTGGGTCGAGTGGATGCTGGCGGTCACCGTCGAGGCTCACCGCATCTGCCGCGGTCCGGTCCTGTGGGTTGCGGCTGGGGTGACTCGCAAACGCAACTACTGGCCAGCCTGCGAGGGGCTTGTCTGGGAATGGTGGAAGAGAGGCGGCGACTGCCAGCTGTACCGGCCGTGCATCTTTCATCGCGTCAGCATCCCCGGCAGCGGCGGCAAGGATTGGTTCCGATCGGATTGGGAGTACGTGCTGTGTTTCAAGCACGCCGGGGCGTTGCCGTGGGCCGACAACACGGCCTGCGGTCGCCCGCCAAAGCATGCGGTCGGCGGTCCTCCGTCGTACCGCAACGCCGCCGGGCGGCGAAAGAACGCCCGCGATGAATACGGCTTCACCGAGGGGCATGTCGAGCCGTCTGAAAGCGACCGGAAGAAAAACGGCCGCAAGGTTCAGACGCGACGCAAGACGGATGGCAGCCGGCTCCGAGACGGAACGTATCGGCAACCCAAGCTGGCGAACCCCGGCAACGTCGTACGCTGCCATGTTGGCGGCGGCCTCATGGGGCACCCGCTGTGTCACGAGAATGAAGCTCCGTTTCCGGAATCGCTGGCCGAGTTCTTCGTCCGCTCCCTGTGCCCGCCCGGCGGTTTGGTGTTGGACCCGTTTTCCGGCAGCGGGACCACGGCGGCCGTTTGTACGAGGTTCCAACGTTCGTGCGTGGCCATAGACCTGCGGGCCTCGCAAAACGACATCGCGCAGCGGCGACTGAAAGGAATCCAGATCGAGTTGATTGCCTGATGGCCCCCCCGACACGAGACAACGTCTGGATTCTCTGCACATCCTGCCACGAACTGTTGAATTGGAAGCGACGTTGGCGACGGAAAGGACTCGAACCCAGTGCCGAATGACTCGATCCGCGTCTTGCCTTTCGCGATCCGCTACCACCAAGCCGGCTGGGCGGTCATCCCGATTCCCTATGGCCAGAAGAAGCCCGTCTTGGAAGGCTGGCAGGCGTTGAAGCTCGACGGCCCCAGAGTGGTTGCCACATTCGCGGGCCAGCCTAAGAACATCGGCGTCCTGCTCGGCGAACCATCCGGCTGGCTGATTGACATCGACTTGGACCACCAGCGAGCCGTCGAATTGGCGGACCAATTCCTGCCGCCCACGCCGGCCGTGTTCGGCCGACCGGGCAAGCCGCGATCGCATCGGATCTTCCGCGCAACGGCTCCCGTTGCAACCCACAAGCGGAGACAGGCCGCGCTGGGGATGATCGTGGAATTGCGGTCCTCCGGGGCGCAGACCGTCATTCCGCCGTCGGTTCACCCAAGCGGAGAAGTCGTAACCTGGTGCGGCGACGACATCGCCCCGGCGATCGTGGACCCGGAGACGCTGCTCCGAGCCGTTGACGCGCTGGCCGACGCGGTCTGCCAGGCGGAGAAAGTGGATCCCAAGGACACGAGGCAACCCAAGCCGGCCAGACGCAGGAAGTCGCCCAGGAAAGGGATCTCCGTGATCGAGAGGGCTCGCCGGTATTTGGCGGCCATGCCGCCAGCCGTCTCCGGCCAGGGCGGGCACGACCAGACCTTTGACGCGGCCTGCTCGCTGGTGCTCGGCTTCGGGCTGTCCATTCCAGAGGCGGCCCCCTTGCTGGCAGAGTACAACCAGAGGTGCCAACCGCCCTGGTCCGACGCGGAACTGGCGCACAAGCTGGACGACGCTGACAAATGCCCTGGCGACCGCGGCTACTTGCTCGAAGCCGGCGGCGACAACCGCTTCGGCGACCGCGGATGCGTGCTTGAATCCGGCGACGCTGATGGCACCAACGTCCTGGAGGCCGACGACGATCCTCATCGGCTCGCCAGGGTGAATCTCCGACGGTACTCCGAACTGACCGGCGGCCGGACCATCAAGTACTGGCGGTCAGAGTGGTACGTCTGGAAAGGTAACCGCTACCGCAAGATCCAGGAAGACGAGTTCCGAGCGAAGATGTCCTTCGCGATCAAGGAAGAGTTCAATCGGCTGAACCTGGAGGCTCAGGAACGGTTCCGAAGTGGCCAGGACGCCGGCCTGATCGCTCCGGACGAAGAGCCCCCCAAGGCCCGCAAGGTGACGCCGAGCCTCGTTTCCAGCGTCCTGCAGGCCACGGCCAGCTTGGTGGCTGTGTCCGGTGACATCGAGGTCGGGACTTGGCTGCCGACGCGGCAGCGGAAAAACTGGCTCAGCTTCCAGAACGGGATCCTGGACATCGACGCCCTGCTCGCTGATCGGGAGGCGGACGAATGCTTCCGGCCGAATTCGCCGGAGTGGTTCTCGACCGTCTCGATACCGTACGACTTTAATCC
>CAIYOB010001185.1 GCA_903927685.1 uncultured Planctomycetaceae bacterium
CGGCGACCGCGAGTCAGGCCGCCGACTGGCCGGTGTTTCTCGGTCCGTCCGGCGACGGCAAGTCCGCCGAGCGCGGACTGTTCCTGCGTTGGCCTGCCGCCGGGCCGCGCGTCATTTGGCACAAACGCCTGGGCGCCAGTTACGGAATCTGCAGCGTCCGCGGCGGGCGGGTGTACCAGTTCGATCGGTTCGGCGACAAAGCCCGGCTGACCTGCCTGGCCGCGGTGTCCGGCGACGAAATCTGGAGGTTCGAATACCGGACCGGCTATACCGACATGTACGGCTACAACGGCGGCCCTCGCTGCTCGCCGCTGGTCGATGGCAAACGCGTGTACTTGTACGGCGCCGAGGGCCTGTTGCACTGCTTGCGCGCGTCGGACGGCCAACTGCTGTGGCGGGTCGACATGCACGCCAAGTTCGGCGTCGTGCAGAACTTCTTCGGCGTCGGCAGCAATCCGGTCGTGGACGGCCCGCGGCTGGTCGTCATGGTCGGCGGCAGTCCCCCCGAGTCCCGGGGCGTCCCGCAGGGGAGCTTGGACCAGGTCGTCGGCAACGGCAGCGGCGTGGTCGCCTTGGACAAGCTGACCGGGCAGGTGCTGTATTCGATCACTGACGAATTAGCCAGCTATGCGTCGCTCAAGTTGGCCACGATTCACGGCCGCCGCTGGTGCTTTGCCTTTGCCCGCGGCGGACTGGTCGGTTTCAACCCCACGACAGGGCGAGTCGATTTTCAGTATCCGTGGCGGGCGAAACTGCTGGAAAGCGTCAACGCCAGCACACCGGTGGTCGTCGACGACCAGGTGTTCATCTCCGAGACCTACGGCCCCGGCAGCTCGTTGTTGAAAGTCCGTCCGGGCGGTTACGAGATCGTCTGGCAGGACGAACTGCGGAGCCGGGACAAGGCCCTGCAGACGCACTGGAACACGCCCATCTACCACGAGGGCTACCTGTACGGCTGCAGCGGCCGGCACACGCACCAGGCCGACATCCGCTGCATCGAATGGAAAACGGGCCGGGTGAAGTGGACCGCCGAGCGGACCGCGCGCACGTCGCTGCTGTACGCCGACGGTCACTTCATCAGCCTGAGCGAATTCGGGCAACTGATCGTCTTCAAGGCCAATCCCGAACAGTTCGAGCCCGTTGCGACCGTCGACGAAGGCGCCTTGCGAGCCGAGACCGGGGAGCCGCTGTTGACTTACCCGTGCTGGGCGGCCCCCATCCTGGCGCACGGCCTGCTGTACCTCCGTGGCAACGACCGCCTCGTCTGCCTGGACCTGCGGGGCTGATGGTCCGTGGCCGTCAGTTGAACCAGGCGAACGCCCAATCATCCCCGTCATCGCCGCCGCTGCGTGGCAAGCCTACACCGCCTGGATATTGTGCCACAAGTCAGCCGGTGCAAGACGTGCGAGGTGACCCACGTTTGTCGTTGCGATCACGACGTCCGGAACCCCCAACGTCACTGCTTGAGCGGCGAGGATCACGTCGGCATCCAGCGCCTTGTCGCCTGCCGTGGGCTGCCCCAGTTGCCGCGCCTGAGCCCAAAACCGGGCCGCCTGGCGCATCGTCGCCGTGGTGATGGGTAGGTACTCCAGGAGTCGAGCCAACGCATCCAAGTGCCCAATTCCCCGCAGCTTGTTAGCCCGTAGCAGTTCCCGTCGCACCTCGTAGTCGGCGATCTCCGGGACGATCACTCGCGCACCAGCCGCAACCAGCGTTTGCAGCCAACCTGCGCACGAAACGGCGACCGGCGCCCGCCTGGGATTGGTCACCAAGCCAAGTGGTCACCGGTCTCGTGCTGCTCGGCCTCGTCCGGGTCGTCGATCCACGACTGCAGCAGCGCGACCAGTTCGGCCGCGCGCTGTTCGGGCTGCAATTGCTGTTCCAGCAGTTGCACCGCCAGAGCGTCTGCGGGCAGGCCTTGTCGCTTAGCAGCTTGCTCCAGTCGCCGCTCTAGTTCCGGAGTCAGGACCAAAGAAAGGGTCATTCGGAGCTTTCTCCCAGGCTTGGTGTGTCGTCCATGCTGCGCCGATCGGCCCCTTTGAGATCACTCGTGTTGGGAAGTCTGTGAAATGTGGTAGCGCGGGTGACTGCCCAAGAGACCACCCTCATACTAGCACGGCGGCCGTACTCAGGCAATCGACAGCCCGCGACAGACAGCCCGCGACATGGAGTCGTCGATTCGTCGGCTCGGCACGGGGGCCTTTGCCCACGCATTTTCGCTCTGGATCGTCCGCGGCCGTCAGTTGAACCAGGCCATGTAGCCCACCGCGGTCGTGTTCTCGAAGACCTGCCACACGACCAGGAACACGCGGAAGTCGGCCGGCGGGCCGTGCTCGAGGTATTTGGCAGGCAGTCCGTTCTGGGCAAGTTCCTCGCCGCGGAACTCCAGCGGCGGATCGGTCAGCAGGGTCTTGAGGTTGATCCCCTGGCCGTCCGCGTCGCGCCACAGGATGGGCAGCAGCTTCTTGCCTTCCATCAGCAGCTCGATTTCGGTGACGGCGGCCAGCCAGGCATCCACCATGCTGTCGCGGACGGGCAGCCGCAGGACGCCTTGCTGCTTGGAGTTGGGCAGCCACTCTGAATCGTCGTCCGTCTCGGCGCGGATGTACTTCCACAGTTCGCGATTCAATTCGGCCACGCGGATCACGTGCCGCCGAAAACGGTCCAGGCGGGCCGGTTCGACAATTCGCGTGACCCGGCTCGCTTCCCCAGTCTTCTCCAAGCGTTCATCCGCCGTGCCGGCAAATGCGTGCGCCGGCTTGGCGAACGCGTCGCTCGCCCACAACTCGAAGTACGCCTGCGTATCGAACGCCAGATAGATGTCGACCATGGAGGCCAACAAGTGACAGTAGGCCCGCAGCCAGGCCACGTCGCCCCGATCCAAGCGAACGAGAAACGCCGGGTTATCGCGCAGGAAGTCCGCATCCCGCTGCATGATCTTCCGGAGGACCTCGATGAATCGATCTCCGGGGTTGCCGTCGCCGTCCAAGTCCAGACGCACGTCGGCCAGACGCAACGGCAGTGAGACCTGGTCGTCGGCAATGCCGGCCAACACGCCCTCGGCGTCCAGCAGATCCCGGCGGAACTCGTCCAGCAGTCGGCGGAAGTCGGCGTAGCGGATCACCGCCGGCTCTGGATTGGCCGGCACGGGCAGACGCAGGAACGGGGCGTCCTGGTGCTCGGCTTTCAGCCCGTAGGCGTACAACGTCTGACCCAGTCGCTCGACGCCGCGCACGAACCGCAGCACGCCCAAGCCGAATCGCAGCTGATCGTCCTGCGGAGCGGCCGCCAGCGCCCGTTCGAGTTCCTGCTGGCCCCGGACCAACTGGCCGGAATGCAGATACGACTCGACGGCCGGCGGCTCCGCAGCCATCGCCAACGGAATCAAGCCGAGTACGGCAAACATCCAGCCCCACAACGCTGCCTTGTGCATCGATCGTGCCTTCTGAAAAGGGTGGTTGACGACGGATTCATCCCCCGCGACATGCCTGTCACGCGCCGCTGCTCTCGGCTTCGCCGAAGCCGCACTTTCCGCCGCTGTCAATTCTAGCGTTGACCTCCCACGAAGCAAGCACTGGCCTGCCACCCCAAGGCGGACGTACAGTCAGCATCTCCCGCATCCCTGCGTCCGTAGGTCGCCCAGGGCCGCCAGCAAGCCCGTCATGGCTTCGTCTGAATGGTTAGCGTTCTCCAGGATCCGCAGCAGGCCGGCGTTCAAAGGCACCGCTGGGTACGTGGCCGACTGGACATCGCAGCCGCGGTCGAACAACCACTTGCCGGCCTGCAGCGTCTGCTCGAAAGAACCCCTGCCCTGCTCATGCTGCGCGCCGGCGCCATGCCAGGCGTCCCCAAACGTCGGCCCCAAACGTCGGCCCCCTTGCCTCGCCAAGCTCCCGCGGCTAGTCTCCATCCTCGGGGAAAGAAACGCGACCGATCATTTGCATAGCCGTTCCAGGCGGTGTCCTGGTCTCCAGTCATGTACCTCACCGTTGTTGATGAAGCGTTGATCTTGCCGCAGTCGGACGCAAAGATCCGTGCTGGGTTGTGCATCTGTTTTCCGGGCGATGCGAACGTGTTTGGTCGCACGCGAGCCTGGCACGGCAGCATGCCGTCCTACAGCGTGCTGCTGGAAGATGCGGACCGCGTGCTCGCCCACCTGGGCGTGGTCCGCCGGACGATTACCGTGGGCGATACGCCCTTGGTGGTGGCAGGCGTGCAGAACGTCTTCGTGGTGCCGGAGTGCCGGGGCCAGGGCCTTGCGGTCCGAGTGCTGGAGACGGCGATGACCGAGGCCCGGAGCAGGTCGTTCGACGGCGGCCTGCTCTTCTGCGTTCCGGCCCTGGTGCCGCTGTACGCGCGCGCCGGCTGGCATGATCTGGGCGAACGGCAGGTGATTCGCGTCGAAGACGGCCGTGAACTGCCCCTCCCCGGGAAGAACACGACGATGTTCTATCCCCTGCGGGTGGCGGATATGCCCGACGGCGTCATCCATCTGGGCGGCAACGATTGGTAGCACGTGGTTTCTGGGAAAGGCACCAAGAAAGGCACCTATGCAGCCCCCTTCCGCGACCTCGGACCGTCAGCCGCACCAGCTGCACCGCAGCTTCGGCCTGTTGCAGGCGACCGCCATGAACATGTCGAACATGGTGGGCGTGGGACCGTTCTTGACCATCCCGCTGATTCTCGGGGCCATGGGTGGGCCGCAAGCGCTGTGCGGGTGGCTGGCCGGCACCGTCATCGCCCTGTGCGATGGCCTAGTGTGGGCGGAATTGGCCTCCGCGGCCCCGGGCTCGGGCGGCAGCTTCGAGTATCTCAAAGTGGCTTACGGCGGCACGCGTCTCGGCCGCGTGCTGCCCTTTCTGTTCATCTGGCAGTTCATTCTCTCCGGGCCGCTCGAGGTCGCCACCGGCAACATCGGTTTCGCCCAGTATGCCACTTACGTGCTAGGTTGGGAACCCGAGCGGGCCCGGGCGCTGGCGCCGTGGATCGCCGCGGGGGTTGGGACGCTGGCCGTCCTGCTGCTGTACCGCAAGATCGAATCCGTGGGCCGGCTGATGGTGGTGCTGTGGGCGGGCATGATTCTGACCCTGGCGGTGCTGCTGATCCCCGGCGTGTGGCACTTGAGTCCCCAGGCTGCGTTCGCCTTTCCGCCGGGTGCGTTCAGCTTGTCGCTCGGATTCGTCCTCGGGTTCGGCCAGGCGACGCAGTTGGCGATGTACGATTTCCTCGGCTACTACAGCGTCTGCAACATTGGCGACGAGGTCAAACAGCCGTCGCGCACCATTCCGCGGTCCATTCTGATTTCCGTGCTGGTGATTGCCGTCATCTACCTGACCCTGAACCTGTCCATCATCAGCGTGGTCCCTTGGGAGGCCGCCGCCCGATCATCGCATATTGCGGCGGAGTTCATGGAGCGGCTCTACGGCCGTACCGCCGCCGTGCTGCTGACGGTGCTGATCTGCTGGACGGCGTTTGCCTCGGTGTTCGCGCTCTTGCTGGGCTACTCGCGAATCCCCTACGCGGCCGCGCGCGACGGATACTTTTTTTCGGCTTTCAGCCGGCTGCACCCGCGCGGCGATTTCCCGCACGTCTCGTTGCTGGTCCTCGGTGCGATCACCATCATCGCCAGCTTCTTCCCGCTGGACGCCGTGATTTCCGCGATGATGGTCACGCGAATCCTCATCCAGTTCATCGCCCAGAACGTCGCCGTCGTGCTGCTTCGCAGACGCGGAGCCACCACGTCCAGCTTTCGCATGGCGCTCTATCCGCTTCCCTGCCTGATCGCCCTGCTCGGCTGGCTGTTCATCTTCGCGACGACCGGCGTCTGGTACATCCTCGGCGGAGTCGGTACGCTGATCCTGGGACTGGCCGCCTACGCGGCCTGGTCGCGGCGGCATCCCGACGCCGCCGTGCGGAATGCATAACGCCGCCGCCGCTTGACGGGCAAGGTTCGCCTACTAGACGATTTTGACAAACAGTTGGAATCGCTTGGCCACCGCTCTGTGCGTTATGCGGACGACGTCTTTTCCGGCTCGGCACCGGTTCTCGGATTCCCTTGCCCTACATTCCCTTGCCCAAGTCCTCCCATCCAAATCTTTGTAGCGTGGCATGGGAACAGGTACCAGCAAATTTGCTACCATATTGGCTACGAACTTCCCCTTCTTTCATTCTCCTGCCAAACATCCCATGCCTAACTTCTCGAAGACCTATTCTTTGGACCTGATCGCGGATGGGGCACTGTATGAACTGAAGGCCGTGTCGTCCTTGAGCGGGGAACACAAATCGCAGCTCTTGAACTACATGCTGTTGCTCGGCCTACGCTGCGGCAAGCTATTGAACTTCCGTCCCGACAAAGTTCAGGGACAGCTGGTGGTGACCGGTCTGACGCCGGAATTGCGGCGGCAGTTCACCGTGGATACGACGCAATGGGAGGAGCTATCGCCTGCGTGCGGCATGCTGCGAAAGACGCTGACGGCATTATTGGTGGATTGGGGAGCCTTCCTGGAGGTATCGCTATATCAGGAGGCCCTGACGCATGTCCTGGGCGGGCCGGAGCAGGTGATTCAGCGGGTCCTGCTGGTTCGCGATGGGCTATCGCTGGGCACGCAGCGGATGCATGTCCATGCCACCGGGATCGGCTTCGTCGTGACGGCCTTCACCACCGAGCAGGCGGCGCACAGGGCCAACTTGCGGAAGCTATTAGCCCTCACGCCGCTGACGGCTATCCAGTGGCTTAATCTGGATCACGCGCACATCCAATTCATTACGTTGACCCGGTGAGGGAAGTACTTGGGCCAGGGTGGTGGCAGGGGAATGGGGGCAGCAGGGGATCAGGAACTGCCGAGCGTGAGGGAAATACTAGGGCAAGGGAATGGTGGGCAAGGGAATGGGCAGCAGGAATCCGGAACTGCCGAGCCCCGCCCGCATCGGTGCTCCCATTCCCTTGCCCTACATTCCCTTGCCCCTCCCACGCGATCTTGGCCGCTGACTCGTCCGCCGCATCCCAGTCAGCCTTCCCTTGAAATTAGACCTATCCCGTTTAGTTGCCCCCGTTTAGTTGCCTTTGTCCCGTTTAGTTGCCTTAGAAAGGGCGTCGCCTTCCGCGAGCGCGGCCAACGGCCTCGGATTGACGCCCAAGCCTCCGTCGCGTTACTGTAGCATGCGCCGGAGGCACCAGACGGTCCCGGCCCGCACTTGAAACGCACCAGAGGAGCCACCGATGCCCTTTGCCCGTTCGCTCGCTACTCTTGTTTCAATCCTGTTCCTGATGGCCCTATCGCCCATGCTTGGTGTGCAGCATCGTCTGGCCGCGGCGGACGATCCGGCATGGTACGTTCGGCAGGCGAGTTGGCACTCGACGCTGCTCGCCGCCCGGCAGGCATTGGCGGCGGCGGAACAGAAAACGGGACCGGCCGAACGCTATCCGACGTTCGTCAGCCCGATCATGCGCGGCGGCGACACGGCCCGGGAAGTCCGCGTTCCGGTGGCCGGTCTCCAAGAGCTGTACTTGTACGTCGTGGGCGCGCCGGATGTGATCGGCGGCGCCGGCAATTGGGCCGACGCCAGGCTGATCGGCCGGGACGGACGGTCCGTGTGGCTGACGGAGGTGAAGCCGCTGGAGGTGCTCGCCGGCCGTTTCAGCATCGACGAGACGCTCGAGTCCGGAGTCAGCGGGCCGATGGAGATGAGCGGCCGCCGGTTCGAACACGGCTTGCATGTCTACGCTTACAGCAAGGTGCGCGTCCGGCTGGGCGGCGAGTACGAGCGGTTCGAGGCGTCGATCGGCATCGATGACTGGGTGGGCCGGATCGGTGCCGTCCGCTTTATCGTCACGGACGAACGAGGCGCCGCGCGCCTGGATCTGTGGCCGCTGGTCAGCCGCGATTTTCCCACGGGGCAAGCTCAGCGCGAGATGCGGTGGGAACAGCAGGACGGCATCCTGGACCAGGACTGGACCGCGGGCGACTGGCGGGAACTCGCCCGCCGCTACGCGCACGCGTGCCGCCACCTGTCGCCGGCGGACCAGACCACCCTGGCGTCCGACGTGTCCGACGCCGCCGGCCTGGAGCGAGTCCGGCAAGTGTACTGCGAGTCGCGTCGAACCGACGAAACCGCCGCCCGCGCTGCCAGGCTCGACTGGACGGCCTTGCGTCTGGCGGTCACGGACCTCCGCGATACGTTTGGAGCCCAATACCCGCAGGGCCCGGCCTACCTGGATCGACTGGACGAGTTGCAGCAGGCCGTGGCCGACGCCCTGCCGCGATTGCCGGCCGGATCGCCGGCCGACGTTCGCCGCGTGGCGGAATTGGTTCAGGCGTTCGACACGCTCCAACAACAGGCCCTGGTGGAATCCCATCCGCTGCTGCAATTCGACCGGCTGCTGCTGATCGAGCGCACGCCGCAGGGCCATCCGCGCGAGCCGACCGATACCGGCTATGGCATGGGGGAATACCTCGGCCTGCCGCGGCAGAGTTCCAAGTGCATCCCGGGAATTGAACAGCCCATGGCGTGGGACAACTCGATCGCCGTCCTGTCGCCCGTGCGTCCTGACGGCCGGCTCACCCCGCTGTATCAGCCCGCCGGCCGCCGGTTAGTGACGGACGTCGATTTGCACTGGGACGCGGACCGGCTGCTGTTCACGATGCCCGGCAGCCACGATCGCTGGCAGGTTTTCGAAATCGGTGCGGATGGACGCGGCCTGCGGCAAGTCACCCCCGGCGACCAGCCGGACGTGGACAACTATGACAGCTGCTACCTGCCCAGCGGCCAGATCGCGTTCGAGTCCACGGCGCCGCTGCAGGGCGTGCCCTGCAACGCCGGCGTGATCGTGGGGATGACCTACGTGATGAACGCCAACGGCAGCGACATTCACCAGGTCTGCTTCGAGCAGGACCACAACTACTGCCCGACCGTGATGAACGACGGCCGGATTCTGTACCTGCGTTGGGACTATACCGACACGCCGCACGTCTGGAACCGGATGCTGTTCACGATGAATCCCGACGGGACCGGCCAGATGGAATACTACGGCAGCAATTCCTACTGGCCCAACGCGATCTTCTACACCCGTCCGATTCCCGCCCATCCGACCAAGGTCGTCGGAATCGTGACCGGGCACCACGTCGGCCGCGTCGGCGAACTGGTGGTGTTCGATCCCGCGCAGGGCCGGCAGGAAACGTCGGGGGTCGTCCAACGCATCCCCGGCCGCGGCCAGCCGGTCCAGCCGCTGATCCAGGACAAGCTGACCGAGCATAGCTGGCCGAAGTTTCTGCACCCGTATCCGCTGAGCGACAAGTACTTCCTCGTGGCCTGCAAGCCTGCGCCGGACGCGTTGTGGGGCATCTACCTGGCTGACGTGTTTGACAACCTGGTGCTGGTCAAGGAACTCGAGGGCCGCGCCCTGCTGGAGCCGATCCCGCTGTGCCGGACGGTCCAGCCGCCGGTGATCCGCGACCGCGTCGAGCGCGACCGCGAGGATGCCACGGTCTATATGGCCGACGTCTATTCCGGGCCGGGATTGGCCGGCGTGCCCCGCGGCACGGTCAAGAAACTGCGTGTCTTGACCTACCATTTCGGCTACCAGCGGATCGCCGGCATCGATCATCGCGTGGGGGCCGACGGGCCCTGGGAAGTCAAACGCGTGCTGGGCACCGTCCCGGTGGAAGCCGACGGCTCGGCCCTGTTCCGCGTTCCCGCCAAGACGCCCATTTCCGTCCAGCCGCTGGACGAGCGAGGCTGCGCGATTGCCCTGATGCGCAGCTGGGTCACGGCGATGCCTGGCGAGACGGTCAGTTGCGTGGGCTGCCACGAACGGCGGAATTCGTCGCCGCCGTCGCTGCAGACCATCGCGGCCCGCCGCAAGCCGTCGAACCTCGAAGCATGGTACGGCCCGACGCGCGGCTTCAGCTTTCGCCGCGACGTCCAGCCGGTGCTCGACACGTACTGTGTCGGCTGCCACAACGGCCAGCCGCGCGAGGACGGTCGCCCGCTGGACGATC
>CAIYOB010001186.1 GCA_903927685.1 uncultured Planctomycetaceae bacterium
CATGAGGACAAGCTGGGCGTCATTCTGTACGCCCACGGCCGCCGGTTGGTCGAAGAGGCGGGCATCTACGCCTATGACGAGAGCGACTGGCGGCGTTATGCGTTGAGCACCCGGGCGCACAGCACGCTCCGCGTGGATGGTCGGGACCAAGCCTGCCGCAGCGATCGGCGCGAATTCCTGGCGACGGAGCCGAACACGTATGGGTTGGTGACGGGCGTGCGATTCGATTACGCCCGGGACACCCACGCCGCGGGCTACGGCGAGCGGGGCCAGGAGATCGACAGAGCCGTGGCGCACCGCCGTCGCGTGCTGTTTGTCCGGCCTGATTACTGGGTCATCGTCGACGACCTCGCGTCGGCCGACGAAAGGGTGCACACCGCCACCAGCCAGTTCCTGCTCAACGCCCCGCGCGCCGCGGTCGAGGCGAGCGGCGCGGTGGTTGCGGAGTCGGACGCCGCGGACGGCTCCCGGCTGGCGATCGTGCCGCTGTGCGGCGGGCTGGCCGCACGGATCGCGCAGGGCGAGAAGGAGCCTGAATTAAGAGGCTGGTTCACCCTTGGATTCGAGGATATGAAACCCGAGCCGGCAGCGCTGTTCGCGCTGGAATTCCAGGCCCGGGGCCAGATGGTCTATGCGCTGGTGCCGCTGACGGGCGGACAGTCGGTCCCGGAGGCGAAGGTGGCGGAAGACCACGTGTCACTGCACCTGCCGGACGGTCGCGTGGACCGATTCCGGATCTCGGCGACCGAGTTGGCGGCGGAGGTCGGCGACGAGCGGTTCGAGGCGCGGGAGGACGCCCTGGCGATACCCTAACGGTGTGGAAATCCGCTGGCCCGGTGATTCCCCGGTCCCAAATTCAGCGTCTCCGCGTTTTCCTCAGTTGCTGCGGCGCCGGCGTTTCGGCTTGCTGTGCAGCAACCCGCCGCCTGGGTAGAATAGCCGCTGGACACTCAAGGTCGGTTCTTGGTCCCGAAGTCGCCCCGCGGAACGGTCCGATGGCCCACACTGACGAAGCCGCGTCGTTGACAGTCGTGCCGGTACGGGAAGGCGCCCGTGGCCTTGCGCCCCATGCGATCGGCGTTCTGTCCGTGTTCGGGGCGGCTCATGTGGTCGTGGACGCCATCTCCGCCGCGGCCGTCGTCAGCATCGTGTGGACTGCGGCAGCAAACCCCAAGGTCCTTGTCGGCTGGATTCTACTGTACCACGTCTTGGCGTTCGGTCTGCAAGCGGTTTTCGGATTGGTCGTCGACGCCTTGGACGCACCTCGCTGGGCGGCGGTCTGCGGTTGCCTCGTCACCGCCTGCGCAGTGTTGGTTCCGTGGTCTCCGCTGCTGGCGGCGATTCTGGCCGGAGTGGGCAATGCGGCCTTTCATGTCGGTGGGGGAGCCATCAGCCTGCGTCTGGCACCGCAGCGGGCAACGCCTCCGGGGCTGTTCGTGGCGTCCGGGTCCCTCGGAATTCTTCTCGGGGTGATTCTCGGCGGAAGTCACTCGGCTGGGCTGGCGACGCTGCTGCCTGTCGCGGCCATCGCCTGCGGGCTCATGGTTTTCGTCCCGCTCCCCGCGGCCCCGCCGGTCGCGCCGGCAGTTCGAGTTGCGGGACGAAGCGAACTCATCCTGGGACTGGTCTTGTTTGCCATTGCGGTCCGAGCGGCGTTGGGGTTTCTTGTCGAGTTTCCCTGGGAATCACAGCCTGGGCTGGTGGTTCAGCTGACGCTTGCCACGGTCCTGGGAAAATCGCTTGGCGGAGTCCTGGCCGACCGCTGGGGGTGGCTTCGCGTGGGCGTTGGCGCGACGTTGACGGCCTTGCCATTCCTGGTCTGGGCTTCGGCGTATCCGACGGCGGCGATTCCCGGCTTGCTGCTGTTGAACCTGACGATGCCGGTGACCTTGGCCGCCGTGGCCAAGGCGGTGCCGAACCGCCCTGGATTCGCATTTGGTCTGGCGTCCCTGGCGTTCGTGTTGGGAGCGATCCCGGCGTTGTCGGGCCTACCCGCTGCCGGCCCGGTCGTCGCCGGCGTGGCTAGTCTGCTGTCAGCGGCGGCGCTGTATCGAGCGTTGACGTGGTTATCGTCGTGCGATGCTTGTCCGCAAACACTCCAGGTGTAATATGAAACGGCTTCTGGCTCTCAGCATGGTCCTCGCGCTGATCTTTCCGGCGGGGTTGTCGGTCTCACGGGGGGATATCCTGCCGCCCCGGCCCTATATTCCCCAACGCGAACAGGAGCCGGCGGACGCGGACGAGGGAACAACGGTTTACGCGAGTGCGGGGAGCATCGTCGTGGCGTGTATGGTCTGCTCGCTGGGAGCCCTGTACTTCATTCGGAAGCGGAATGGGCACTAATCTACGCAGCTATGCGCTCGCCTTTCTGTTGACGCTCGTCCTAGAACTCGCCGTCGCGCTGGCGTTCGGCTTCCGCAAGCGGACCGAGTTGGCCAGCGTGCTCTGGGTGAACGTTTTCTCCCACCCGTTGCTGGCGTACTTGGCCTGGCTCGGCGACTCGCTGCGCTCAGTTCCCCTCGCTCGACTCGAGATTCTGGCGCTCGAGGCCGGCGTCGTCCTCGTGGAGTGGCGGCTCCTGTGTTTTGCCCTCCGTCGGCATCGGGTCTCTCGATTGCTCGTCCTGTCCTTGCTGATGAACGGCCTTTCGTTCCTCACCGGACTGCTCGTCTGGGATCTCCAGGTATCCACTGAGCCTCATAATCAAGTTCATGTAGAACGTCACATCGACGTTTTTCTCGGCGGCCCAGACCGAGCCGTCTGCGAAGAGGTGATTCACGATGCCCCGGTGTTGGCTGCCGGGACCATATCTCCCGGCCCGCGTGCCGTCGCCGCCGTCATAAGATCGTTTGCCGTAGTCCCAGTTGAGATACGTCCGGTATAGCCAATAGACTGGCTCCGCGCCGGTTCCGTCCCGCGACACGCGGCCCGCCCCCTTGGGCACAATGAAAAGCCTGCGTTGACACGGCTCGAACTCCACGTCGGGCGGCAGGCCCACGACGGCAGCTTCCGCTCCCACTGGCCACCGTGCCAACCGCGGCTCGATGGACTCCACGGCGAACAGGGTGTTGGAGGTCCCGCGAGTGAAGCCCTTCCCACTCAGGCCGTCGCCCGGAAAGCACGCACCGTCGGGATGCGGCGGGACGTCAGAATAATAGAAAAAACGGCAGTTGTACTTCGGCGGACGCGGCTGTGTCGAGGCCACGCTCAAGCTCTCGGCGTGCGTCGCCCCAATCGCCTTGTAGTTGGTAATCGCCGCGTCCCGGGGGCCGGCGGTGACATCCGAGGGCGCCCGGAAAGTCGGGCACGAGAACCACGGGACCGGGACGCTTCGTGCGTCGGCATGGGGCGTGCCTGCTCGCCCCGCCGGCTCGCACAACGGCCGGCCGTGCCGGACGTCCAGGCGGTCGTACAGGGACCGTGTGCTGTGCGAGTCGCCGTACGGCAAGAGCAGGACGAGCCAGCTCCAGCCGTCGACGGCCTCAATCCTCCCGTTGGCGCGGCGGGTGACGCCCGACGAGGCTGGGAACGTTGAGTGATTGGCGTCGACGTACTGACCCAGGGCGAGCCCAAGCCGGCGCAAGTTGTCCGAGCAGGTTTGCCGCCGACTCCGCTCCCGCGCTGCCTGCAGCGCCGGAGCCGCGGCCGCCAGGATCGACGCCAGCATGGCGATGATGACCAGCACGTCCGTCCACGTCAGTCCCTGCCTGGTCCAGTGTCGGGGCATGGGGGCACCTCAGAGCAAATCCGCGAACACGGCGCAGCACGGTTGGGTTCAACACACCGAATTCTCTGGGGCCGCTCCGAGTAAGTCAAGTCACTGGCTCAGGGGCTTGCTCCTCGCGCTCTCCCTGCTATGGTGAAAGGGAGCAGCCGAATCGGTGCTCCGGCTCTGCCTTGGCGTTTTGAACTACGATCGGGAACGGAATTCGATGGCCCACACAATCGTAATCTTTGGAGCTTCCGGCGACTTGACTAGCCGCAAGCTGATTCCGGCGCTGTATCAACTGCACCGCAAGCAGCGATTGCCGGCGGACACGCTGGTCGTCGGTTCCGCCCGCACGGCGTACAGCGATGAAGCTTGGCGGGATGAGTTAGGCAAGTCCACCGCTACGTATCTCGGCAATCGCTTCGACCAGGCGTCGTGGCTGGAGTTCGCTCAACGGATCCACTACCAGCCCGGCGATATTTCCTCGGCCGAGGATGTCGTCCGGCTGGGACAGCGTTTGGATGCCCTGGAACGTGAGCCGACGACGACGCGGCTGTACTATCTGGCGACGGCCCCGCGGTTCTACGAGCCGGCGGTGCTGCACCTGGCCGCAGCCGGCATGACGTGCGACGCTTGCGCTCATCGCCGCGTGGTCATCGAGAAACCGTTCGGCACGGATCTCGCATCGGCCCGCCAGCTGAACCAGATCGTGCACCGGGCGTTTGCCGAGCGGCAGGTGTATCGGATCGATCACTATCTGGGCAAGGAGACGGTTAGCAACCTGCTGGTGCTGCGGTTCGCCAATACGATCTTCGAGCCGTTGTGGAATCGCAATTACGTGGAGCATGTGCAAATCACTGCGGCCGAAGAAGTCGCCGTCGGCCAGCGAGCGGGGTTCTACGAGTCGGCCGGCGTGCTTCGCGACATGTTCCAGAACCACCTGATGCAGTTGCTGACGCTGACCGCCATGGAGGCTCCCGCGCGTTTCGACGCCGATGCCGTGCGGGACGAGAAAGTCAAGGTTCTGCGGGCGATCCGGCCCCTGCGGCCGGAGGACGTCGCCACGCGCACGGTCCGCGGCCAGTATCGCGCGTACGGCGACGAGCCGGGGGTAGCGGCCGGCAGCAGCACCGCGACCTTCGCCGCCGTCCGACTGGACGTGGACAACTGGCGGTGGCAGGGCGTGCCTTTCTACCTGCGGTCCGGCAAGGCGATGTCGTGCCGCACGACGCAGATCGTGATCCAGTTCCGCGAACCGCCGCACATGATCTTCGCCGACGGTCCGGCCAGCACAAACGAGGCCAATCGGCTGGTGCTTCAGATCCAGCCGGCCGAGGGCATTCAGTTGCATTTTCAGACCAAGGTCCCTGACGCCGGCATGAAGACGCAGATGGTCGACCTCGACTTCGCCTTCCGGCGAAAGTTCACGGCCGAACTGCCGGACGCGTACCAGCGGTTGCTGCTGGACGCGCTGCAAGGCGACGCCAGTCTGTTCGCGCGCAGCGATGAAGTCGAAGCGTCCTGGGGACTGATCGACCCGATCCAATCCGCCTGGGATTCCGGCGCCGGCCCCGAACTGGGCCTGTACGAGCAGGGCGACTGGGGGCCACCCGCGTCGGTCCAGTGGATGGAATCCCAGGGCCGGCAGTGGTTCGATCTGTGCCCGGTTCTGCAGCTTGGGTAGTCGCGCACCGCGGATTGGCTTGCCCCGGACTTGCGGACATCTTGTGTTACCCGTAGCAACGCTCACGAAAACCGTGACGGGCGTGCCGGTCGAGCAGTTCTAAGGAAGCGTTGGCGCCGGCTGCACCGCAAACCACAGATCGACTGTGATGTCCTGGCCGTGGGGCACGAGGACGCCCTCGGCGTAAGCCCAGCCTGGGGGCTGGGTGAACGTCGCGGCGGCGATGTCGCTAGAGATCTTCCGGCCGTCTGCCAACTCCAACTCGATCCAGAACCGCCGGATCTTGAACCAGTCTTTGTTCGGATCGGATACCGCGAACATGTTGTGCCGCCCCAACGTCACGAGGGCCTCGGGCGTCAGGGGCATGGTCACATCCGTGGCCCAGATCCCCCGCGTCTCGTCACCGCCCGCCGGGGTCATCAGGCCCATGTTCACGCCGTTGAGCACCGCAAAACAGCCGTACGCGCCGCCCCCAGAGAACCCGTTGCCGTCGTAGTGCAGCCAGCCGCGGCGGGCCTTGCGCAGCTGGTTCACGGTCACTCCCGCCAACGGCAGCGGCGGCGGCTCGCGCCGGTACGCCTCACCGCTCGGCTCCAGCGTCCGCTGCAGCACGGGCTGGAGGCTCTCGATCCGCATCTCGGCCCAGCAGGCCCAGTCGCCGGACGAATTGTCCTGCGTGCCGACGTCGGAGATCAGCTGGACGCGCACCGTCTGGCCGGCCCAGCGGGACAAGTCGGCCTCGATCGGCCGCCACTCGTGCCGCAGCACCGTCTGCTCGGCGACGACGGTCTTGGCCCCGGAGGGATCTTTCACGGCCAGCCGATACAGGATCCCATCCCCCGGATCGCTGCCGTCGCCTTTGCCCACAACCGCCCGGATCGCGGCGGGCCGGTCCTGCGGCAACGTCACGGCGTCGTAGACCGCAAAGCTGTAGCCCGTCTGGCCTTGGTACGGCGGGTGCATGAAGAGCGCCTCCTTGGTGACCTCTCCGCACGTCGCGGACCGTGGGACGACATAGCCAAGCGTCGCTCCAAAGTCACCGGTCTCCCGGCCGCCGCGCACGCACATCCCCGTGTCGTAGTGCGCCGGCAGCGGCACCACGATCTGCGGGGCCCTGACCGTCCGCAGGCCCCGCTCGGTCTTCTGCGTCAGCTTGCCGGCCGTCAGTGTGATCGCCAATAGCTCGGCGCCCTCCTCGGCCGGCGGGCCCAGGTCGAAGGCGACTTCGGCCGGCTGATCCGGCGCCAGTTCCGCAGCCTGGCTGCGGCCGAGCACTTCGACCCGATACGTCTCCCGCTGCGCGAGATTGCTGCGCAGGCGGAGGCTCAAGGTCTGGCCCGAAAGCGCCGGCTCGACCGTTCGTAGGACGGATTGGCAATCCGTCCCACTCGTCTGGCCCGCGAGCGCCGGCTCGACCTCCGCCAGCGGCACGACGGTGAAGTCGAACCATTGCCCTTCCAGCTGCTGCCAGATCCGCTGTCCGGGCTTCGCATCCGCCGGGATCTGGACGGCGTGCTCTTCACTCAGTTTCACCGGCACCGTCTCGCCGGCGATGCCCCGGTCGCGCGGCTCCGGCTGCTGGGCGGGGGCCTGTGCCTCGCCGGACGTGGCGGTCAGTAGATAGCTGAACGCGTCCTTGGCTGGCATCGCGTAGGTCAAGCCTCGCGCCACGCGCAGCTCCGCCGGTCCCAACTCCTGGCCGTCCTTGTTCAGCGCCACGGCCTTGGCCGGGGGCAGCCGGAACCCGCAGTCCGCGCCCTGATAGGGAATGATCTCCCATTGGCCCGGGCCGACGATGCGGCAGATGCCGATGCCGTCGGACGCAGCCTGATCCAGCCGCGTGAACTGCCCGCGGCCATCGATGTAGATGTAAGCCGGCGAGACGCAGAGGTCGTGGCGGGGCGTGCCGGGGCCGGAGTCCGTGCTGGCAACGAACACGGAGCGGTCCCGCGTCCAGCCGCAGTAGCCATTCGGCGGAAGCTCATGGCCTCCAAACGTCATTCGCTCGGTCTTGTGTCCGTTAACCATCGTCGTCGTGCCGTTGGCGTACTCGGTGACGATCTGGTTCCGCTGATAGGCTCCCGAGGCAATCGCCGCCGAAGTTTCCAGCAGTCGGCCCGCTTCGTCCAGGTAACCGATACTCTTCACCGGCGACTGCGTATAGCTGGCCGCCAGTTGCTGGATCAGGTAGTAGCCGCGGAGCGTTTTGTCCAGCCCGCCGCTGCACAGGAACCCGGGATGCCCAAACGCCACGGTCGCGGCCAGGAAGCGGTCGGTGTAGGCGTCCTTGTCCGCCGGCCCGGCCGTCGGCGTGCTTTCCCCATAGAACATGCTCTCGGCGCCCATCCCGAAGTTGCAGTTCAGGTCATGCATCTTCCGCAAGTCCAGGTCCACCAGCCAGGGGTTGTTGGGAATGTCGTAGCCGCGATCCTGCGCGTAGTTGCCGTCGGTCAGCCCGCTGTAGTAGAAGTGATGATTGCCCTCGGAATAGACCGGCCCTTTCCAGGCGTTTTTCTGGTGCAGCATGATCTCGCCGTAGCTGTAGAACGTGGCGGCAAAGGTCCCCGCGCCGGGCACGCGGCGGTCGTAGTCCACCCGCTCCCACGGCGCGACGGCCGTGTGCACGTCGCAGTACGCGGTGCTGAAATGAAACTTGTTCTGGATGATCGGCGCCAGCTTGGCGCAATACTCGACCGCCCGCGCCGGCTTGGGGGCGTAGCAGCGCATCCAAGCGCCCTGCAGCTGGTTGTCGGGCGTGCGGCTGATCAGATCAAAGCTCCAGAACTCGTTGACCGGCGCAAAGTCGGTGAAGTTGTTGTACGGGCCGTAGACGAACCCGAGCTGATCCTGCATCAGCCGGGCGTAGTCGAATTGCCCCTGATCGCCACCTTTGCCGGGCGCGGGCCTGGTGCGGAAGGTGAAACTCTCGCCGCCGTCGCGCCAGCCGGTCTCGTGGTCGGTGATCACGCACTCGCGCATCCCGTGCCGCCAGATGTTGGTCCAGTACGCCGCGTCGCTGCCGCGGACGGAAGCGCCGTGCGCCCGCCAGACGTGCGTCCCGGCGACGGGCATGTACGGCGACTTGGGGTTGGGCAGCGTGGGCAACACTTCCTCGTACCGCGGGGCCAGCGTGACGAAGAACCGCTCGAAACAGTCGTTGCGTTTCCCGTCGGTCTTGGGAACGTACCGCACGCCGCCCTGGTAACTCGTCCGGCCCTCCTGCACCGCGTTCGCGGAGAACGGAACGGAGGCGTTCGAGAGGTGCCAGTCGGTATTGCCGGTGAGGAACAGCGGTTGGTCCGCGGGGCCGCTGACCGCGACCGCCGGGCGGTCCGACGCCTGATGGCCATAGTGATAGAAGGGGTTGGTCACGCAGCGCGGGTTGTCCAGTCCCTCGGCGTGTCCGTACCGCACCTCGGCCACGTCCCCTCCCGGCGCGGCCGTGTCAATCACCAGCGACTTGTTCCACAGGCGGAAGGTGTAAGTGACCTGGGCCGACACGCCCCCCGCGCTCGCCTGCCATTTCGAAATCACGTTCTGGCCGTCCAATGTCGTCCCCAGCGGTTCGAGCTTCTCCGCGGCGACCGCTTGGCCGTCAACCGCCAGTCGCACGCCGCCGTCCACCAGCGGGCGGATCTCCGGGCCCTGGCCCCAGCGCGCCGTCAGATCCGACCAGGTTCCCGTGCGGGGCGCCAGTGTATACGTCAGCGTCCCGTCGCTGCCGACGTAGGTCAAGACGAAATTCGTTCCCTCCTGCCGCACCGTCGTCTGGAAGTCCTGGACCAAGTTGTCGGGCAGGATCGTCTCCGGCCTGGTCGGAAACGGCAGCTTGCCGGGGCCGGTGTTGGTTCCGCTGCCTTGACCCGGGAACATCGCGATCCCCCGCTCCGGCCGCGGCTCGAAGGTCAGCGGCGGGAACTGCTCGGTGAAGACCGCCAGGTTGTCAAAGAACAGCACGCGGTCTTCCTTGTTCCGCCCGTTGGCGATCTCCAGGCCCGCGAAGCTCGCTCCGTCCTTGACCATTGCGATCTGCTCGGGAGTCAGGCGCCGGCTGCACAGGAACCACTCCTCCCAGGTCACGGTGGTCAGCGGCACGTTCACCGCGCGGCCTTGCGCGTCGAGGAACTTGGCGGTAATCGACACCATCGGCGTGCTCGCGTTGGGCGCGTACGACCAGTTGTTGCCGTACACCCACAGGCTGACCGCCTCGAACGCCTGGCCGACGGGCAGAGGCTGGCGCGGTGCGATCAGATAGGTCGGTCCCGCGCCGGTCGCTCGGTAGGTGAACTTGGCGACGTACTTGTCCCACAACTGCTGCTCGCGCGTGCGGACGAGGCTGGCGGCCGAGTTGCCGGTCCGGACCGTCCAGCCGTCCATGTTCTCGAAGTCGACCAGCGGCGGATGGTCGTCCTGGAACCGGTTCGCCCAGTCCATCTCGTAAGGCCGCTTGCCGACGGCTTCGTCGGCCCCGCAGGCGGCCGTCCCAAGCGACAACAGCACAGACAGACCGATGGCAATACGCATGGGAACACCTTTCCCTTGTTATTCGCCGCGGCCCAGCGCGCCGCGGCGAGAAACGATTCTTGAACCACTGACCTGGGCATCGAGTCGGTCGGCAGGAGCAACCGGCTGCCGCCGCCGACAGGCCACATTGTAGCCGACGCGGCAGGCCCGCACAGCGATGGGAGGTCCGTTGAAGCCAAGTTCGTCGTCTAGCC
Source organism: uncultured Planctomycetaceae bacterium (assembly GCA_903927685.1). The sequence continues at coordinate 10,112 of CAIYOB010001186.1, forward strand.
TGGAGCACGCGCAGAGACCGCTTGAACAAACGTCGCCACGATCGTACGATCGACTCGCATCTGGTGGGCCGTAGCAACGCCTACGAGATGACTGTTCGGTTTGTCATCTCGCCCCTCACCCCAGCCGCCCCCCCAACGTACAGGGGCGCGGGAATTGTTCCGTGAGCATTGCGAGGCGAGATCTTTCGGTGGGCATAACATCGCAGGTTGCGGGGGCCGCGACGAATCGCCATGCCAACCGCGTAGGAGACTGAGCAATGTTGAATCCTTGGCTTCGACGAAACGTGCGGGGCGGGCGAATGCACTCGGCCCTGCTGCTGTGCGTATTCGCCGGATGCGAGGCGAACCCACCGACGGCTGTTCACTCTCAGGCATCCCCCTGGGCCGTTGAACCCCGGGTGACGCACTTCATGCTGACTCCCGATGGTTCCAGCCTGATCGTCCGGTCTTCGTCAGGGATCGTGCAGCTTGTCAACGTCGCCAGCCACGTCGAGACAGCCCGAGTCCCGTACGTCGGGCCGGTATGCGCGGTGGGAATGACTTCGGACGGAAGGCATCTTGTGGGCAGCCAGAGCGAGTCGCCGGGCAAGGGATTTGCGAGCGAGGACCGCATCGAGGTTCGAAGCGTCCCGTCGGGTGAGACGATCGCAACGGTCAAGAACGCGCAGACGCTTGCATTCACGCCTGATGGAAACCACGTCATCATCGACATCGGCGCCGGCAGATTTGCTCGGAGACGGATCAGTGACCTGACGGACAAGCTGGAATTCCGCGCTGGCGACATCAAGTACCTGAAGAAAACCAAGTTCTTTTCACCCCGGCCAAACGACACGACGTTGATCGTCGCCGACGAAGTTGGGTACGTTCATCTGGTGGATTGGAAGATGGGCAAACCGGTTCAACAGCGAGTGCTCCTGCTCCCCTTTCCCAGCACCTGCGCCGTACACCGGGCCGGCACGCTGATTGCGGCGGGAAGTGGCGTCGCACGCGATGACCAACGGCACGCCTTCCACGGCATCAAGGTCTGGGACTTTGAGCACCAACGCGAGGCTCAGTCATGGACCGTACCTGACGCGAGCGGTGTGGTTGCACTCGCTTTCCTCGATGAAACTCGCGTCGTATCCAGCGATCAGCAGGCGAATGTGGATCTCTGGACCAGCGGTCGCCGCGCCCCCCGCCGTCTCTACACGCATTCGGCAGGCATCGTTTCGTTGCTCACGCTCCCCGGCAAGGATTGCCTGGTTTTCCTGGACCGCAATGGTTCACTGTATGAACTGCCTGTTCCTGAGGCGGCCCAGTCAGCGAACGATGCAGGGGTTCAAGAGACGGCCGCGAGCCCTGATCACCCGTCCCAGCCACCGCCGCTGGCCTTGGACGAAGTGTCACGCCGCCGCGAGGAGTTCTTCGAGCAGAGCCTCGGCGAATTACCGCAGAACCGCATTCGCGCGGAAAATTTCCCGACCTGCGAGCTATTCGCGATGCAGACGAATTTGCCCGACGAGTGCTGGGTCTATGTTACATCCGGCCTGACGAATCGGAACATGAACGTCCGGACCGGCCGGAAAACAGGACTGCTTTCGAATGACCACTTTCGCGAGCTTGTGGCCCGGAAGAACCCCGCATTAGGGACTCCCGGCTACGGGTTCGAACTCATCCTTCTCACGCGCCAGAAGGAAGCGTGGCCGCTGGAATCGCTGCAGAGAGATCTTGCCGACAAGTCGCTCAATACGCTGACGACGAACTTGGTGAACAGAAACTCGGCCATCATTTGGGCGCGCGCCGATAGCGGTCTCAACTTCCTCGTCACACGAGCGCAATCGCCGCTGCCGGAGAGTTGCGACTTGCCAAACGGACGCCTCGTGCTTCTGGTGATGGTTTCGATCACCGACGCAGAAAGAGACTTCGGCTTGAAGCATGGCTTTCGCGAACTGTACGACAAGCTCAGGCAGCTGCCCAATTGGCAGATCAGCCAGCGGGATCGAGCGTCTGTCGTGGGATCGGCCGCGCCGAGCACACCACCTCCACGGCCTCGAACTCCGGCGCTCCGTTCATGAGGAAGTCGCCGACGTGCGTGATCTGCTTCCAGGGACGATCCCGCGTGGGTTCGGACGGTTGTTTCGTTCGCGGGTTCGCGGGATGTTTCAGCGCCAAGCCGATCAGGACCGAAATCCACGGGCAGGTAGGCATTGATCGTGACGTTGCGGAATGCGCGCAACGAGGTTCAAGGGGCGGCCACTTCGAACCTCCGTCTTCGCCCGTTGAAGTCGATACCACGGCCGCGTGCCGACTGGTAGACTGGCGGGGAAATTCGGAACGTCGTCCCGCGCGTGCGGCTGGAATCACGTGCGGACAATGCAACACGGCGGTCCGGCGTGCGAAGCTCGGACAGAAGGAGACGCTCGATCATGGTTAGCGAGAATCCGCGAAGACTTGATCTGCTTCGGCATTTCCTCGGTGTCGCAATGTTGTGCGGCGGTGGGGCCGCGAGGGCGGAAGAAGCTCGGATTCCCGTCCTAACCTGGGAACCACGCTCAGATTGGATGAACGTGCGTGACTCGGGAGCCCGCGGGGACGGCACGGCGGACGACACGGCGGCCATCCAGGCGGTTTTCGATCGCACCCCGGAGACGAACGACAACTACGCCGAGTCGTTGCGTCATCGAGTCGTGTACTTCCCCGCGGGACGCTATCGGCTGACCAAGACCCTGGTCCTGGCGAAATCCCACGGGGCCTGGTTGGTCGGACACGGCCGCGAGACCGTGCTGGTCTGGGACGGACCGCCGCAGGGCGTCATGCTGTGGAACAACGGCGCCACCTATGCCCGCTACGAGGGACTGACCTGGGACGGCCAAGGCAAAGCGGCGGTGGGGGTCGAGCACAAGTCGATGCACTACTACGAGACGTCCATGCGCTACCAGCACTGTGCGTTCCTCAACTGTACCGAGCACGGCGTGCTGGTCGGCCGCGGGGACGAGCAGGTGGCCACGGCCGAGATGTGGTTCCGCAACTGCCTGTTCCGCCACTGCGGGCACGGCGTGACCTTCGGCAACTTCAACGATTACGACAACACGTTCGACGGTTGCCAGTTCGAGGACTGCGGCGTGGGCCTGAACAGCGTCAAGGGCAACTTCTATTTGCGCGCCAGCCACTTCCTGCGCAGCCGTGAGTGCGACGTCCAACAGCTGTCGCCGTCACACGCCAGTTCCCTGCGTTTCTGTACGTCGCAGGGCTCCGCCTGTTTCTTTCGCACCATGCGCTGGGGGCACCTGGCCATGAAGATCCAGGATTGCCAGGTGTCTGGCTGGACGGCCCCGGACGGCGCGATCCAGCTCGGGCACCGCGGGCCGACCACGATCTTCGACTGCGTCTTCCGCGACCCGCCCAGCGGCGAAGCGCCGATCCGGTTGAACAATCCGCCGGAACTGCAGCAGTTGCTGATCGTCAGCAACAACGCCTCGCCCGGCACCGCGCAGGTCGTGGCCCCGGGTCCGAATTCGCGGATCACGGAAGTGCCGCCAGGGAACCGCGGCGCCACGCTCACCGCTGCGTCGCGGCAGTTCCTGGATGACACGCCCTGGACCAGTCCCAAGATCTTCGACGCGATCCGCGACTTCGGCGCCCGGGCGGACAACCGAACCGACGACACGGCCGCCGTGCAGGCCTGTCTCGACGCGGCCAAGGCGCATGGCGGTGGAGCCCTCGCCTATCTGCCGGGCGGGTCGTACAAGATTACCCGCACGTTGCACCTCACGGGCCAGGGATACGGGCTCGGCGGCACCGGCTTTCGCAGCCTGCTGAGCTGGGCCGGCGACTCAGCGGGGCCGATGCTCCGCATCCACCATCCGCAAGACTTGCGATTGGAACATCTGGTCCTGCAGGGGGCGCCGGAGACCGTGCGCATTCACCACACCGCCGACCCCGGCGCTTCGTCGATCGGATACGACGGCGTGTACGTTAACGGACTGGAGCCGTGCCGCACGGGCTTGTGGTGCGACCGTCTGCCGGCCGGCGCGGTGGTGCTGATGGGGCACGTCATCGGCAACATCCGCCTGACCGATTGCGGGCCCGCGACCATACTGTGCGCCCAGCATTACTATTCGCTCACGTTGGAAGGCGCCGCGCAGCCCAAGACGGGCATCGCCGGCTTCCTATTCCACAATGACGCCTGCCACAACTATGCGTTGGACGTGCTGGACAACCAGGATGTGATCGTCGCGGATTTCTATTCCGAGTCGAACCAGCGATACCTGCTGGCGGTCGGACAGCCGGGGCAAGGCCCGGGCCGCGTGACCATCGGCGCCTCCAAGATCAGCACCGTGGACCGCGAGGCGATGACTATCCGGAATTACGAGGGCCGGATCTTCGTGGGCGGCGGCGACGGCTGGTGGCAGTCGGACACCAGTCAACCGCTCGAACTGGTCCACGAGGGCCAGCGCCCGGTGGATTTCGTAATCGCCGGCCAGATGTGGTGGCGGAGCGAACCGCTGCGGAAATTTGGGCCGGGGTTGCGCTACGCGAGCGTGGAGAGCCTGCTGATGGAGAACCAGTACCCGGAGTACAACCAGAAGTCGCTGGCCAACGAGAGCACGCCGACCAGCCAAGCTGCGTTCAGCGCCGCGTTGGACGATTTCCGCGAACTGGGAGCTCAGTACTTGAGGTATTACTTCGGCTCGCCGTCGGCACAATAGACGCGACGCACGTCTGAAGCAGGGCAGCGTGCGATCCCCTCGCTTGCAGGCGCCAGGGCCGGCGGTCGCACTCGTCTTGAGCGCAGCGTTGTTGATGGACTTCTTGCTGATGACCTCGGCCACCCAGCGAGGTTCTTTGGCCGAATCGGCCTCACCGTGTTGGCGATTGGCTGCATGGTGATCCTGGCCCTCGGCACGTCAGGCCCGAATCCGCGCGCCCCCGTCCCGACCAGGACCCCGGCACCAGGACGCGCGATTCTCGGAGGGGCTCCCCAGTCAATCGGACCGCGGACGCCCCGACCCGGCCAGACCCCAGATTCCCACGCGTCCTCCGCAGCGCCGATCTCCGATCCAATCGCCCCAGACGTCGTGGAACGCGAAACCCATCACAGCAATGCCCCATGCTGACCTAAGCCGCCGTTCCACCGAACAGCAGGGACTGAAAACCCTCGGTCGTCTGAAACAACTTGGGCGTCTGGCCGTCCAGGCCCAGGTCGGCCAAGTGCCGGGCCATCCTGTGCGGGGAATCGCCGACGGTCAGCCTCAGCGAACCGCCCCCGCTGGTCGCGCACACGGCGCGCGTCTCGACTCGAGTGCGCAGCAGTTGCCCGCAGTGCATCGAGAACGTCACCAGGGCCATGCCCGGCAGTGGTTCCGGCAGGACGTGCCCGCGCTGGCCGGCCAGTTCCATGATCTGCCGGCCGTCCGGATCAAGCACCCGGGCCTGGAAGCGGTCGACGTCGAGTTGAATTGGCAGGGGAGCGACAAACTTCGGGTATCCCCAGATCTCGCAACCGGCGGCTCGGGCGGGCGGCGTTGTCACGGGCAGGTCCAGGACATACGACCCCACGTTCTCGCTCCGGGTCTGCTGCAGCAGGTCCGTCAAGGAACCCAGCGTCTGCGTCTGGCCGCGCGGGGTGACCAGCAGCGCCAAACCGACTTCGTGGTACGGCCCCAGCGTCGTGTCGCGGTACTTGAAGAAACTCAGGATAGCCACCGCCTTGCGCGAGACGAGCACCGGCTCCAGCGGCAGGTTCTGCAGCTGTGCGGCCGCCCGGGCAGCGTCCACCCGGAACAGGGCCATGTAGTGCGAACAGTCAAAGTAGCAGATCGGCAATTGCACGTCGCCCTCGGTCGTGGTGACCACGGTCTTGGGGACGTCGAAAAACGGATCGTTGCGCGGGTTCATCGCTGTAACAAGACCTCCTGCAAGTCCTCGATCACCGCCAACCGGTTGATCTGATTGGTGCCTTCATAGATGGGCGTCAGCCGCGCATCGCGGAACTGTTTCTCGACCAGGTTTTCGTGCAACACGCCGTGCTGACTGAACAATTCCATCGCCATTTCGCAGACTCGCACGGCGGCTTCGCTGCAGCGGAATTTGCTCATCGCCGAATTGGCTTGCGTCATCACCGGCCGGCTTGCCAGGTGCCAGATCATGGCCCGCATCGCACTGGTCTCGGCGATCATCTCGGCGATTCGCAGCTGGACCTCCTGGTGATCGATCAACGGCTGGCCGCCCAGCCGGTACTGACAGACGAAATCCGTCGCCGCATCCAGCGCCCCTTGGGCGATGCCCAGCGCGATGGCCGCGACGGGCATGCGGGAACACGTCAAGGACGCCCGATTCAGTGCCCAGCCGCTGCGGAGGCCGCCGACCACGTGCTCGTCCGGAACGAACACGTCCTGCAACTCCAATTCCGCGGCGCCCGACGCCCGCTGTCCCATCTTGGCTTCGTTCCGCAGCCAGCGGAAGCCGGCCGTGCCGCGTTCGACCAGGAAGCACGTCCAGGACTCGAATCCCTCGCCTTCCAAGGCCGCAAAGACCGTGACGGCGTCCGCGATATCGCCGCCGGAGATGTACTGCTTGCGCCCGTTCAACACCCAGCCGCCCGCGGCGCGTCGGGCCACTGTTTCCGGCTGGGTCTGTGCCGCTCCGTGGCCGTGCTCGACGTCCGAGCCCGCACCGGGCTCGGTAATCGCAAAGGCCAGCAGATACGGAGTTCCGGCGACCGTCCGCTGGCGGGCCGGAATCAGGAACCGCTTCCAGACTTTCTTGTCGCCGCTCAACAGCAGCGGCATCATTCCCAGGGCATGGGCGGACAGCACCAGCCCCCAGCCGCCGCAGGCCGCGCACAACTCCTCGACCTTGACCGCCGCCGCCCAAGCCAAGGGGTAATCCGCCAAGGCGATCGCGCCGGTGCCCAGCGGCGGCGGCAGGTGGCTTAACAGGACACCCGATTCCGCGGCCCGCCGCACCACGGCCGCGTCGGTGGCCGGATCGTGCGGACGTAAATCGCCGCCCAGCGCCCGTGGCCGCAGCTCCCGCCGGGCGAACTCCCGCGTCTGCCGCCGCAACTCGGCCAACGCCGCCGGCAGGGCCCCCGTGTCCTGGTCCCAGATCCCCTGGGGCTCGTAGCAGACGCTGTCCCGGGTCAATGGCGGCAGGACGCGATAGGCTTGCCGTGGCGACAACGGATGCTCGGGAGGCAAGTGGCCCGCCAGGGACGAGCGGGGCGCAGGCTGGCGGAGACTTGCGCTCTGCCGGTCGTTCGGCGCAGCTCCGACCTCAGGCCCCGACGGCAACGAACGCGCTTCACTCATCCTCCATTCTCCCACTCCGACAGGAACATCCGCAGTTCGCTCGGCGTCCCGCACAGCAACCGCAAGTGATTGCCGTCTCTCACAATCTTCTCCAGCCCGGCGTCACACGTGTACCCCGCACCGCCCAGCATCTGCAACGACTCGTTGGCCGCTTCGCACAGCAGGTCGTGAGCCACCGCCCGCACTGCGAGTACGGTTCCCAGATGCTCGCGCGCCACCGGCAGCCCTGCACACTGGTCGCACAGCAAGTTCACCGTGTGGAGCACGCTCGACGCTCGCGCCGCCAGCTGCCGCACGGCGGCATGCTGGTGAATCGGCGCTCCACCCTGGCGCCGCAACGCCGCATACTCCCGGGCTTTCTCCAGTCCGTGTTGGAGCGCACCGCAGGCGATCGCGATCAGCGCCTGGGCGTTCACCAGAAACGCGTCGGCATAAACGGCCAGCGCCGTTGTGGGATCCGCGGCGACGTGCTGTGCGGGCGACTCGGCGGGCCGCCATTGCCAGGTCTGCGTCTCGTTCAGCCCGTGGCTGTGAGGCAGCGTCACAACCGCTGCGTCTTGTCGCGCGACCAACGACCAGCCGAAACGCTGGTCCCGATCCCAGCCCGGCACCAGCAACTGCTGCCAATCATCCGCGGCTTGAAACAGCTGCGGTTTCGGCTCGGCCGAACCCCAACTCACGAAATAGTCCTGCAGCAGCACGCGGTCTTCGTCTGTCAACGGCTTAGGTTTCAGCAGCCGCGCCAGACTGTAGCGGGCCAGACCATAGACACCCTGCAAGCCGACGATCGTCCGCCGTCCGCCGACAACGCCCAGGCGACGGCTGGTGTAGTCGCCCAGGGCCAGTTGGTGAAAGTGAAACGCAACCCCGGCGTTGGCCGCGGCGATCTGCCGCAAGGCCGCGGAGCTGAACCGTGTCCAGCCGTTTCCACCGCATTCTTCCCAGAGACCGGCACCCGCTTCGCAACTGGGGTTCAGCAGCCCGAACTCCGTCGCTAATCGGGTCAGCCGGGCCAGCTGCGCTGCCTCCAGGGGCCGCTCCGGCCGAGCCACCAGCGGTTGGACGGACTTGCGGCAGAAGCGCTGCACTTCCGCCAGGAGCAGGCGGAGATCGTCGTCGCCCAGTTCGTGATCCATCACGGCTGCGGCTCCAGCACGGCACGGAATTGCACCTTATTCTCGCGCAATCGCTGATGGACTTCGTTCACCTGCTCCAGTGGGTAACGCTCGAGCAGCGGCCGAATACGGTGCAGGACCGCCAAGTGCAAGAGTTCCTGGAATTGGACGCGGGAACCTAAGAAACTGCCCATCACCCGCTGCTGGGCCAGGACGAAGGTCCGCGGATCGATCGGCAGCCGTCCGGCCGTCAGACTGGCCAGGACCAGCGTGCCTTGGGGCAGCAGTCCGTCCAGCACGTCGCGGATAGTCTGAAAGTCCATGGTGGTCGAGATCACCACATCGACGCCACCCAGGGCCCGCAACCGCTTGCCGAAATCGCGGCCGGTAGCCAGCAGCACGTGGTGGGCACCCAAGCGTGTGGCCAGTTCTTGCTTGGATTCGGAACTGGTCAGCGCGATCACCTCCGCGCCCATCGCCCGGGCGATCTGCAGTCCCAGGTGCCCCAAGCCGCCCAATCCCAGCATCGCGACCCGCTGGCCCGGCCGCAGTCCCGCGTTGATCAGCCCGGCGTAGACCGTCAAACCTGCGCAACCGAACGGGGCCGCCGCAGCAAAGTCGATTTCGGCCGGCAGGGGGACCAGGCACTCGGCGGGCACGCTCACCCATGGGGCATAGCCGCCCGGCCGCGTCAAGCCGGTGGCTTGCATTTGGGCTAAGCCTTCCAGGCAGGACTCTTCCTCGCCGCTCAGGCAACAGGGACAACGTCCACAGCTGTGCCACCAGTACACGGCCACGCGGTCCCCCGGTCGCACGCCGGTCACTTCCGCGCCACAGACTTCCACCACTCCGGCGATCTCATGGCCGGGGATCAAAGGGAAGGGATCGTAGCCGAACGCCTGAAACAATCCCTCGGCCAGATGCAGATCCGTATGACAGACACCGCACGCGTGAACGCGCACCAGCGCCTCGCGCGGTCCCACCGCCGGCGTCGCGACCTCCTGCAGGACCAGCGGCGTTTGCGGACGTTTCAGGACAGCGGCTCTCACAGGATTCTCCCCAACGGTGTTCTCGGCGGTGTTCTCAGCGGCCCTTGATGAGAGCCGGCACCTGCCACTAGATGGTACCCGCGCATTTCGGCTCGGACAACGTCGGAGGCCGTCTTTTCGGCTTCGAGTGGCCCAAAATGGCTTCGTTCCGTGCTTCCTGTGGATGGTGCTCTTAGCCTCTTTCTACGGCATTGACCCAGGGCAATCTCGGCAGGCCAATAGACAGTTCTCTCTCTACAACATAGACTATCAGCGTGTTTGATCGCTTCACTATTGAGACACGGGAGAATTGTGCGATGCCAAGAAAGAAGGCTGATGAGATAGCTGCCCTCGCTGAGAAACCCAAGAGCAAATCCCAGCGAATCCGAGAAGCGTTGGAGGCCGATCCGCAGGCCATGCCAAAAGCGCTCGCGGATGCCCTGACTGCGGAGGGATTCAGCGTTTCGGCGAACGATGTCAGCCAAGCCAAGTATCTCATGAAGCAGGCGGAAAAGAAGGGCGGTGCGAAGGTCAAGGTCGTCAAGACCAAGAGCACGGCCAAGGGCAAGGCTGCGGCACCGGCCGCCGGCCCCGCGAGTGACTTGGTTTCCGTCGCCGCTCTGCAGAAGGCGAAGAAGCTGATCCAGGAACTCGGCGGTGTGACCGAAGCCAAGCAGGCGCTCCAGGCGCTCGCCCAGTTGCTGGATTAGTTCATCGTACGCCGGCGGTCCCCGGCAGCTGTTGGCTCGCATCCTCCGGGGGCCGCCTGGACTGTCCCACCGGTCCCGGGCTCGTTCGCGGTCCGGTTCCCAACGACCGAAATGGCCAGCGGGACTGACGGCGGCAACCCAGGCACGCTAGAATCTCTCTGCCGGGGCAGTCAGGTGCAGCCCTGCGATCGCGCCAGAGCAGGTTGCTCTGGCACGCTGACTGACTGCCTCGCGACACTCGCAAGGAGCGAGCCATGACGAAGATTCGGCATCGGATTTTCGAGATCTACGCGTCACTGGACGAGGCCACCACGGCGCTCACTCCGAAAGTGGAACGTGCGGCAAGGGAGAGCGGCGCTCCCGAGTCCTGGGACTTCGCCCACTTGACGGTCACTCGATCTACGGGCGTGACGCGAGTCCAGTTCAAGGAAACCAACGATTTCGACGAAGCGACTCTGACCGCTCTCCGCTCCGACTTTGCCCAACTCGCCGACAAATTGGACATCGACAGCAAAGTCCTGGTGGACTTCACCGGTGTCAATTTGCTTCACACCCCTTTCATCGACGCCCTCCTGCAGTTCAGCAAGCAACTGCGGACCAAGGGCAGCCGAATTGCCTTGTGCTGTCTCGCACCCTCCTCGCTCGCCGCCTTTTTCGCGCCGGATGAGCGTGACCGGCCGGGACTCGGGCTGTGACTGCGGCGTTTTCGCCCCGCACGATCCAGCCGGAGACGTGCGCGCGATGGAGATTGCCGGGCCTGGGGACCTTGCTTTCCCCGCTTCGGCCCGTACAATGGACTCGACAGGCAGCCGCAGGCACGCAACCGTCCGCGGTGCCGACAAGCGGTCGCTGAGATCCTTCGGATGACTAGACAAGGGGCAGCCCGGCAGCCACGGGAGGCCCGTTGAAGAGTAAGCCGACGTGTCCGTAAGCCTTCGTGGGCGCGGGTACGTCGGCTTTTTTCGTGCCGGACGAGCTGCATGGTGCCCGCGCCCCACGGCGCCGGACAAGCACGCGCCGGGCGAAGAACCGCGACCAATTGCCGGCAATTCATCGCTTCCTGTCAATAGAGTGCGGCTGGAAGGCTCGGTGGGTTGACACAAGGAGCGGAACATGTTCGGTCTTGCCCCCCTGGCCGCCGTGACGGTCCAAGGCACGCTGCTGATCGGCGGAATCGCCGTGGCGGTGATCGTCGCCCTGTTGCTGGGCGCAGCGTTCGTCAAGTTCGGCGCGCTGTGGTTTCAGGCGTATATGTGCAGCGCGGACGTCAGTCTGCTCAGCTTGATCGGAATGAGTTTCCGTCAGGTCAAGCCTGGGATGATCGTCGCTGCCAAGATCATGGGCACGCAGGCCGGCCTGAACATCGACCGGCAGCAAGGCATGAGCACCGCCCGCTTGGAAGCTCACTTCCTGGCCGGGGGCGATGTGACGCGCGTGCTCAGCGCCATCATCGCCGCGCATCGCGCCGGCATCGATTTGGACTTCGACCGCGCCGCGGCGGTCGACCTCGCCGGCCGCGACGTCTTGGACGCGGTGCGCACCAGTGTCTCCCCCAAGGTGATCGACTGCCCCGAACGGCAGAGCGGCGGCAGGACGACGCTGAGCGCCGTCGCCAAGAACGGGATCGAGCTGCAAATCCATGTGCGGGTCACGGTCCGCACAAACCTGTTGCAGTTGATCGGCGGAGCGACCGAGGAAACGATCATTGCCCGCGTGGGCCAGGGAATCGTGACCGCCATCGGGTCCGCCCAAACCCACATGGAAGTCCTGGCCATGCCCGACCGCATTTCCAAGGGCGTGTTGGACCGGGGACTGGATGCGAATACGGCCTTCGAAATCGTCTCGATCGACATCGCAGATATTGACGTCGGCGAGAATATCGGAGCCCGCTTGCAGGCCGACCAGGCCGAGGCGGATATGCGCATGGCCCAGGCGGCGGCCGAGGTGCGCCGCGCCGAAGCGATCGCACGCCAGCAAGAGATGAAGGCCAAGGTGGCGCAGAGTCGCGCGCTGTTGGTGCTGGCCGAAGCCGCGATTCCCGCGGCTATCTCCCAGGCGTTCCGCGCAGGCCAGTTCCACACGAAGCGGTCGCCGGCCCAGCGCTCGGGCCCGTGCGAGACTGACTCGCGACTGCCCAGCCGACTCGTTCGGACCACGCTCGCGCCCGCCGGGTTGCGAAATCCCTGCGGCGGCGAAGCCCGCGAAACAGAAAGCGGGGCCGGCGGCTAGGGCGTTGTCCAGGCTAAATGTTGGGGTGCCTGGGATCGAGTGCAGCGAGGATGACCTGATCGGCACCCGAGATTTCCAGTTTCATCCGCTCCGTCCAGACCGCATAGAGCGAACCCTTGCTCGCTTTCCGGTCCAGACCGGGGCAAAACCGCGCCACGACATG
>CAIYOB010001187.1 GCA_903927685.1 uncultured Planctomycetaceae bacterium
GCTGCAGATCGAAGCCAAGTCGTCCCAGATCAGCATCGAACGCGTCTGGAACCAGCCGCTGGGCAAGATCCAGGTCCGCTACCGCAACTTGACCAAGGCTTACTTCCGGATCGTGCCGGACTCGTACGAAGCGCGGCTGAAATCCTCCCGCTATCGGCCTGAACAACTGGACGAAGGCGAGCGTCAGGCCCTGCTGGCCAAGCCGCCCGTGCGGCAATGGTCCGTCGAGCTGCCGCCCACCGCGGATTACCAGGAGCGGATCGAGGAAGTCGCTCCGCCGGCCGACTTGAAGCCCGGCTTCTACTTCCTGGTCGCCAGCCACGACGCGGACTTCGGGCTGCAGAACAACCTGGTCTCGTTTACCGATTTCTGGGTCAGCGACTTGGCGCTGGTCGTCCGCTCCCGCCACGGCGAAGCCAAGCTCGAAGGCTTTGTGCTGAACGCGATCTCCGGCGAACCGCTGGCCGGCGCCCAGGTCCAGGCCTGGTATCGCGCCCGCAATGAGGTGCGGCAGGCGGGGCCGACGGCCAAGACCGATGCGAACGGGCTGTTCACGCTGGCCACGGTCGCCAATCAAGCCTGCCTGCTGGTCGCACGGCACCAGGATCAGATGCTGGCGACGGCCGGCGACTACGCGGCCGCCCAGGCCGATCTGCGGACCCGGCCCACTCTGCAGACCGTGTTTTTCTCCGACCGCTCGCTGTACCGGCCCGGCCAGACCATCCAATACAAGGGCATCTGCCTGGACGTGGACCAGGAACGGGACAACTACCAGACGCTCGCCGGTCGCGTCCTGACCGTCGTCTTTGCCGATGGCAACAACAAGGAGATCGCCCGGCAACAGCACCAGACGAACGCCTACGGCTCGTTCAGCGGCAGCTTCACCGCTCCCCGCGATCGCGTGACCGGGCGGATGAGTATCCGCGTGGACGGCGAGCCTGCCGGAGCCACAAGCTTTAACGTCGAAGAGTACAAGCGGCCGAAGTTCCAGGTGGCCGTCGAGCGTCCCGAACTGGCCCCAAAACTGAACGGCGAAGTGGCGGTGAAAGGCCGAGCCACCGCCTATACGGGCGCTGCGATCAACGAGGCCCAGATCCGCTACCGGGTCGTCCGCCAGGTCCGCTATCCCAGCTGGTGGGGCTGGTATTTCTGGTGGCGCATGCCGCCGGCCGGAGACGCTCAGGAGATCACGCACGGCCGAGCGGTCACGGCCGCGGACGGCTCGTTCGAGGTCAAGTTCGTCGCTCGGCCCGACCTGTCGGTGTCGGAACAGGACGAGCCCGTATTCGAGTACACAGTGTACGCCGATGTGACCGATACGACCGGCGAAACACGGTCCGGCCAGCAGACCCTGCGCGTCGGCTACACGGCCTTGCAGGCCACGCTGACCGCCGACGAGTGGCAGACCGCAGACAAGCCGATCCAGCTGTCGATCCAGACGTCAACGCTGGACGGCGAGGGCCAGCTGGCTGAAGGTTCGCTCAAGATCCATCGCCTGAAAGCGCCGGACAAGGTCCAGCGGCAGGATCTGAGCGGCCGCCCTGATCCTCGCGTCAGGTTCCGCGGCGGTGAACAGGCTGCCGCCGCGCCGGAACCGAACCCGTCCGATCCCAACAGCTGGCCGCTGGGCGACGTGGTCGCCGAACACGGCTGGACCACGGACGCCGGGGGCCACGCGACATTCGCCTGCCAACTGCCGGCCGGAGCGTACCGCGCGGTGCTGGAAACCCAAGACCGATTCAACAAGAAAGTGACCGCCCAACTGCCGCTGCGCGTCGTTGATCCGGCTGCCGACAAGTTCGCCGTCAAGATTCCGTACGCCCTGGCCGCCCCGACATGGAGCGTCGAGCCGGGACAGGAATTCCTGGCAGTCTGGGGCTCGGGCTACGACCAGGCCCGCGCGTTTGTGGAAATCGAACATCGCAGCCGGACATTGAAGAGCTTCTGGACCGATCCCAAAGTCACCCAGGCGGCTGTGAAACAAGCGGTGACGGAAGCCATGCGCGGCGGCTTTACCCTGCACGTGACCATGGTCCGCGAAAACCGGGCATATACCACGTCGCGCAAGGTCGGCGTCCCGTGGTCGAACAAGCAGCTGAGCGTTAAATGGGAGCATTTCACGTCCAAGCTGGAACCGGGTCAGAAGGAGACCTGGACGCTGACCGTGGGACCGGCCGCCATAGCCCCGTCACTCCGAGACGCGAATCCCGCGTCGCGGAGCGACGCGTCGACGATGAAAGCCGCCGCCGAGATGGTCGCGGCCTTGTACGACGCGTCACTGGACGCCTACCAGCCGCACAGCTGGCCAGCAGCGTTCAACGTGTTTCGCGAAGATCACAGCCGCCGCTCGTTCCGCTTCGAGAACATGACCAAGAACCTGCAGCACCTGCCCGGCGGCTGGCCGCAGGACTACCAGGATGCCTCGCTGTCGTACCGCTCGTTCCCGGCCGACATCATCGCGAACCTCTGGGGCTACCAGTTCTTCGGCCGCAACCGCGGCGGATTCGGCGGCGGCCTGGCGGGCGGTCTGCCGCCGCCGATGGCAGCCGCGCCCGGCGGCATGCCTCAAGCCCGCCGCGCGATGGCCATCGACCGGCTGGCCGCCGAGCCCGAAATGGCCGCCGCAGCGGCGGACAAGGGGGTCGCCAATTTTGCACTCGCTGAAGGCCTGGAGAAGAAACCGTCCGCGGGCCTCGGCGCCGATGCACCACCGCCGCCCGCGCCGGATCTGAGCAAAGTCTCCGCGCGCCAGAACCTGAACGAGACCGCCTTCTTCTTCCCGCAACTGCTCACCGACGACGCCGGCCGCGTGAAGTTGGAATTCACCATGCCGGAAGCGCTGACCGAATGGAAGTTCCTCGGCTTTGCCCACGACACCGACCTGCGCAGCGGATGGCTGCAAGACAAGGTGGTCACGGCCAAGGACCTGATGGTCCAGCCGAACCCGCCGCGGTTCTTGCGCGAAGGCGACGTGCTGGAGTTCACCGTCAAGGTCTCCAACCAATCGCCCGCGCGCCAGACCGGCACGGTGCGGCTGACGCTGGCCGACGCCCGCACGGGCGAGCCGGCAGACGCGGCTCTGGGGAACACGACCACGGACCAGCCGTTTGACATCGCGGCCAAGGAATCCCGCAGCCTGTCCTGGCGGCTGACCGTGCCCGACGGGGCCGGCTTCTTGACCTACAAGGCCGTGGGCTCGACCGGCAAGCTGTCCGACGGCGAGGAGGGATTCCTGCCCGTCCTGTCGCGGCGAATCCTGGTGACCGAGTCCCTGCCGCTGCCGATCCGCGGGGCCCAGACCAAACAGTTCCAGTTCAGCAAGCTGCTCGACTCGGGCCGCTCGGACACGCTGCGGCACCAGAGCCTCACGGTCCAGATGGTCTCGAATCCTTCTTGGTACGCCGTGCTGGCCTTGCCGTACCTGATGGAGTTCCCGCACGAATGCACCGAGCAGACGTTCAACCGGCTGTACGCCAACGCGCTGGCTCGGCACATCGCCAACAGCGACCCGCAGATCCGCCGCGTGTTTGACCAATGGAAAGGCACGCCTGCGCTGGACAGCCCGCTGGAAAAGAACCAGGACCTGAAAGCCGTGCTGATCGAAGAGACGCCGTGGCTGCGGCAGGCCCAGGCCGAAAGCCAGGCCCGCCGCAACGTGGGCGTGCTGTTCGACGACAACCGCTTGAGCGATGAGATGTCCCGCGGCCTGCGCAAGCTGACCGAACAGCAACTGGCCGACGGCCGCTGGCCCTGGTTCCCCGGCGGACCGCCCAACGAGTATATCACGCTGTACATCACCACCGGCTTCGGCCGGCTGCGGCACTTGAGCGTCGATATCGACGTCGCTCCGGCCGTCAAGTCGCTGGACCGCTTGGACGCGTGGATCGACGAACAGTATCGCGAAATCTTGAAGTGGGGCAAGAAAGATGAATACCACCTCTCGCCCACCATCGCCCTGTACCTGTACGGCCGCAGTTTCTTCCTGGAAGACAAGCCGATCGATGCCAAGTACCGGGAAGCGGTCGACTACTTCCAGGGCCAGGCCCGCAAGTACTGGCTGCAGTTGGCCAACCGCCAATCCCAAGCCCACTTGGCGATCGCGCTGAAACGGTTCGGCGACGCCCAGACCCCGCAGGACATCATGCGGTCGATCAAGGAACGCTCGGTCAGCAGCGAAGAGCTGGGCCTGTTCTGGCGCGAACAGGAACTGTCCTGGTGGTGGTATCGTGCGCCGATCGAGACCCAGGCCATGATGATCGAGGCATTCGACGAAGTGATGAACGACGCAGCCGCGGTCGAAGACTGCAAAGTCTGGCTGCTGAAACAGAAGCAGACCCAGGACTGGAAGACCACCAAGGCCACGGCGGACGCGGTCTACGGCTTGCTGCTCCGCGGCACCGACCTGCTGGCCTCCAAGGAGCTGGTCCAGGTCACCCTGGGCGGCACGACGATCGAGCCGGAGAGCGTCGAAGCCGGGACGGGCTATTATGAACAGCGTTTCTCCACGGCGGAGATCAAGCCGCAAATGGGCGAGATCACCGTCAAGAAACTCGACGCCGGCGTCGCCTGGGGCAGCGTCCACTGGCAGTACTTGGAGGACATGACCAAGGTGACGCCGTACGAAGGCACGCCCCTGAAGCTGCAGAAGCAGCTGTTCACCAAGGTCTACACCAGCCAGGGCCCGAAGCTAGAGCCGGTCGCCGGTCCGGTCAAGGTCGGCGATGAATTGGTCACGCGGGTCGTTGTCCGCGTCGACCGCGACATGGAGTACGTCCACTTGAAGGATTATCGCGGCAGCGGCACCGAGCCGGTGAACGTCCTGTCGCGGTACAAGTACCAGGATGGGCTGGCCTATTACGAAGCGACCCGCGATACGGCCAGCCATTTCTTCATCGACTACCTGCCCAAGGGCGTGTACGTCTTTGAGTATTCCGTCCGCGTCCAGCACAAGGGCGCGTACCAGACCGGCATGGCCGAGATCCAGTGCATGTACGCCCCAGAGTTCAACAGCCATTCGGAGAGCCTGACGCTGACGGTCGAATGAGGCGGCCCAGAGCAGGAATGCGTGCGACCACGTGAAAACGGCGCGGGCGCTGGCCGTGCCCAATCAAACTTGACCACGGATGACACGGATGGCGAACATCCGTGAAATCCGTGCGATCCGTGGTTGTCTTGTCGTCGGCAAGAGGCGGCCCCAACTCGGCCAGGCCGTCCGTAATGCCGAAACCGCTCGCTCGGAGAGCGTCGGTTTCGCATGGGGTGGCCATCTTCCCGCTCGCTTGCGATTGGGGCTAAGGAGAGCTGGATCCGGCCCGACCGAGCCGGCGACCGCGATGCGAACTCTACCCCCTTAATGATTACTAGCGAATGCAGCCAAAACCCGGTCAAGGTGGTACGTTTTGGCTGCATATAGGAGATTATATCTAGCCAAAACAGCCGAATCATGGCATGTTTTGGCTGGATATGACCGTCAGGCGGCTGAGAAGAAGGGGGGAGGCATGGCACGCGCAGGGCACGCATCTGCGGTCGCACGGCCGAACTCGGCGTCTTGGACAAGGCCTGGAAGTCCGCGGAACAGGAGTTCGTCGCGATCTACGGCCGGCGCCGCGTAGGAGAGATCTCGGACAGCCTGTTCACGATCGACAACTGCTGGATGCGGCGCAGCCCGCAACGGAGGACCTCATGAGCACACGATCCCCGACCCGTCTCTGGATTCACGCGGCCACTTGGCTGGGGCTGGGCCTTGTCGCGATGCTGGCGCACGGTCAGGCAGCCGAGAACGGACCGGAGTTCCATTGCGAAGCTCCCACGGCGGCGGCGCGGTTCGCGATGGACGAAATCGCGCGGGCCGCGCGGACCGCCGGTTCCCAGTCCCTGGAACGAGTCGAGCTGGCCCTGAGCGGACAAGGCCCGGCGCAAAGCTACCGGATCGAACGCGACGGCGGCACCGTGCGTGTGGCCGGCGCCGATATTGCCGGACTGATCTACGGCGGGCTCGACGTGGCCGAGGCGATCCGGTTGGGCACGGTTCCGGAATTGAAATCGGGCACGCACCAACCGTACATCGCCCAGCGCGGGATCAAGTTCAACATCCCGCTCGATCTGCGCACCCCGAGCTACTCGGACAACAGTGACGCGGCCCAGGCCAACATCCCCGAGATGTGGAGTCGGGATTTCTGGCGCGAGTTCCTGGACGAGATGGCTCGGCAA
>CAIYOB010001188.1 GCA_903927685.1 uncultured Planctomycetaceae bacterium
AGAAACTCGATCTCGCCGCCAGCATCGCCGCCGAAGGCCAACTCGACGGCGACACGGGCGAGGGCGGGCACTGGTACAAGCTTCAAACGACGGCGAACAAGCTGATTGACCCGAACACGGCGCGCCGCGTCTCGGAATTGATCGAACAAGGCACCCAACAGGGAAAGCCGTTCTTCGTCGCCTGCGGCTTCCGCCGTCCGCATCTGCCGTGGATGGTGCCGAACGAGTTCTTCGAACGGTACGCACCCGAGACGCTGCCGCTGCCTGTCACGGGCACCGTGCCGCGGCCCGGCGGCGATCCGCAGAAGCCGGCGGCGTCGGACGACTCCCGGCGGGCTTCGTTGCGGGCCTACTTCGCGTGCATCAGCTTCATGGACCGCCAACTCGGCCGCGTGCTGGATACGCTGGATCGGCTCGGTCTCTGGGACAACACGATTGTCATCATGCTCGGTGACAACGGCTATCACCTGGGTACGCGCGGCGGCTATTGGGGCAAGGGCACGCCGTACGAAGAGAGCTGCGGCGTCCCCTTGCTGATTGCCGCCCCCGGCAAGGCCCAGGCGACGGGCTGTCCGCGCGTGGTGGAATACGTGGACTTCTATCCGACGTTGGTCGACCTGTGCGGCCTGCCCCCGCGCAACGACCTTGCCGGCCGGAGTCTGTGCCCGTTGCTCGACGATCCCACCATCCCGTGGGACCACGCTGCGTACACCGTCAACGCCCGCAACGACGAGCCTGTGAATCTTGCCGTGAGCACCGAGCGGTTCCGTTACATCGAGTACGCCGACGCGAAGAAGCCCTGTGAGCTTTACGACATTCAAGCTGACCCGCGCGAATGGACCAACCTCGCCGGCAAACCGGAACATGCCGCCACGTTGGCCAGGCTGCAGGCGTTGGCCGAGGATCACCGCAAGAGATTGTGGAAATGATCGGAGGTGCGGCCAGACGTCCCAAGCGGAATACCAAGCGTGGGCACGGTTCAGCGCCCACCAAGCGGGCGACGACGGGAGCCCGGCGGTGCAAGCCGCGATCGATAGCGGCGCGCGGGTGGTCTACCGCGCCCGCATGGACCAGTACACCAGTGAAGCCTCCCAGCCGTAACGCCCACACCCCGGACCCTCACCACTTGTTCCTCGCAGGCACTCGCATTACGCTTGTTGCGTTACGCACGATGCGTAATGTACAATGAGGCCGGTGCTGCAGCGGTCGGTTCCGCCGCCGGACAAGCTGGGGCTGACAGGGGACGTTGGACGATGACCAATCCTTTTCAATACGGCGCGGTTGTCGCCGGCGACGCGTTCTGCAACCGCCGTTCGGAACAGCAGGATCTGCTCCGCGCCGTCGAGAACGGCGAGAAGTTGTTCGTCTACGCCGAACGTCGCCTGGGCAAGACGTCGCTGGTGCGCACCGTCTTGGACAGCCTGTCGCGGAAGCGGTTTATCGGCGTTTACGTGGACCTGTGGCCGACGGACTCGGAGGCTTCCTTCGCGGCGGCCACCGCGCGGGCGATCGCCCAGGCGGCCGCGACGACGTCCTCGAAAATGCTCGAAACGGCCGGGCACTTGTTCCGCCGGCTTGTCCCGAGCATCAGCCTGGACGAGGAGGGACGTCCGAGCGTGAGCTTTGGCGCCGTGACGCCGAGAAAGGCGGAACTGGAATTAGAGGAGGTCCTCCAGGCGCCGGCGGCCCTGGCCGCTCGGCAGCGCCGCCGCGTCGCGGTGGTGTTTGACGAAGTGCAACGGATTCTGGATTACGAGAGCGATCTGGTGGAACGTAAACTGCGGAGCGTCATTCAACACCAGGCGGACGTGTGCTACCTGTTCCTGGGCAGCCGCAAGCACCTGATCCAGCAGATGTTCCTGGATAAGTCCCGCCCGCTGTATCGCTCGGCAGGCCATTATCCGCTCGGCCCCATCGCCGAGGCGCATTGGCGGGATTTCATCCGAGCGCGGTTTACGGCTGCCGGCAAGTCCATCGACGACGCCCAGATCCGCGCGGTGTGCCAGCTGACGCAAGGCCATCCGTTTTACACGCAACATCTGTGCCACGTGCTCTGGGAACGGGCGGAGCCGGCAGAGCCCGTCGCCGTGGACGCCGTTCGGGACGCCGTCCGTGTGCTCCTGGAACGTGAGAGCTTCGCGTACGCGACGCTGTGGGAATCCCTGACCGGACACCAACGGCGCTTCCTCACCGGCCTGGCCCTGGAGCCGGCGGGGGCCAAGCCGTTTTCCGCCGCCTTCACCCGGCGGTACGGCTTACGTTCGGCGTCCAACGCCCAGCGCGCGTCGCAGGCCTTGGTGGAACAAGACTTGATCGAGCCCGAAAACGGTTCGTACGTGATCGTCGATCGCTTCCTGCGGCTATGGATCCGCGACCTGCAAAGCGACGCCGGTTCGTGCGAGTAGGTTGCTGCGGCCACCCCGGTAGAGGCCCGCTGGGCCGTGAATGACCGCGGCTTCTCTACGTCGCGTTCCTCACTCCGCAGCAACCGTTCGACACGTCGGCGGGCAGCGACGAACCGTTTGCCAAGATCGCCGACACGGAGCGGCGCAAGTGCGCGGCGATCCTCTTGCTGCTTGACGGAAGCGTCGGCCGGAGCCTGCTGTCGGTGCGCGAAACCGGCCAGGAGGAACGCATCCTGGTGGTGTTCCTCAGCGACAATGGCGCGCCGCTACGGGACAGGATTCTGCGTCTACGACTCGATGAATTGGCAACTGAGTACGAGAAAAGACCTCGATCCAGTCAATACATGGAACCCGGCACGTGCTGAAATACTGGATCCGTCGCATACGCCGCCGCCCGCCGCCGGCCAGATCTGGTAGTATAGCCGTTCGGGAAAAGTTGAAGGTGAGGAGGCGGCCTCATGTCGAATTGCGGGATTCTGGCAGATGCGCTGGCAGTGGCTCTCGTCATCGGCGGACTGGCTGTTCACGGCTCCGGTTGCGCCCCGGGGAAGCCGGCGCCGGTCGCCGAGTCGTTGGACGCTTGGCCAACCGTACTCGAACAGGACCCACCCCACCGCGAGCACCATGTTCACTGGCTGGACTTCGATCGCGATGCGCGGACGGATGTCGTCGCCATCCACCCGCGCGGGCACTTGGCGGCACTCCGAACCAGTTGCGAGACGGCTGTTTATGACCTGCGTTCCGGCAAACGACGGCACGCCTGGCTCTTGCCCACGACGGTGGTCCAGTTCAGCGGCGAGGGGCAGAGGCTGCTGACGCAAAGGAAAACAGAGTTCACGCTGTGGGATCTGACGCGTTTTCGGGCGATTCACCGTTTCGAAGAGCCGTCCTTGTCAGAGGACAAGGATTCGGCTGCACTCCGCGCGGCAACCGCGGGCGTTCGCATGCCAGCTGCTTTGAGCCCCACGGGCCGCCTGGTTGCCATATCCAACCATCGCCGCCTGTTCGCTCCCGGAAGGCCGGAAGCGTTATTGGTTTATTCGGACAGCGGCGCCTTGCAGCACGCACTGACGATCCCCGCGGAAGCCGAGATTCAATCCGTGCATTTCCTCAG
>CAIYOB010001189.1 GCA_903927685.1 uncultured Planctomycetaceae bacterium
CCGGCATTGTCGGCAACGCGCTCACCGACAACACGTGGTACGACGCGGCCGGCAACGTGATCAAGAGCCTGCCGTCCGGGGCGAAGGTCTTCACCAAGACTGTCCATGACGGCCTGGGCCGGCGCACCAAGCAATCGCGTGGCTACGACCTGGACGAGACGGCGTACAGCGAGGCATCCACGCTCTCGGACGACACGCTCCTGGAGCAAACGGAGTTCACCTACGACGCGGCAGGCAACGTGATCCAGACCACGTTCAAGCAGCGTTACCACAACGCCACGGGCACCGGCGAGTTGAACGGCCCGTCGGGCACGCAGCCCAAGTCGCGGATCACCTACAGCGCGGCGTGGCACGACCCGCTGGGCCGCACGATCGCCACGGCCGACTACGGCACCAACGGCGGCACCACGCTCACTCGTCCCAGCACCGTCCCCGCCCGCAGCGACACCGTGCTGGTGACCAGCATGACCTACAACTCGGCCGGTCAATTGTCCACGACCACGAATCCCGGCGGAATTGTGACCTACGTGGAGTACGACGCCGCCGGGCGGCAGGTCACGCTTGTGCAGAACTGGACGGGGGCGAGCAGTTCCAGCAGCAGTTCCGGTCCATTCGAATCGGACGACGTGAACGTGACCGTCCGAACCGCCTACAACGCCGACGGCAACGTGTCACGCATCACGGCCGTCAACTCAATCACCGGCGACCAGACCACGCGGTACGTCTACGGCACGACGCTTTCCGACAGCGGCATCGCCAGCAGCCTGCTCAAGCGTGCCGAGATCTACCCGGACAGCGACGACGTGGCGGATCCGCTCGGCAACGGCACGGATGGCATCTACGACCGGATCGAGTTCAAATACAACCGCCAGGGCGAGGTGAACGAAATCAAGGACCAAAACGAAACGGTTCACGCGTTCGACTACGATGGCCTCGGCCGGCAAATCCACGACCGCGTCACGGCCCTCGGCAGCGGCGTGGACGGTACCGTCCGCCGCATCTCGACGAGTTACGAAGTCCGCGGGATGGTCGAGAACATCACCAGTTGGAACGGCGAAACGGTGGGTTCCGGCAGCGTGGTCAACGAAATCCAATTCACGTACAACGACTTCGGGCAAATCACCGCCGATTACCAAGCCCACGGTGGCAGCGTGAACACCTCCACGACGCCCAAAGTCCAATACGGCTACGCCAGCGGCAGCGCCAACACCATCCGGCCGACGACCATCACGTATCCCAATGGCCGCGTGATCACGTACAGCTACGGCGCCGCGGACAGCATGAACGATGCGCTGAGCCGCATCGGCTCGATCATCGATGATGACGCCGGTTCGACGCATCTGGCCGACTACTCGTACCTGGGCGTTGGCCCGGCGGGCGGCTTGCTGCCGACGCTCAGTTCCCCGTTCACTCCGGGCGCCGTCGAAGTCGATTACACCGAGCCCAACATCACGTACACGCTGGTCGGCACCGCGGGCGGGAACGACCCCGACACGGGCGACATCTACCGCGGCTTGGATCGATTCGGCCGCGTCAAAGACTGCTACTGGTACAACTACGACACGAGCACCGACGTCGACCGCATCCAGTACCGCTACGAGCGCAACGGCAACCGCACGTATCGGGAGAACACGGTGGCCACAGCGTTGGGAGCATACTTCGACGAGCTGTACAACCATGACCATATCGATCGTTTGAAATCGATGGACCGCGGCCGGAGCCAGTGCCTGTTATGGCGCTGTAAGAGTTGGATCACGATTGCGACCGCCCGTTTGCGTGAGTTGGTCGGAGGCCGATTTCAAAGTACCCAGTCAGTTCAATCCCCGATGACAGATCGCAGCCGTCCTTACACAATGCACGAGTTTCGGGCGGACATCCGCCGCATGTCGATCTCAGCGGATAAAGAGTACGCTCGCGTACGCGAGGTTTTTGAAGCTGAGGGCAAGCCGCTACAGTCCGATTTGCGGTCTCTTGAGGAGTTGAACGATGACATCCTCTCCAAGATCGACCGAGTCATGACCGCTTCAGAACGCCAGGACCCGCTCGCCGTGGATAGTACAAGAGCCGAAGAGATCGCAAAACTAGCTGGCTTCTGCCCCAAGGTGATAATCGAGATTCTTGAGCTGCACGCCCTACTTCGTGATCATCGTCAGGAGTACGCACGTACAGCGCGGGCGGAATGGCTTGGACACTGTGCTGTCCAAATCGCAGTATGGGGGCCGATCGGCTGTATTCTGCTACTCCTCTTACTTGCGATCATCCTGAGCTTCTGGAAATGAGACGGGTGGGGCGCGAGTGGCTTTCGAGGGCCCACGTCGCGAGTGGCGCAGAGGAGAAGGGGGGGCTGGAGCGGGTCGCAGGCGGAGCGAGTGATGGAACATCATGAGCAATCCAATGGACGCAACTGGATTATTCGATCCCAGGCGGGTACTGGTGCTGGGCGACATCATGCTCGACGAATACACCTGGGGGCGTGCAGAACGGGTCAGCCCCGAGGCGCCGATGTTGGTGGTGCAAGCGGATGCCTGCGAAGTCCGACTGGGCGGCGCCGGGGCTGTGGGCGGGCTCCTGCGGGGACTGAGCGCCGAGGTGCTGGTGGCCGGCGTCGTGGGCGATGACCACGAGGGCTACACCGTCCGCCGGTTGCTGGATGAAGCGGGAATCGACGGGCGCATGGCACTTACGGATGCCGACCGGCCCACGACGCACAAGCAACGGTTCCTCGCCACCGTCGAACAGCGGCAGCGGCACCAAATCCTGCGTGTGGACCACGAACGGACACATCCTTTGTCAACGGAACTCGGCGAACGTTTGGCGGAGGCCATCCTGCTGGGCGAGGGTCTCCGACCCCGCTCCGGCCTCGACCGAAGGTCTGCAGAATCCGGGAGACCTGCGGTCGGCGGTTTCGGCGAGGTCGGGAGACCTGCGCCGAGCGGGCACGTCGATGCAGTGCTGATTTCGGACTATGCCAAAGAAGTCTGCACGCCGGAACTGCTGGCGCGGAAGGCTGGGCGGCCCGCACGCGGCAACCGCGGCGCGGAGGCTCGTGCCAAGCTGCGGACGCTCGACCAGATGGCTCGCTTGGCAGCCGGCCACCGACACGAAGGGAAGACCGGGGACGGCCAACCCCGCCGGGCGCTGTCCCCTGCCGAGGTGTTTGCTCAGTTCCTGGGAGATCGTAAGATGCACATGGCACCCGTGGCACGGCGGATCATTCGACTCCTTGTTGTTGAGCTTGCCAAGCACGCGATCGCCGTCGCGGTTTGCCTGGTTGCTTTCGTCCCCATCGCCTTGGTCGTCACTTGGCTCGCCATGCCGTACTTGCTCCGCGGTCCCGAGATGTTCCTCTGGCTGGTCGCGGCAGTCGTCGTGCTCGTCGCGTTGCCGATCGTCTGGCTCGTGTACCGCCTGACCCATCGGTTCGACCGGCGGCTCCCCGCGACCGACACCGCCCGACCGACAACCGAGCTGCACGAACTTGCGCGCCACGGCGAACTCAACAAACTCAGGGCCGCACTGTCCTCGTCACCGTCGCTCGAAATCCGGGACGCCCAAGGCTGCACGCCGTTGATGGCGGCCGTGGCCAGCCCCCACGCGGGTCCCGATGTGATGCGCTGTCTAATCGAACACGGCGCGGACGTGAATGCCGTTTCCACGCCTCCAGCGCTGCTTGCCAAGGAAATCGCCGCCATGAAAGAAGCGGGACTGGACACGTCATTTATGGAACAGGCCAACGTAACTCCGGCCGGGCAGTCGGTTCTGGCCTTGGCGATCGAACACGCCTCGCTGGAGGAAATCCGGCTGCTCGTCAGCAGCGGCGCGGACGTCACGTGGCGCGACGACGACGGGTACAGCGTGCTGCTCAAGGCACTGTACTCGAACATCACGGCCTCGGCCGACCGGCAGCGGTCGATTCTCGAGTACCTGATCGCCGCGGGCGCGCCGCTGGACTGCGTCAGCGACTACGGCGAATCCGTCCTGACCGTGGCCGCAGGCCGACCCGACCTGGAACTCGTCAAGTTGTTCCTCGACCGCGGGGCGGACCCGGCGGTGCTGCGCTGGAACGACGTGTTTCGAACGCTTGCGTTCGGGACCCCGGACGAGTTGCAGGCGCTGCTCCGAGACTCGCCAAGCCTGGAGGATGTTGACTGTCGGGGACGCACGCCGTTTCTGTTCGCGGTTCACTGTGGGAAACTGGAGCTGGCCCGCTTGCTGCTCGAACACGGCTGCAACCGCTCGGCCACCGGCTGCGTGGAAACCACGGCGGTTGGCTACGCCATCGAGGGCCACCAGCCGCAGGTCCTGCAGTGGCTGCTGGCCAACGGTTGGGATCTCCGGCAACCCGTCGACCAATTTGGCGCCTCACCCCTGCGCCACGCCGTCCGATACGATTGCCCCGAGTGCGTTCGCACGCTGCTCGAGGCGGGAGCCGGGATCGAGGAGCAGGACGAGTACGGCTTCGACTTGATGCACGAAGCCTCGTCGTCGGAGGTGATTTGGATCTTGCACGAAGCGGGGCTCGATCTGAACGGACTGCCCAGCGAGCGGCGGGCCCGACTGCTGACGGCCCACGGCGGCGAGCCGTTTGAAGTGTCTGCCGAGGATTACGAGGTGTTCCGCACGCCCCGCTGCGGTCGATCCAATCCCGAGGAGCTGGGCAATCCATTCTGGAACGAGATGGTAAGAAGCCGCTGCAGCGCCTACACGGCCAGCGAAGAATTCGGACCGGCCCCGCGCCCGGACGACCAGAAGATCTGGTGCTTCGACCGGCACGGCCAGTCCCTGACCCGGCTCCCGTCCGGCCAATTGGTGGAAATCGGCGGCGAGCACGAAGACTACTATGACCCGGATTTCTGCATCTACCGCGACGTCGTCGTCCACGACGGCCAAGGAGGCTTCCGCATCTTCGACTATCCCGAGGATGTCTTTCCGCCCACCGACTTCCATTCGGCGACGTTCCTCGATGGCGGCATCTACATCATCGGCTGTCTCGGCTACCCCGCCGACCGCCGTCCGGGCAAGACGCCGGTGTATCGGCTGGATTGCGAGACATGGAGTATTCACGCCGTACCGAGCCGCGGGCAGGTCCCGGGCTGGATCCATTCGCACCGGGCCCGAGTTGAAGGCGAGGGCACGATCCTGATCTGGGGCGGCAAGATCTGGGATGGACAGGATCTGGTCGCTAACGAACAGGCTTTTCGCTTTGATACGAGAACCGGCGAGTGGAGTCTTGCGGCCGTCCGTTGATTCGCGTCGGCCTGCCCTGTCCCGCCGTTCAATTGCCCGGGGCACCCAACATCTGCCACTGTCGGACCGCCTCGATCGGGCACGCCAGCATCAGCATGTTCAGCAACAGGCTGTCGCGCATCCAGACGATGCTGATGAACTCCAGGCTGGCGAACACCAGGCAGGAAGCTCTTATCGGCAGTCGTGACGCGAGCAGGGCGCCGCCGAGGCAGGCCCCGTAGTCGCTGACGGAATTTAGAATGCTGTCGCCGTAGTAGTCCAGCGAGATGGTCACCGCGCGGTAACGCTCGATCATCCAATTGGTGTTCTCGGCCACTTCCCACGTCATCTCGACTGCGGCCACGCAAATCCCACGTGAGAAAACCGTCCAGCGGCGGGCGACCAACGTCAGCACGAGATACAGACCGATCCCGTGCTCGATATGGGACAGCGTGTAAGGATCCACGAGATGCTGGGAATTGTGTGGACTCCAAACATCCCACGACCAAGGCCACCCGTCTCTCGCCTGGCACCACCACACGCGCCCCATCAGCGCCAAGATGGTCATCATCAAGGCCGCCAGCCCCAGAAATGCCGCCAGACGTAACGAATGGCCACCAGACCTTCCTGCCAATCCCGGGTCCTTCTCGCTCATGAACGTCCGCCCTCCCGAGGCAGATCGTAGCGTATCGCCGCCGCGACTCCCAGAGGCCCCAACGGTGGAAATCCAGGATTGCCTGTCGGCCGAGATCCTCGCTGCACCTTCGGGATTGTGCCTTCCGCAGCAACGGCGGCTACGGCTTCTTCTTCGGAGGACCGTACTTGAGCCGAGTCGCCGGGTCGTGCTCGCGGTACAGAGTTCGCTCGCGCTGCAAAGCCTTGTCCGGGTACATGCCGTCGTACTTGCCGCGTTCGATGACGCCCTCTCGGACGTACTCTTCGTTGGCGGCTCGAACATCGGCATTCTGCTTGGCGATTTCGCGGACCCTGCCGGCAGCGCTGGGAGGAGTCGGTTCAACACGGGGGTGGAGTGTCTTGCCGGCGGTCGTCGCGCTCCCCACGGCAGCTTCGCCCGCGGTTCTGGCCGCGGCGGACTTGCCTGCGGTGACGGCAGCCGCTTCCGCCTCTCGCTTGCCCAAGGCGGTGATCGCCTGCTTCACAGCGCCGCCGACCGTGTGCGCCGCCTCGGCGGCCGCCTTGCCGACCTTGCCCAAAGGAATAAACGACGAACCGATTTCCTCGAAGGTGTAATCGTTCTCGATCGCGTCGAGTTCGGGATAGGCTAATCGCTCCTCGTCTGTTAGCTCGCCCATCCGCGCCTTTTCCTTCAGTTCCTTGATCTTCGCCTCATATTCCAGTCGGGC
>CAIYOB010001190.1 GCA_903927685.1 uncultured Planctomycetaceae bacterium
CCAGCGGTACTATGACGCCGGTCGAACGGTAGGCCGCCGCTGCGCGGACTACATCCCGCGCGGCACGCACATCCTGATGACCCAGCATGCCGCGGGCGTTTCGGCGCTCGACGACCGCTTGCGCGGTGAGCAGGAGGAACTCGGCAAGCACGGCGTGACCTGGACGACCGCGGTCACAGGCAACACGACCGCGGAAGCGGTGGCGACCGTCACGCGGGAACTGAAGAAAGATCCCAAGATCCAGTTCGTGGTTTGCACAGGCCAAGCGGATACCGAAGGCGCCGGCCTGGCGGTCGAGCAGCATTTTGCCGAACGCGGGATCGTCGTGGCGGGCTTCGATCTGAGCCCGGAAATCTTGCGTCTGCTGAAATCCGGGGTAATCCGCTTCACCGTCGACCAGCAGCCGTATACTCAGGGCTTCTATCCTGTGGTCCAGTTGACCTTGCATAAACGCTACGGAATCATGCCCGCCAGCCTGGATGCCGGCGCGGCCGTCGTTACCAAGGAGCAGGCCGACCGCGTGTTGAAGTTGACCGAACAGCACTTGCGATGACCGCAAGGTTCCTCGGACTGTCGGTCTGACGCCCTGGCCAAGTCAACTTGCTCTGGTCACTCCGCATTTTCGTTCATCCGCTTTCCCGTTTCCCCTCGAGAGTCATGCAAACCCAAATCAAGGCCGTGAACATCGTTCCCACCCTGCGCACCATCGTCGCATCCCTGTCTCGATTCCGACTTCACGCCGTGTTGCTCGTACTCGCCGTCGCCCACGCGACTGCGGCGGGTGAACCGCGCGTCTATCGCGAGCGGGTCGTCCCGCATTGGTTCGCCAACCAGACGAAGTTCTGGTATCGCAATGACCTGCCGAACGGGGGACGCGAGTTCGTGCTGGTTGACGCGGGACAAGGCGCCCGGCAGCCGGCATTCGATCACTCGCGGGTGGCCGAGGCGCTCGGCAAGGCGCTGGGCCGGCCGGTGACCGCGGACCAGTTGCCTGTGGATCGACTGGTCTTCGAGGACGATGCCCGTTCGGTCGTCTTGCGCGGCCGCGACCAGGCTTGGCGCCTGGACTTGGGTAATTACGAACTGCAGAAAACAGACGCGGCGCAGACGGCCGAGGACTCGCTGCCTGCGGGGCGACGGCCGCGGCCGACCAGTCGCACCGGTCCGGAAACCAGCATCACGTTTGTGAACCAAACGCCGGCGGAAATCGTCGTGTACTGGCTCGATCTGGATGGCCAGCGGCGCCGCTATGCCGCGGTCGCTCCGGGGGATCAGCACAGCCAGCACACGTTCGCCGGGCATGTCTGGCTGGTCACGGGCCAGGCCGACGCGACACTCGGCGTCTTTGAGGCGACCGAGGAGGATTCCCGGGCGGTCGTCGAAGTCGGCGGCGCGGCCGGGGCGAAGCAGGACCTGCGTCCGCGGGAGCGAGGCGGCGAGCGGCGCAGTCGCCGGAGCCCGGAATCGCCCGACGGAAAGTGGCTCGTCCTGCTGCAGGACCACAACCTCCGCCTGCGGGCCAAGGAAACTGGCGAGGAATTCCCGCTCAGCACGGACGGGCGCCCGGAGGACCGGTACGACCTGGGCGAAGTCTGGTGGTCGCCGGACTCGCAGAAACTGGTCGCGATGCGCACCGAGCCGGCCCAGGAACACCCGGTGCACATCGTCGAGTCGTCGCCCTCCGATCAAGTGCAGCCCAAACTGCGGACGTTCGACTATCTCAAGCCCGGCGACCGGATCGCTCACCCGCGGCCGCAGCTGTTCGAAGTCGCCGCCCGGCGGCAGATCGAGGTCCGCGACGAGCTGTTCCCCAATCCGTGGAGCATCGAAGATCTCCGCTGGTCGGCCGACA
>CAIYOB010001191.1 GCA_903927685.1 uncultured Planctomycetaceae bacterium
ACCGGATCGCGTCGGCTGCCGTGGCAGGCTTACTCAGCGGCGTTCCGAGATTGTGCCAGGGCGGGTCTCCGACGTAGAACATCGACGCGTCGCCGTTGCGAATTTCGAGGTCGTGCGCCATGACAGCTACTCCGATGGGGCATTGGTATTTGGTCCATTTTTGCAGCGGCAGAACGGGCGGTCAAGCAAGCAAGAAGCAGGAAGGGCCAATCCCCGTTGTCCCCAAAACCAACTGCAGGCGGTATCGCACGCGCCAAAGCACAAGAGCGACGCCAGGAGCCGGGACCAGAAATGTGACGCGCCGCCACATCGGACGAGTGTATCCAGAATCGAAAAATGGTCGCGAGTTGAAGTGAGAGTATCGGTACCCGTCCATGCGAAATGGGGGTGGGGTGTGGCTAAAACTGGCGGCTCAAGATGGGACCCAGTCGCGGAAACCGAATCGGCCTGGGCGGGAGACGTGGCCGGAGCAGGCGGCAGCGGAATGGCGTCTGGGGACATGATGTCCCCGGTCAGGCCGACGGCAAGGGGCGGAACACGGGCCTCGGCACTTGCGTCACGCACCCCGGTGAGTCCCACGGCCACGAATCCCGGACGATTCGCCAAGTTCATCGCACCCACTGGCCAGACGCCCACGATTTGCCTTCTCCCTGCCCCACTGCGCTCGCTGCGTTTGCAAGAGCGACGTCCGGACCACGCTGCGCGTTGCGTGCGTCCTGGGTTCCGCTGGCGTGGCTATGACGGACGGCGATGCGTCGGCGCGATGAGAGCGGGATGTTGGCCACGGACGACGTTGCCTTGGCTATTGCGCCGACCGTCAACCACTGGTACGCCCCGCCATGCCCACTGGCTCACCCGCTGGAATTCGATTGGCGGGCCGCTCGACTTCCGAGTCCGGCTGCCGCTCGCGCCGCGTCCTGGTGGCAGACCTCGGCCTTGTCGCCGTCGCCCGGACATTGGACTCGTCCAGCGCCTTGTGTCGTTTCGCGGCTGTACTGCTGGCGATTTGCTGGCTTGTTGGGACCGCTGCCATCGGTTCCCGTTGCTTCCAGCACGCCCGGCTTGCCGTTCTGAGGCTGCATGTCCGGCAGGGCATCCAACGCCCCGGTCAGGTCGTGTAGCCGGGCGTGGGCATAGCGTCCGATGGTACCGCAAGTGGTGGATAACTCAGCGTCCCTGAACGAGCGTGATCCGTTGGTCCGCCGGCAGGTTCTCGACGTCGTCCACGGCGCCGCCCAACCAGCGGACCTCGATCCGGTCGATCCGCTCGTGGGCCCCCAGGCCAAAATGCAGCCGCGTGCCGTAATGGCTCTGATAACTGCGCCCGCTGCGCACCTCGTCGATCAGGACCAGATCGCCCGCCGATACCTTGACGCGAGCCCCCACGCCGTCCCGGCTCGCCCGTGCCGCGTGCAAGTCCAACTGCAGCCAATGGCCGCCGGGGCGCGAATCGTTCCGCAGCACCGTTGGCTCGCGACGTGAATTCTGTACGACCACGTCGAGGTCGCCGTCGTTGTCCAGGTCGTCGTAGGCCGCCCCGCGACTGCTGCGTTGGACTCGCAGTCCGTCGCCGCTTTGGCCTGAGACATCGACGAACGTGCCTCGGCCCGTGTTCCGCAGCAGGAGGTTGCGGACTTCGTAGGAAGTCGAGTCGCTGAACAGGTCTACATTGTCGTACAGGTGGCCGCAGGGGATGTAGATATCGCGGTGGCCGTCGTTGTCAAAATCCACCAGGCCGGCGCCCCAGGTGACGTGCGGCAGCGTCCCGGTTCCTGCGCCGGTGCGCAGGGTGACGTCGTCGAACAGCCCCTGGCCGTCGTTGCGGTACAGGGCGGCCCACTGGTCCTGGTACGAGGTCACGTACACGTCCAGCCAGCCGTCGTTGTCGTAGTCCGCGCACTCGACTCCCATATTGCCATGCCGCTCGCCGTGCAAGTTGTAGGCGACGCCGGCCAGGGCGCCGATTTCCTCGAACCGGCCATGACCGTCGTTCTCGAACAGAAAGTTGCCCAGCGAATCGTTGGCCACGAACAGGTCGGTATCGCCGTCGTTGTCGTAATCGGCACAGGTGGTCCCCATGCCGCGTCCCAAGTGCCCCGCAATGCCCGCTGACTGGCTGATGTCGGTGAACGTCCCGTCCCCGTTATTGCGGTACAGGACCGAGGCGACCGGACGGTAATGGCTGGGCCCGGGGTAGACGTGATGCCCCATCCACATGTTGCGGATGTGCGTGTCGTACGTGAAGTCAAAGTAACTGGACACGTACAGGTCGAGGTCGCCGTCGGCCTCGATGTCGAAGAAGCAGACGCCGGCCCCGACCTTGTTCGCCGTACCCATCGCGCCCGTCTCGCGAGTCACCTCGCTGAACGTCCCGTCACCGTTGTTGCGGTAGAATACGTTGGGACCGAAATTATTGACGTACAAGTCGGGAAAGCCGTCGTTGTCGTAATCGGCCACGGCGACTCCCAGCCCGTAGCCCAGATCGCCGACTCCCGCTTGCGCGGTCACATCCTGGAACTGCAAGCTGCCGCCGTTCCGATACAGGGCGTTCCGCGGCGGCGGATCGGCGACGGTGCCCTTCAGCGGTGCACCGTTGACGAAGTACACGTCGATCAGTCCATCGGAGTCGTAGTCCAAGGTCGCCAGGCCGGCGCTGACCGTCTCGACGATATACCGCTGGCCCGCACCGCCGTCGGTATGCCGGAAGGTGATGCCCGTCTGCCCGGTGACGTCCCGCAGCAGGATGGGGCCGGAATCAGCTGCCGTCGCCCCCAGCGTTATCAGCCAGGAGGCTGCGGCCCACACCAGTTGCAGCCGCCGGCGCATGCCACGGCAATGATCTGCGAACATTTTCGCCTCCCACACTGCCCACCGACTCATTGCCCCGCCCCTTTTCGGATCACGTCCCGGGCCTGGCGGTAGCGGTCGTTGCCGGGTTCCAGACCGACGGCTTGATCCACCGCCGCAAGGGCGGGAGCGAATTCTCCCAGCCCGCCGTGCAGCAAGGCGACCTGGAACCAATGCTCGGCGGTGCCCGGTTCGAGTTCGCACAGTTGCCGGCCCACGGCCAGTGCCTCGCGATTTCGCCCCTCGTCCCGATACAGTGACAGCAGCAGACGGCGAACAGCAGTGTGCTTCGGCTCCAGTCTTGCCACGCCTTGCCAGAGCCACTCGGCCGAGGCGGCGTCGCCGGCTTGCGCGTGGACCGCGGCGGCCTCGTACAGTGTTTGGGCCAACAGCCCGCGCGAGCGTGCGGCGTCGGAGAACGAATGCGATGCCGCCAGTTCGTTCTCCACCCGCTGCTGTTGCGACTCTTGGAACCGCTGCATATACCGTGTCGCCTCCTCGCGGCGGCCCAGGCGGAGGCAAGCACGAGCAAGACCGTAAAACGCTTTAGGTTCCGGGGGCGACTGCTGAACGAGCCGCTCGTAGACTTGCCGGGCTTGTTCGTATTGCTGCTGGTCCAGGTAGGCCTGGCCCAGCATTATCGACGCCTCGGCGGGCAGGTCTCCGGCTTCCGCGGATTTCTCGAGGACAGCGATCGCCTTGTCGTTCTGGCCCAGTCCGATCCAGGCGGCGGCCAGCGGCGTGCTCACGCGCGGGTCGCCGGGCGCCAGTGCCGCAGCTCGCTCCAGCATCTCCACCGCCTGGGCAAACTCCCCGCGCCGCAGGACGGCTGCACCGACGCCCAAGTAGCCGTCGGCATCGTTGGGATCGAGGGTCACGCTCTGCTGCCACAGTTCCGCCGCTCGTTGGGATTCTCCCAGGGCCAATTCGAGCCGGGCGAGGACGTTTAACGCGGCCGGTCGTTGCGGGTATGCAGCCACGACACTTTCGGCAACGCGGCGGGCTTCCGCGAGCAGCTCGTCCGCGGTGGCGGTCGGACCGTATGCCGGCCCCCGGGGCTCAGCGGGTGACTCGGTGGGCTGCAAGTCGCCCGCCGGAGTCATTCCGCTTGACGGCCGTCCCTGCCGTCGGGAGTACATGGCCAACAGACCGACGGCGATTGCCACGGCGGCCAGACCGAGCGCTAAGGCAAGCGGCCAGGAGCGGGCTGCCGCGGGCTGGTCAGCGTCCGACGGCGCTTTCCGGCGTTCGTTGCGAGGCGGTCGGTTCGATTTGGGGGTCACACGCTTCCGTTGGGTTGCAGGTAAGAAAAAACGGCTGATCGGACCCTTCGTGTCGCTCGAGAAATCACGGTCAGATTGTCGCCTTTCGCTCCGCGAAAGGACGTTCTTTCGCGGAGCGAAAGACGACACTTGTTTCTCGAACGATGCTTAGTGTCGCACCAGAGGGCCGTTCGGGCAAGCGATCGGGCGCGAAACCGTGGCGAACGCAAAATCCCGCCTCCCTGCGAGGATTCCTGCTTGAAAAGGGGGGCGGAGATGTTATAAGTGCCAGGTTAGGGTTCTTTTGTCTTCCCATCTCTAGTCTTTGTTCAAGGAGCCTTGTATGAGTGATTGTCGGCTTGACTTGCGCCGGCGGCGACCGGCGACGGGGTTCACCCTCGTCGAACTTCTCGTGGTGATCGCCATCATTGGGATTCTTGTGGCCCTGCTGCTGCCTGCGATTCAGGCGGCTCGCGAAGCGGCCAGGCGGACGGAGTGCATCAACAATTTGAAGCAGTTGGGGGTCGCCAACCACAACTACCACGACACGTTCAAGTCGTTGGTGTTCCGCAAGGGCGGGACCTATGGCAACGCGACCGCGTGTGGCACCGGTGGCACTCGCCTGGACGGCAACTGCAACCGCTTGTCCGGATTCATTCCCTTGTTGCCGTTCATGGAACAGGGCTCCATGTATCAGGCGATCATGGCCGGCGATCCTGCGGCGGCAATTGCCCCTGGCGGTCCGGCCGGCTGGATGGGCTGGACGCCTTGGAATATCGCCCCGCCGGCGCTCAGTTGCCCGTCGGATGGAACCGTCTTCAACTCGCCGGCGACAACGCAGAAGAACAACTATGCGTTTTCTGTAGGCGACCAGGTGGTCAGCAACCGCGATGGTACGACCGTGCGGGGCTGCTTTGCCTACAGTATGGGCGTCAAGCTGGGGGACATTCTGGACGGCACCAGCAACACGATCCTGATGAGCGAACGGCTGAAGGGCAGCATGGGGATCACGACCGTCACGGCTGGATTGGTCGAGGACAGCGTCGGGACCGCCTCGAACGTGACAGCGATCGCCACCTCGCCGATCGCCTGCTTTGCGACGACGGACGGCAAGTACTTCCTGACAGGGACGTCGGTGAAGGCGAGGTTCGGCTCGCTGTGGATGGACGGCCAACCGGAGCGGGTCGCCTTCAACACGGTCATCAGTCCCAATGGCCCGGCGTGCGTCGGCGATGCCGACGTGAACGCCGATTCCTCCACGGGCATTTATCCGCCCAGCAGCCGGCATCCCGGCGGCGTCAACGCACTGATGGCGGATGGCTCGACACGGTTCATCAGTGACGCCATCGAAACCGGCAATCTGGGCGTAGCTCAGCCGGCTTCGGGGCCAAGCAACTACGGCGTCTGGGGTGCCCTTGGGTCAAAGGATGGGGCCGAGGCCACACAGATTCAGTAGCCGAGGCGAGTTACTGGTGAGAGGATGTTCTGGTGAGAGGATGTTAGGTGCGCCAGACGGCAGAGCGTCTGGCGATTTGATAAGGAGGTGAAACCATGCCAAGAGTGTTTCTGACCGTGCTGGTCCTGCTGCCCCTCGTCGGGATCGTTGGCTGCGGGTCCGATTCGACCGCCGGGCGACCGAAGACCTATCCGGTTTCCGGGACGGTCAAGCTTTCCGACCAGCCGGTCGCGGGTGCGACCGTGACCTTTCAGCTGTCCTCGGGGTCTGGCAGTGCGGCCGGCATCACGGACGCGAGCGGCAAGTACACGTTATCCAGTTTCGGTGGAGGTGACGGTGCCCCGGCCGGCGACTATTCCGTGACCATCGTCAAGTACGAGGGCGAGGCGGCGGCTCCGGCGGCTTCCGGCGGTTTGGCCAGTGGCGAAATCGACGAATCGGCTTACAACGCGCCGGCGCAATCGGCGGAGCCAGTGGGCCCGAAGAACCTGTTGCCGCCCAAGTACGCCACGGCAGCCACATCGGGGCTGAAGGCACGCGTGAGCGAAAGCGGCGATAACCTAGTCGATTTCAATCTGCAGCCGTAGGGCGGTTGAGCGACCTGTCACGCAGGATTGTCGTGCGCTGTCAAGTCTGGGACTTGGAGTTGGGGTTGAGGGTGGGGTTGGGTGGCTGGGGTCGAGCCACGAGGTACAAGTGGCGATCCCCCAGTTCTTGCCACTGGGGGCTCGCTGCACTCGACCCCAGGCACCCCGGCGAGACTCGCGGGAAGTGCAAGCGAGTGGGGTGAAGCGGTGGCTCACGCGAAAACGCCCAGTCGACGGCGCTGGCTGCCACAGGCAGGCCGGCGCTATCGGCTGGGCGTTTACTCTTGAACGAACAGTCTTAGTTCAACGAGCAGTCTTAGTTCGGGTCTATTCCAGATCCAGGTTGATCACGTTGGGGCCTTCGGCTTTGACGGTCGCCGTCACGCCGGACGTCTCCTGATTGCCGTACTTTTCCGGCAGATCGGACTTAGGCGGTTTCGGTTCCGTCGACTCGCCCATGGCGGGCGGAACATAGGCCGACGATTCCGTATTGGCCGCAGGGGTGGTGGCGCTCGGCTGCTCATACTTCAGAACCGCCACTTTGTGGTCGCCCGCCACCGCTCCGTCGTTCGACGAAAACGTGGTCAGCTTGTACTCGCCTTTGTCATTCGTCTTGCCAAACGCGCTGCGGTTCTTCTCGGCATTGAAAAACGTGACGTCGGCACCCGTCACCGGCTTGCCCTTGTACGTAATCACGCCTGAGACCGGAAAAACCGGATCTGAGCCGGTTCGACCGCTGGAATCGCCGCAGCCGGCAATCGTCAAGGCGACGATCGCGATCCATAACACGTTGCGCATCTGTTGCTCCTGCATCTTCGCTGGAAAGACCTAGTAATTCCCGATGGTTTCCGTGCCATTTCGGGTTCCGAGGGCGCCCCACACGCCGTACGGGCTGGGACGTCCGAGACCGGTCGTCACGCCCAAGTTACCCGTGTCGATGCTGTTGGTGACGAAACGCACCGAGCCGTCGACGAGCAGGCAGTGGACGCCGCCGGGGTGAAAACTGCTGGCGGACAACACCGAGACGTCGGAGTCCGAGTTGCCGTTGTTGTTGTTCGTGCACGAGGGAGCATTCGGGGCCAACACCGTATTGAACGCAACATTCTCCGGCTGGCCATCGCACCACGTCGAACTGAATTTTCCCTTGACCAGCGCCCAGGTGGTGTAATGCGTGCCGTTGTTGATGGTGGCTGTCGAGGCCAAGCATGCCCCGGGGTTGGTCGTGATGGCCGCGACGCTGGTCAACGTCCCTTCGACGATGCGCGGCGAGGCTTTGCCATTGATGCCGAAACTAGCCATGACGCGCTCGCTGAACGCGATCGTGTTGCTGCTGCCATCGATGCAATCGCGGAAGCCGTAAGTATCCAGCGCGGCGAACATCCCATTGTGATCCCTGCCGTCGCGGCCAGTCGCGGCATCAACGCCCAGATAGTCGCCCTGGCAGAAGGCGTAACTGATCACGCCCTTGGCCGGATTGATGCCTGGATCCGAGGGGCAGCGGAACGAGGCAATCGTCTGGTTATAGCCGCCCCAACCGGACCAAGGCGCGGCACCGCCGATGTGAACCGGAGGCGTAGTGGTCTGATCGCCCCCTTCGATGATATCAGACAGCGCTTTCTGTTCCATGTAGGGAAGCAACGAGACCACACCGCTGCGGCGGTAATAATTGCCGTCATAGCGAGAACTGTGACCGTACCCTGCGGTTCCGCCCTTCATGTACACGAAGGACTTGTTGACATCATGATAGTTGTGCAGGGCAACCCCGAATTGTTTCAGGTTGTTGTTGCACTGCGTCCGCCTCGCAGCCTCGCGAGCTGCCTGGATGGCGGGCAACAGTAGGGCGACCAAAATACCGATGATCGCGATGACGACCAATAGTTCGACGAGCGTGAACGCTCGCCGGCTACGGCAAGTACGGAACATAAGGGACTCCTTCGGATGATAAAAAGGGAGGGAATAAGTGCGTCCGAACGCGGACGTACCTACATCGCACACTTGCAGAGCTAGATGTTACTGCCGTGAATTTTAACCCTTGCTGTCGATTATTGCAATCGTCGGCGAGCGTTTTGCTCACGAACAGGGACCAGATTTCCTCCGTCGGGTTCCGCTCTCGGCGTTCCGCTAGATCTTACCCGCAGCCGCTGCGTCA
Organism: uncultured Planctomycetaceae bacterium; assembly: GCA_903927685.1. The sequence goes on from CAIYOB010001191.1 coordinate 8,302, forward strand.
ATGTGATCATGCCAGCGGCCATGGGGTGTTGTCCAGGCTAAATGTTGGGGTGCCTGGGGTCGAGTGCAGCGAGCACCCAGTGACAAGAACTGGGGGCTCGCCACTCGTACCTCGTGGCTCGATCCCAGCCACCCAACCCCAATTCTTAGCTTGGACAACGCCTAGCGATCGCGTGCCGCGTTGGCTGACTGGGCCTTCTCCAGCACTTCCCGGATGCTGACCGGCTTGCCTCCTTGCCGCTTGCTCTCGTCGGCCGCTTCCATGAAGGCGTAGATTTCCAGGGTTTCTTCCATCGACACCGGCGGCTTGCCAGTCTTAAAGAATTTACAGATCTCGATAACCATTGGTTTGTACCCTTCGTAACCGCCGGCGCTGCCACTGCTTTGGCTGCCGACGACTTCGGCACCGTAGTTCTTG
>CAIYOB010001192.1 GCA_903927685.1 uncultured Planctomycetaceae bacterium
AACCAAGGATACGAAATGGTGCCTGATCCACGACGGTCGGCCGGTGGTCTGGCAACTGGACGTCGGTCCGGACCAAGCGACCCCGCGCGAGTATCGCTTGACTTCGGCCGAAGACGTTCCGGCCCGCGATCCGCGGACCTGGAAACTGGAGGGCTCGGCCGACGGCCAGGCGTGGCAGCTGCTGGACGAGCACCGGGACGAGCCGCTGTTTGCCGCGCGGCACGAGACTCGGACGTACCCGATCGGCCAGCCCGTGTCCTGCCGATTCTTTCGCCTGACGTTTCTGCCCAATCCGGGCGTCACGCATTTCCAGGTGGCCGAGATCGCGTTCGACGGCGTCACCTTGCCGGCGGCCGCAGCCCAGGCGGCGGCCGACGGGTATTCCCGAACGCTGGACCTGGCTTCGGCCGTGGCGACGGTCGAGTACCAGCGGGACGGCGTGCGGTTCACTTGCGAGCACTTCATCAGCGCCCCCGCCGAAGTGTTCGTGTCGCGGCTGACCGCGGATCGGCCCGGGACGCTGTCGTTCACCGTCTTGTTGGACCGGCCGGAGCGATTCGAGACGACGGCCAGCAGCGACAACGAACTGCTGATGACGGGGACACTGGACGACGGTCGCGGGGGCCGGGGCGTGACCTATGCCGCGCGGTTGCGCGTGCTGGCAACGGGCGGGACGGTCCACAGCGACGGTAACTCGCTGGTCGTGGAAACGGCGGATGAGGTTCTCCTGCTGCTGACCGCCGCGACGGACTTTCAGGGCTTTGCCGGCCGCCACCTGGAGGATCCTATCGCCGCGACACAGAGCGACCTCGAGCAGGCCGCGAAGCGACCCTTCGCAGAACTGCGCGAGGCACAGAAAGCGGATCATGAAAAGTACTTCCAGCGAGTCACTCTGCAGTTGCCGGCCACCGGCAACAGCCAGTTGACCACCGTCGAGCGGCTGGCGAAGTTCGCCCAGGGCGAGCCGGATCCGGCCCTGGCTGCGCTGTACTTCAACTTTGGCCGCTACCTGTTGATCAGCAGTTCGCGACCGGGCGGTCTGCCGGCCAATCTGCAGGGCATTTGGGCCGAGGAAATCCAGACGCCGTGGAACGGAGACTGGCACCTGGACATCAACGTGCAGATGAACTACTGGCCCGCCGAGGTCTGCAACCTGTCGGAGTTGCACGAACCGCTGCACAAGCTGATTGCAGCGATGGTCGAGCCGGGCCGCAAGACCGCGCAGGCTTATTACAACGCCCGCGGCTGGGTGGCGCACGTCATCACCAATCCCTGGGGCTTCACCTCGCCCGGCGAGAACGCCAGTTGGGGAGCGACGGTCAGCGGTTCGGCCTGGCTGTGCCAGCACCTGTGGGAGCACTACGCGTTCACGCTGGACCGCGAGTTCCTTGCCTGGGCGTACCCGATCCTGCGCGAGTCGTCACTGTTCTACCTGGACAACCTGATCGAGGATCCGAAACACGGGTGGCTGGTCACGGGCCCGTCGAATTCGCCGGAGAACCGCTTCCAGCTGCCGGACGGCCAGTTCGCGCACGTGTGCCTCGGGCCGACGATCGACATGCAG
>CAIYOB010001193.1 GCA_903927685.1 uncultured Planctomycetaceae bacterium
CGGCCCAAAACCCCAAGGTGTCCAGGGACTCCGAAGGTCGAGCACTTGGCAGTCTGTCCGCGCTTGGCCGAAGGCCTGCTCCCACCGTAGCCTGGGGACAACGCCCCAGGACCACGGTGTCTTCGGATCTTTTTTGGCCGAAGGCCATACTCACATCGTCCGAAGCAGGGCCGTGAACATGGCCTTCGGCCAAAGAACGGCGATTCGCTTGCGTTCCTGGGGCGTTGCCCCCAGGCTACGGTGAACATGGCCTTCGGCCAAAATGACGGGACCAAAATACGCAACTTCAACGCCTGGGGCCGAGTCCCGCGAACCCCCATCCCAGCCCCTCCCTTCCAGCCAGCGCATCCACCGAACCGCCCACCACCAGTCCCACCTCGTTCATCCCATGCAGACAGACCATTCAACAGCATCTACCCCTCCGCCGCCGACGGCGGTTTGGCCCCGGGCCGCGGCGAACTCGCCAGGAACCTGTCCACCGGACTCTTCACCGCGAAACCATTGGTCCGCAACACATCGGACCGCTCGTGGACCATCCCAAGCCGATCCAGCAGCCCCGCTCCGCAACCCTGGGATTGGTTCGGGCGTGTACTACCTGTACACGGTAGCAGTTGCCAAGCGACCGTGCCCGGGTCCTTTTCCCTCGAACCGTGTTCTCCCGCCGAACTTGGCTGGCGTGGCTGGCCGGCGCCCAGTCGCGGACGCCTGGATCACAGAGAGGTTGAGACCGAGCGACTCGAAACAGTCCCTCAGCTGGCCCCACCGGGAGTAACCGCTCCCATGCGACGCGGTCAGCTGTGACCGACCGGGCCTTGACTCTTCGCGTTCAGTCATAACCCTCACGCTCACGGTTCCAATGCGTCCAGCGGGCTGCGCACCCCCGTCGTTCCGCCTTCCATCACGTGCAAGTAGATCATCGTCGTGCGAATGTCTTTGTGGCCCAACAAATCCTGCACCTGCTTGACGTTGTGCCCCGTTTCGAGCAGATGCGTCGCGAAGCTGTGCCGGTTATGCCGAGCTCGGCATAAGCGTCATTATGCCGCGTGCCGGATTATGCCGAGTCGGTTCCGACTTCGGGGGTTCTTTGCGGTGCTTTTCGAGCTGGCCTCGGTTGCCGACGCGGCATAATCCGGCTCTGCTCTCCTCGGGGCAATTCAAGCACAAAGGAGGAGAGCGATGCTGGAAAGACTTTTCAAAAGGCCGGCGGCTGTTGCCCGCCGCGCCGCGGGCGTATTGGGACCGTACGTGGACTCGTTCCTCGTGGCGGCCGCTGAACTGGGTTACACCACGTCGACGATGCGTACCCAGTTGTGTGTGCTGGGCGACCTCGAACGGTGGCTCCAACGGAAGCATCTGGTACTCGCGGCACTGGCAGAGCCATTGCTGAGGCAATTCCTGGAGCAGCAACGACGACACGGACGCCTTCGGAGAGGTGACTCTCGAACCGTCCAACGGTTACTGGAGCACTTGCGTGCAAAGGGCGTTGTGCCGTCGCCGCAGCCGACCGTCGACCAGTCCCCACTGGCGACTCTGGAGCAGCAGTATCGAGATTATCTCGGAAAGGAGCGAGGCCTTTCCCCTGGAACCAGCGCCCGATATTGGGGCTTCGTCCGACAGTTCTTGGGGAAACGTTTTGGACGACGCCCGGTCTGCCTGCGGAAACTCGTCGCCGAGGACGTTTCCAACTTCGTGGTGCGGCACGGCCGTTCCGGCAGTCCCAAAGTGACGCAGTTGATGGTCACGGCACTGCGTTCGTTCTGCCGGTTTCTGTTCCAAGTCGGAGTGACCAAGCGGGACCTCGCCGGGGTCCTCCCGAGCGTGGAGAGTTGGCGGCTGGCGGAAGTGCCGAGATACCTGGAGCCGCAGGAAGTGGAACGGGTGCTTCAGGCTTGCGATCGCGAGACGGCAGTCGGTCGTCGGGATTACGCCATCCTGCTGCTGATCGTACGCCTGGGACTTCGTGCGAGCGAGGTCATCACCTTGGAACTGGGCGATATCGATTGGCGAGCCGGGGTGCTCATGGTGCGCGGGAAGGGACGATATCACGACCAGCTTCCACTTCCCTCCGACGTCGGAGAGGCGTTTGCTACCTACCTCCGTCAAGATCGCCCGTCCTGCAGCACACGACGTATTTTCATTCGGAGTCGGGCTCCGCATCGGGGTTTCGCCCATCCGAGTTCGCTCAGTACGGTGGTCTGCCGAGCTGTGCAGCGAGCCGGACTGCAACCGAAGCACAAGGGAGCGCACCTCCTGCGTCATTCCTTGGCGACCGGGATGCTCCGTCGCGGGGCGTCTCTGGCCGAGATCGGCCAGATTCTCCGCCACCGTCTGCCGAACACCACGGAAATCTATGCGAAAGTCGACCTGCAGGGCCTCCGTTCCCTGGCTCGGCTGTTGAACGCGGATTTGGCGGGGGCCATTTTCGCGGGATCAGAAGGGCCAAGGTTGCGGCGGGGTTGGTTCGGGGCGAGGCGTTTTGGGATTGTGGATTGACGGGA
>CAIYOB010001194.1 GCA_903927685.1 uncultured Planctomycetaceae bacterium
ACGACCAGCGGCGCGTGACGCGGGAGTCGGTCAACGGCGGCAGCCAGACGTACCAGTTCAGCTACAGCGAAAGCGCCCACGCGGACGCCTACAACGCCTGGAAGTACAAGACCGTCGAGACGCTGCCGGACGGCAACCAGAACATCGTGTACAGCAACTACGCCGGCCAAGCGATGCTGCGGGTGTTCAAATCCGGCAGCGACGAGTGGTGCGAGTTTTGGCGGTACAACGACGAGGCCCGAGTGGCCCTGCACGCCAACCCCACGGCGATCAGCGGGTACGACGAGCAGTACGCGGACCTGCTGCACGAGGTGTCCGGAAACCACGAGTACCTGCGAAATTCCGACGGCCTGATCCATACGTTCGAGTACCATATGGGCAGCGGCTACTTGACGGCGGAGAAGATCCAGCACGGCGAAACGGGCACGCCCATCAAGTTGCGGGAATACGAGTACTTGACGTTGCCCTTGTTCGGAAGTTCGAGCAGTTCGTCCTCCAGCAGTTCGTCATCCAGTAGTTCCTCGGGCGGGGCTGAGCCGAGCGAACCGGCCGCGTACTTCCTGAGCAAGGAAACCGTCTACCCGTCTGACACGGATCAAACGAAAAAGCTCGTCACGACCTACGACTACACGTTCTACGAGGGAACGGCCCAAGTGGACCAGAAGACCACCACGTTGCCGGCGGTCTCAACGGAGCAGAACGGCTCGGGCACGGCCGCGACGCGCAAGGAAGTGTTCGACAGCTACGGCAACCTGACCTGGGTCATGGACGAGCGGGGCTTCATCACGCGGCTGACGTACGACGTGGTGACCGGCGCCCTGACGCAGCGGATCGACGACGTGGACACGGCGCAAGTCAATGACGAGCCGGCGGGCTGGGAAACGCCGACCGGCGGCGGGCAGCATCTGGTTACGGACTTGGAACATGACGAACAGGGCCGCACCACGCAGACGCTCGGCCCTGTTCACACGGTGGACATCGGCGGCACGGCCACGAGTGTTCGGCGGGCGACCTGGACCGTCTACAAAGATGCCGTGGCCAGCGCTGGGGCCGGTCTCCCGACCGAGCCCCGGGAAATCCGCAGCGCCAACGGCTACGCCAGCGGGGCGAGTTACGCCACGTACACGCTGATCAACCCGGTTTCGATCACCAAGTTCGACGAGGCCGGCAACGTCCTGGAGCAGATCCAGGCCACGCGGGCCTCGACCAGCGGCAAGTTGCAAGCCAGCGACACGTTCGCCCAGTCGTCGTATGTCGCCTGGACCACGAACCAGTACACCGAGTGCTGCGTGCTGGATTCGACGCGGGTCTATCACACGATCCCCGCCAGCGGCGCAGGCGACAGCGGGACGCACTACGACCAGACCGACTTCCAGTACAATGCCAACCGCGTGGTGAACCGCCGCAAAACGCCCGGCGGGACGATCACGTTCACCGTGTTCGAAGCCCGCGGCAATCCGGCGGCGATCTACATCGGCACGGACGACACGGGCGCGACCACCGGCGATCCAACCGGCGGCGGTGCGACCGGCAACAATATGGTGCGGGTCACCGAAAACGAATACGACGGCGGCAGCGCCGGCGGGGACGGCAACCTGACGAAAGTGACGCAGCACGTGGACGCCAGCACCACGCGCGTGACCAGCTTCAGCTACGACTGGCGCAACCGCCGCACGGCC
>CAIYOB010001195.1 GCA_903927685.1 uncultured Planctomycetaceae bacterium
GTATGCCATCCTCCGGCCCGCGGTCCTGTTCGGGCGGGAAGATGTCCTGATCAACAACATCGCCTGGGTCCTGCGTCGTCTGCCGTTCTTCGGTGTGTTTGGCGCTGGCAGTTATCGCCTCCAGCCGATCTACGTCGATGACTTGGCCGCCCTGGCAGTCGAACACGGCCAGAACCGCCAGAACGTGATCGTCAACGCCATCGGCCCGGAGACCTTCACGTACCGGGAGTTGGCGGCGAAGATCGGGCAGTGGATCGGCAAGCCACGCCCGATCGTGTCGGTACCGCCCATGCTCGGCTATGTCGTGGGTCGGATCCTGGGCCAGTTCGTCGGCGACGTGGTGATCACCCGGGACGAGATCGAGGGCCTGATGCAAGACCTCCTGCACGTCGACTCACCGCCTACCGGCGCGACCGTGTTGAGCGACTGGGTGAAAGCCCACGCCCAAACGCTGGGACGGCAGTACACAAGCGAACTGGCCAGGAGAACGGATCGCCTCTCGGCGTACACGTCGAACTGAAAGGCCCCGGCCTGGGTGGCCGCATCCGGCTGATCCGCCGTCGCCTGCCGGCTCGGCGTTAAACGAACTGAGCCGAAATGGGGAAGTTATTTCGTGAGCGTTCCTACTGTGGCTCGACAACCACCGTGCGTCCCCCGAGTCCGCTGGAAATGCCCACGACGACGTACTGGACGTCTTCGGCTCCCGGGTTGGACATCCGATGCACTTCGCGAGGATCGATCCGGATGGCGTCGCCGGGGCGCAGAACGACAGCCTGGGCGCCGACCGTCAGTTGGGCTTCGCCCTGCAGGATAATGAAGATCTCCTGCAAGTCCTCGTGGTAGTGGGCAGCGAAGCTCTTGCCGGGACCCAGCCGGGCCCAATTGACCATCTGGACGACGCCGGTCTGCACGTCCGCTTTCGAAAACAAGACCTTTTTCCAAACACCGGGATCCAACGGGTTTTCGTGGCTGGCCGGCACAAACTCGTGATCCGCCCCGTAACTGACCTTCATGGCAAATCCCTTCGTCCCTTATCCCTCGTCCCGTTCCAGCGCGTCCAATTCCTGCAAGCGCCGATCGGCGTTGAACGTCGGCAGAGGCAGGGCTTGGGCCAGTGCCGACGCTTCGGCTTCCCGGAGTCCGGCCTTCGGACGAGCCACGCCGCGGAACACCGGCAGTCCCCGCCGCAAGGCGATGATTTCGCGCCGCGTGCGGCCCTTGGGCGCATCGGGCCAACAGCCCTTGCACTCCTCCAGGTCAAAGAACACCGCCACGATCTGGCGCATGTACTGCCAATAGCTCGGATGATCCGTCTGCAGGAAAAAGGCCCCGCCCGGCGCCAGCGCGCGCAGGACCAGCAGCAGGAACTCCGGCGTGATCAGCCGCTTGGGGACTTCCGCCGGATCGTAGTACGGCTGCGGATGATAGCAGTGGATTTCGGCCACACTGGCCGGCGGCACGTGCCGGGCCAGCAGTTCCCGCCCGCCGCTGACGGCGAAGCGGATGTTCGTCAGGCCCCGCTGATTGGCGCGCCGCGTCGCATAGCGGATCACCAGCGGCAGAATGTCACAGCCCAAGTGGTTGTGCTGCGGCCGCCACACGGCGCTGCCGATCAAGAAGCGGCCGTTCCCACAGCCCAGGTCCAGCACAACCGGAGCCGTGCGGCCGAACAGAGCTTCCCAGTTCAACGGCCCCGGGTCTGGCAACTTCTTCAGCGCGGTCTGCGTCCAGGCGTCGGGCGCGAGAATCTCGCCCGGAAATGGCACGCCAAATTCGCGTTCCTTCCGCCGCCGCGGTTCTGCTTCCACGATCGAATTGTTCCCTGAAGAAAGGGGGCTTCCGGTCGGTGCACCCGTCCAAGGATAGCACCGCGGTTTTGTCGCCTTTCGCTCCGCGAAAGGGTTGTTCTTTCGCGGAGCGAAAGACGACATTGCTCGTGGACGAGTCCTGTCCAA
>CAIYOB010001196.1 GCA_903927685.1 uncultured Planctomycetaceae bacterium
AAGAGCGACAGTAGCCCGAAGCGCCAGCGAGTGGGACCGGCCCTCTCGCTGGCGCTTCGGGTTTCAGTGCGCAACGGTCCGATCAAGGCCCGGCAGGCAGGCTCCCTGATTGCCCGCCTCAACCGAGTGAGCGATAATTAACGGCTGACGGTAGAAGTCTACCTGCTTCTCTTTCGGTTGCCTGGTGTGTCAGGTGGACGGGATGTTCCGGGGACAAGTTCGATCGGCTTGGCCAGCGGCGGTGCCTTGCGGGGTGCGCCGCACAGCAAGGGGATCACCTCCATGTCTTTGTCAGCTCCCAGGACGCTGTCAGGAGGACTGCGCCCGCGTCGCATCAGCAAGGGTCAGCGCACGTCTCAACGCCGCACGGCAGGCAGGCATGTCCAGGGCCGACGACGACTTGCCATCGAAGCCTTGGAAGATCGTCGGCTGCTCGCGAACTGGTCCGGCGATATCCCAGACGGGACGGTCTGGGGCAGCGCGGAGGTCCAGCGGATCACGGGGAACGTCCGCGTGCCGGCGGGCGCGGAACTGACCATCCAGCCGGGGGCGATTATCAAGTTCAATTCGAGCTACAACCTGATCGTCGACGGCTCGGTGGACGCTCGGGGCACGCCCCAGCAACCGATCTACTTCACATCGTATCGGGATGACACGATCGGCGGCGACACGAATGGCGACGGCGCCAGCACGACGGCGAGCAAGGGCGACTGGGGGCGGATCGAATTCGCGAGTTCCAGCACGGGCAGCACGCTGGCCCACGTCGAAATCAGCTACGGCGGCGGGACGGGAGCGAACGGGGCCCTGACCGTCGACGGCGGACTGACGTTGACCAACAGCGTGATTCGGGATTCGTTGCGCCGCGGCGTCCAGTTGGTCACCAGCGCTCCGACGCTGACGGACGTCACGTTCCGCAACAACGGCTGGGCCGCGATCCGCGCCGACCTGGCTTCCCAGCCGCGCATCGACAACGCGGTGTTCGACAAGAACGCGACCAACGGAATGGAGCTGGACAGCGGCTCGCTGCCGGGCCACACCGTCTGGGACAATCCCACCGTGCCCTACGTGCTGACCGGCAACCTGACCGTTCCCTCGGGGACCAGTCTGACCGTCGCCCCGGGCCAAATCGTGGCCGCCAACAGCTACTCGCTGACCGTCAACGGAACCTTGACCGCCCGCGGCACCGCCACTCAACCGATCGTCTTCACCTCGACGTACGACAACTCGTTGGGCGTGGACATCGACAACAACCAAGCCACGACTCCCGCGCGGGGCAATTGGCCGGGACTTCGCCTGCAGAGCGGCAGTGTGGCCAATGTTCTGGAACACGTGGAGATCCGCTATGCGGGCACTAGCACGCGGACGGGAGCCGCTGTCGTCGCGGCCGGGCCGCTCGAGCTGCGTGACAGCATCATTCGGGATTCCTATGAAGGCTTGCGAATCGCGGCCAGCACGCCCGTCGTCACCGGGACCACGTTTCGCAATAGCTACCGGGCCGCGATCACCATGGACCTGGGCTCCGATCCGGCAATCACCGACGTCGTGCTGGAAAACAACGGTGTGAATGGCCTGCAACTGGACAGCGGGAATCTTGTGCAGAGCAGTCGCTGGGACGATCCGGATGTGCCCTATGTGTTGTCGGGCCATGTCACGGTCCCGGCCGGTATGAGTTTGTCGGTTGGCGCGGGCCAAGTGGTGGGTTCTTCCACGTACGCCTTGACGGTTGCCGGCAATCTTACGGCCCTGGGCACTGTCGCGCAACCGATCATCTTCACGTCGACCGCCGACAATTCGATTGCGGTCGACATCGACAACAATCCCGCCTCGACCCCGGCGCGGGGCAACTGGCCTGGAATCCGCCTGCAGAACACCAGCATCGATAACGTCTTGGAGCACGTGGAGATCCGCTACTCGGGCACCAGCACGCCTGCCGCGGCCTTGATCACCGCCGGGCCGCTCACGATGCGCGACAGCCTGATCCGGGACTCCTACCAGGGCGTGCGGATCGAGGCGAGCACGCCGCTGCTATCCGGCGTGAGCATTCTGAACAGCAACGGGGCGGCCCTGTCTGCCGATCTGGCCTCTCACCCGCAGATCACGAACCTGACGTTGACGAATAATGGCAGGAACGCTCTCGTCCTGGACGGCGGCACGCTGCCCGGCAACGCGACCTGGGACCAGTCGGCCGTGGTCTACTGGCTGGCCAGCAAAGTGACGGTCCCGACAGGCGTCACCCTGCTGGTCAGCCCCGGTCAGATCATTGCCCTGGACGGATATGCCTACGGCGGCGAATTGCTGGTCGAGGGCACGCTGGACGCACAGGGGACCGCCGACCGGCCGATCATCTTCACCGCGCCGGCGGACAACTCGCTGCCGGTCAACATCGACAACGCCAGCTACACTCCCGGCCGCGGCTACTGGCGGCAGATCCAGTTTGCGTCGACCAGTACGGGCAACATCCTGGACCATTGCGAGCTGCGGTACGGCGGCGGCGCGACGCCGGGCACGGTGTTCGCCAACGGCGGACCGCTGACCATCCGCAATTCGCTCATTCGCGACAACGCGTTTTCGGCGCTGGTCGTCGGGAACAGTTCCACCGTGGATGCCGCCAACAATCTAATGGTCCGCAGTTCCCAGGAGGCGGTGTTGGTCTCGGGCGGGGCCACGCTTCAGGCCTTCAACAACACGATTGACAACAACACCGGTGGCGTGACGGTCGACGGCGCCACGGCGATCTTATCGAACAACCTCATCACGAACAACCTCAAACAGGGCATCAAGGCCGTAAACGGAGCCACGGTCGCGGCCCGTTTCAATGACGTCTTTCAGAATAGTGGCGGGAACTACAGCGGGCTGGCTGACCTCACCGGCACGGCCGGCAATATCTCGGCAGACCCACTGTATTTCAGCCGGCCGAATGACCAGTACCAACTGCGTGCTCGCTCGCCCGCCGTCGATGCGGGCACTAGCGATGGCGCACCGGCGACCGACTCGTGGGGCAATTCGCGATTCGATGATCCTCACGCGCCGAATCGCGGGGCAGGCGCTCAGCCGTACGTCGACCTGGGGGCCTTCGAGCGGCAGGAGACAGCCGGCCCTTCGGACGTGGATCTGGAAGCGATCGCCGTCAATGGGCCGGCTGCCGGCACGCAGGGCCAGCAGGTGACGATCACCTGGAACGTGCGCAACGCGGGCACTGGCTTGGCGGTTGGTTCCTGGCACGATGCGGTGTACTTGTCGATGGATGCGGTTTGGACACCGGATGACATCCGCTTGGGCGAGGTGTTGCATCAAGGCGACTTGGGACCCGGACAAGTCTATCCCGGATTGGTTACCGTCGCCCTGCCGGGCGTGTCCCCCGCCGCCTATCACTTCCTGGTCCGAACCAACAGCCGGAACGAGGTCTACGAGGCGACTGCGTTGTTGAACAACGTCGGCGTCTCCGCCAACACCGCTGCCCTGGACGTCCCCACCCTGACCCTGGGCGTTCCCGCCACGGGGCAACTCGTCGCGGTTGGCGACGCGAAGCTCTACAAGGTGACGGTCCCCGCCGGCGCGAGCCTGGCCGTCACCTTGACGGGCTCCACGGGCTCCGTGAACGAACTCTTTTTGAAGTACGGGCAGGCTCCCTCTCGCCAATCCTTCGATCAACGCAGCGTGCGGCCTGCTTCCCCGGAGCAAGCCGTTTTCGCAGGAAGCACGCTGGCCGGCACCTACTACCTGCTGGTCTACGGCGCGCAGATCCCACAAGCCGAGACGTTCACCTTGACGGCGTCCCAGCAAGGCTTTTCGGTTGCCCAGGTGACGCCCGACCGCGGCAGCAACCAAGGACGCGTAACCGTGTCCCTTGCGGGGGCACAATTCGATCCCGCGGCCACGGTGCGCCTGATCGACAGCACCGGCGGTCCTCTGGAGGCGAGTGCGGTGTATTTTACCGACTCGGGACTGATTTCCGCGACCTTCGAACTCACGGGTCGGCCGAAGGGGTTGGCCGACATCCAAGTCGTCAACCCCGGCAACGTGGCCGCGACGCTGGACGATGCGTTTACGATTAACGACGCGCAGCCGGGCCGTCTGGTTACCCACGTCGTGGCGCCCAGTCGTGTCCGCCTCGGTCGCGGTTTCCAGGCCGTGGTGGAGTACTCCAACGAGGGCCAGACGGACCTGTTGGCGCCGATCATGCGACTGGATGGAAAAGGCTTCAATGAGTTGAGCTTGTATCCGGATTTCCGGCAGGTGGGGACCAATCTGGACTTGATTGGCGTCAATCCGAACGGGCCTGCCGGTGTTCTTCCGCCAGGCGCGCGCGGCCACATCGTCGTCTACGGCCGCACGCTGACCGAAGGCGACGATCAATTGGACCTGACCATCGGCGATTACCCGGATGTGCCGATCGACTGGAATGCGCTCAAGCAGGTCATCCGGCCGGAGGGAATCTCCGCTGCCGATTGGGACGCGATGTATCCGCACCTGCAGGCCAACGTGGGAGCGACCTGGAGCCAGTACCACGCGACCATTTCCCGCGACGTGACGTTGCTGCCACCCGCGCTGGGACTGAATTATCGGCTGCAGGACGTCTTTCAGCTGGAACTGGAGCGTGCGTTTGCCGCCGTGCACACGCACCTGCTTGGCAAGCTGTCATGGGCCACGACCAGGCAGCCGTTAGCCGGCGTCGCGATCGAACTGGACGACGATGCCGCAGGCAATTTCGCGTTTGGGGTCTCGCTCAACGACGGTTCGTTCCTGGTCTCGTCGATCGAACCTGGCACGTACGACGTAGCGTTCAACGGTTTCCTGCCGGCAGGTACATCCCAACTCATCGTAGGCAACACAAGTCTCGAAAACGTGAACCTCAGTGCCATGCCAGCGGCACGGATCAGCGGCAGCGTGCTGCTGGACGCGACGGGCGTGCCCCGACGTAACGAACTGGTGACCGCTACGTCCCGAGACCGGACGTTGTTCACCTGGACTGACATGGAAGGTCAATTTTTGTTCGACACACTGGCAGCGGATACCTACGACCTGACGGTCGGTGGCGAAACGCTGGCGCCTCGCGAACTGCGGGGCTTGGCGATTGCGGCCGGCAACGAGTGGCATTCCGCCACCCTGCTCGTTCAACCCGCGGGGATGATGAGCGGTAAGGTCACCGGTCCCGGCGGCCCGATCGCCGGCGCTATGGTGTCGGCCACGAACGCCGACGGGATTGGCTCCATCGCGGAAACGGACTCCGCCGGCGTCTTTCGCATCAACGGCCTCAGCGCCGGCGTCTACAATGTCCTTGCCAGCGCGCCGGGATTGATCGCTGGGCAACTAAGCGACTTGCAGGTCGCCGCCGGGACCACGCTGGCTAATGTGGATCTCGCGCTGACCCAGGGCGGCAGCGCGACGGGCGCGGTCATCTTGTCGGGCAACGGTAGTCCGGCGGCGGCAGTCATCCTGGAACTGGAAAGCGATCGCCACCGGGTTGCCTGTCAGGCCGACGGGCAAGGCATTTTCCGCATCGACGGACTGCCGCCGGGCACGTACACCGTGACGACCAGAGGCGACGCATTTAAGTCGGTCAGTACCCTGGCCACGGTATTGGCCGGCGCCGAGACGACCGTGGACCTTTTCACGACGCCGCTGGCCACGGTCCACGGGACGGTCACCAACGCCACGACCGGGCGGCCCTTAGAGAAGGTCGTCGTTCACGCGCTCGACAAGTCGGGCCTCGCGATCACGGCGGCGCTGACGGACCCGGCCGGTGCGTACCGTCTGGAGGGATTGGATGTTGGTACGTACCAGATCGTGGTGGGTGATCTCGCCACCGTAGGCATTGCCCGCCACTCGGTGGCTGTCGACCTGAGTACCACATCCGTCACGGTCGACTTCTTTCCCGATGTCGCCGGGATCCTCACCGGCACCGCTTTTGAGTCCGACACCATCACGCCAGTGGCCGATGCTGTCGTAGCCCTGGTTCGCGAGGGGCAAGTGGCGCTGCAGATGTCGACCAACGCCCAAGGGCAGTTTGCGTTCGTGGTGGTTGCCGCGGGCACATATCAGTTGGAAGCAGCGGCGCCGGGCCGTGACTTCGCGCCGCTCCCCAACATCGTGATCGGTGGTGGGGCGAGCAGCAGCGAGCATCAACTCGTCGCCGGTTCCGAAACCCTCGCGGGAACGGTGCGCGACGCCGCGACGGGGCAACCGCTCGCGGGTGCCGCGATCGCGATCCAGCGGCCGGGTGCTGCCCTCGCGACGGCCCCAGGGCTGGTCACTTCGGCCGACGGCTCGTTTCTTTTCTACGGTCTGCGGCCGGGCGAATTCGAAGTGCGTGCCGCCGCGAACGGGTATGCATTGGCATCACAAACCGTGCTGGTGACTTCCGGTCCCTCCACCCACGTGGACTTCCAACTGGTGGTGGGGCTGACGCTACGGGGCATTGTCAGCGACGCCCGGACAGATCAACCGCTTGCGGAAGCCTTGGTGAGCGTTGCCTCTGCGACGGCGAAAGGGTTCAACGCCAAGCTGCTGACGGATGAATTTGGGACCTATCAGTTCGCCGATTTGCCAGCCGGCAAATATGATTTAACGGTGCAAGCGGCCGGCCTGGAGACCTTCGTGCTCCACGACGTATCCGTGAACCAGCCGGAACAGTCACAGCCGGTCGCCCTGGAGATGGCAACCACGAACGTGTCCGGCACGGTGCACGATGCGTTTGGGCCGGTGGCAGGGGCGAAAGTTGTCGCCACAGACCAACATGGCAGCGTCATTGAGCTTGCTGTGACGACTGCCGATGGGAGCTACCGCTTGGACTCGCTGCCTACAGGTTCGTTTTCCCTCGTGGCCATTGCCGCGGCCGCCCAGGGATCAGAGCCAAAGCCAATCGTCCTCACGGCAGGTCAGACCATCGTCGACATCGATCTGGCCATTACCGCCATCGGGACAAGCGATACCGAGTTGCCCTGGTTGAGGGATAGATACTTTTCCGCCGGGGAGGACTGGGTGCAACACCTGCAGTCGGATCCGACAAGCAACAGGTGGAACAAGGGACCCTACAAAGCACGCGTGACCCAGTTGGGCCATCTCTGTCAGCTGAACGACAACGACAAGAAAAGCCTGTCCAAGGTCAAGGATTTCCTCGACGGAACAGGAGGAGAGAGCGAAGAAGGGCTGTTTCGGGACTGGCAACGAGCTCGGCAAGCGGCAATCCTTGTCGACACGATCGCGGGCCCTGCGGTGATTCGCAATCTGATAACACAAACCCGTCAGTTCGTGGGCGCATTCGTACCACTCCTGTCGACGCTGGCCCGTTTGGGGCTTCACATGAAGAGCCCCGACCTCACTCGCCTCGAAGCCGAACTCGAAACGGCGGACTATCCTGCGGCTCACTCCTCAGCAGAGCAAGTGATTTCTTACCTGAAAGAGCCGCTTGCCCGGCAGTTGGATACAGTTGAATCGCTGATTCGGAAAGGCGTGCTTCTGAACGGGTGGGCGAAGGGAGAAATTGAGGGAGTTCTAGAGCAACTCACGCAGGTTAGAAGAGCCAAGGACCAATTCCTGACGAACCTCCGTCTCGCCGAGCTGCACCTGCTTCTCCATGCGAAGGCCCTCCAAGCGGAAATCGATTACTATTTCCAAGGCAAGCCTACCTATGAGAAGATAGTTGCGATGATCTCTGAAGCACGGAGCTCGACAATTAGCCGCGAGCATTGGGTCGATTCGAGACTGAGCAAACTGAAGGTCTTTTTGTGCAAGAGTGGAAAATGCCCAAGTACAGTGTGCTGCCCCGGTCTACATTCGTCCCCGAGTCCCAACGGCGAGGCGGAATCGGGAACATGCTCTGACGGAGGTTCCTGTGCGCCACAACTGTCGGCCGACGGGTGTGGAGGCTGTCCCCAGACAGACAATCCTCCTGGTCGCCCACCGGCTAGTCCTGGCGATCCCTCCGGCAGTTCGCCGGGGGGCACGGGAGGTGGCGGGAGTCCGGTTTCCGTGGTGGTCCCGCGCGATCCGAACGACAAGGTCGGGCCGGCCGCCTTTGGTGCCGACGGATTCCTCCAGCCGGGGATCATGCTCTACGACATCCACTTCGAGAACGACCCCAATGCGGGCGCAAAGATCCCGGCCCAGGAAGTCTTCGTCACCGACACACTGTCCCCGAATCTCGACCTGGCGACGTTCGAGTTCGTCTCCTTCGGTTTCCAGAACTTCGAATTCGACGTCCCGGCGGGCTTGTCGCATTACGAGAAGACCCTGGATCTCCGACCAGACGGGATCAATCTCTTGGTTCCCGTGGTCCTGGACGTAAATCTGCAGACGCGAGTTCTCTCGGTGACGTTCCGCTCGCTGGATCCCCTGACCAAGCTGTTGCCGGACGATGTGGATGCCGGCTTCCTGCCGGTTAACGACAAACAGTTGCACAACGGCGAAGGCTACTTCACGTACCAAGTCCGTCCCCAGTCCGGCTTGCCCAGCGGCACCGTGATCACGAACCGGGCCGACATCAAGTTCGACGTGAACGCGATTATCCCCACGCCCGAGACGAAACACACGCTGGACATCGGCCCGCCGATCAGCCAAGTGACGGCCTTGCCGGCTGCGGTGCCGACGAGCTTCAGCGTGAGCTGGCAAGGCAGCGACGACCCCGCCGGTTCCGGCATCGCGGGCTTTGATGTGTTCGTGTCCACGGACGGCGGGCCGTTCACGACTTGGCAAACGGCCACGACGGCCATGTCCGCCGTGTTCGTCGGCCAAATCGGGCACAGCTACCGCTTCTACAGCATGGCGACGGACAACGTGGGCCATCGCGAGGCGGTTCCGGAGAGCCCGGACGCGTACACCGCCGTGTCCGGGAACCTGTGGCACAATGCGGCCAATCGGTTCGATGTCAGCGGAAGCACCGATGTGACCGCGCAAGACGTGCTGCTGATCATCAACTACATCAACAACCATCCCGGCGACCAGTCGCTGCCCGCCCCGCCCGCAACGCCGCCGCCCTACTACGACGTGACGGACGACGGTCTCTGTACGGCCAATGATGCCCTGTTCGTGATCAACGAAATCAATCGCCGCCTGTCGCCAACCGGGGCGGGGGAAGCGGACGGCGAGGAGCCTGCCGCCGCCGCGGTGTTTGTGGCGGTTGCCCTTCCGCGTGCCGCTCGCGGGGATTACCCGAGCGAACCTCAACCGACAGCCGCCTCTGCTGCCTGTCTTGCGCTGCGCCCGACGCGCGGCGAGTCCGCCACGTGGACAGGCCGCAGGGACCGGGAAGCAGCGCCATTGCCGGTCCTGGCGGCTGGCCGCGACGACGGGCTCGCGGGCACGCCAGCAGTCCTCGTCGCCCGCCGTGTCTGGACGCGGCAGACGCTCGAGGAACTCGATATCGCGTTTTCGCGCTGGGATG
>CAIYOB010001197.1 GCA_903927685.1 uncultured Planctomycetaceae bacterium
AGAAAGGACACTAACAGCGAGTCGAGCCTCTTCTGGTCTGCAACTCATACGTGGGAGCGCGCACATGGCAGCCGAGACACAACTTGGCATCACCGGCCTGCATCTGGTTGGGTTGGAAAACCTCCGGCAGCGTTGGGGTTGGTTCCTGGCCCTGGGGGTCTTGTTGTTGATTCTGGGCCTGGTTGCCCTTGGATCGTCGGTCTTCATGACGCTGGCGACGATGGTGCTGGTCGGCTGGCTGCTGATTGTGGGCGGCGTCGTCGAGGCGGCACATGCGTGCTCGTGCAAGGGCTGGGGCGGGTTTTTCATTGACTTGCTGACGGGGCTTCTGTACGTGGTGGTCGGCTTTATGGTCGTAGCCAACCCGGGAGCGACGGCCCTGGCCCTGACGCTGTTGATTGCCATGTTCTTGGTCTTCGGCGGCATTTTCCGGATTGCGGTCGCGGTCGTGGTCCGGTTCCAGAACTGGATCTGGCTGCTGCTGCACGGGGTGGTCAACTTGCTGCTGGGGATCGCCATTTGGCGGCAGTGGCCCCTGTCGGGCCTGTGGGTGATCGGTTTATTTGTCGGGATCGACATGGTGCTGAACGGCTGGACCCTCGTCATGCTGGGCTTGGCCGCTAAGAATCTGCCGGCTGGTGAACAAGCAGCCTAAGCGGAGCGGCACGAGGTTTGGCGTCGCCGATGGTGGCCCGCAAGCACGGTTCGGCGTCGTTCGCCGAGAACCCTGATGCTCGAGGCGATTCTCCGATGCTCGGCAAGTTGACACGGCGCAGGCTGACTGCGGGTGGACGAGTCCGCAAAGAGCGGCAACGCCCGCGGCGGCTGGCGTTCGAGTTCCTCGAAGCTCGGCGGTTGCTGGCGTTCGAGGTGGCAGCGATCAATCCGCCGGACGGCACACGGACCCAGGTGTCGCCAGCGGAAATCACGGTGGATTTCAACGCACCGATCCGATTGTCGTCCCTGAACGCGTTCGATCTCACGATCAGCGGTGTCCCGGCCGTGGCGGTCACTCTCGCCGACGCCGACACAGCCGTGTTCACGCCCGCCTACAGTCTGCCCGCAGGCACGTACACGCTGCGTCTCGCGGCCGGCTGCATTACGAGCGTGCAAGGAATACCGCTGGGGGCCTTTTGGAGCACTCTGGTGATCGACCGCACGGGGCCGCGGCTTACCGCCTCGTCCGTCGCGGAAGACGGGGTGGCAGCGGCAGGCAGTTGGACATACACAGCTCGGTTCGATGAAGAGTTGGCGGCTGCCGGGCTGGATGCGGCCGACGTGAGCCTGCAGGGGCAGCACAGCGGGTTGCATGCGCCGACGTCGTTTCAGTACGCCGCCGCGACGTCGACGCTCACGCTGCAATTCGAGCATCTGCCCGACGACGCTTACACGCTGACCTTGATCAGCGCTGCAACCGGATTTTGCGATCGGGCGGGCAATCTGCTGGACGGCGAGGCGTTGGCGTTTCCGCTGCCGCCGGCACGCTCCGGGGACGGCACGCCGGGCGGCGATTTTGTGCTGCATTTCGCCGCGGACTTGGGCACCGTTGCCGTGCCCCTGCCGCTGGCTGCACAGGCCCCGGCGGGTTCGCTGGTCTACCAGGGGGACGTCGCCGGAGCGGTGACGCCCTCTGGGAACTGGGACAGCTATACCCTCGCGTTGGATGCCGGCCAGACGCTCAGCGTCGCGCTGGCTGCCGCGGCCGACGTGACGGCCACGATCCAAGTGTTGGCGCCGGACGACAGCTCGCTCGGCACGGCGACCGCGGCGGTGGCCGGCCAGGCGGTTGCGTTGCAGACTGTGCCTGTGGCGACGGCCGGGACGTATACCCTGCGGGTTGGCGGAACGACGCCCACGTCGCTGGCCGCGTCGGTGACCTACCTGGCGCAGGTGTTTCTCAATCAGGCCCTGGAGCAGGAGGCTATGGGGGGGCCAACCAATGACACGTACGACACGGCCCAAGGGTTGGCTGCCGCGTTCAGCGATCTGCCGGGCGCTGCGGCCCAGCGGGCGGCAGTCGGCGGACGTCACGGCCTGACGGGGACCGGTTGGTACGCGGCCAGCGTGGTGAGCTACGCGTTTGAGGACATCGGCAGCACGGGGACCAGTGTCCTGGTTGGCTCCGATGACGGCGTTGTCGAATTGACGGATGCCGCGTTGCGGGATTTCCAATTCCCCTTCTACGGCACGGTCTACGCGAACTTGTTCGTCAGCAGCAACGGGCTGATTACGTTCGGGTCGGGCAACAACGCCCACGCCAACACCGACCTGGCCGGCTCGCCCACGCAGCCCGCCATTGCCGTGCTGTGGGATGACCTGTATGTCGGCAGTACCGGCCCGAATTCAAGTCTGCGCTGGCGGGTGTTGGGGAGCGGCAGCAGCGAGCGGTTGATCATCCAATGGAACAATGTCCGGTATTACGACGGCAGCGGCAGCGACCCGATCACGTTCCAGGTCGTCCTGAGTGAGGCGGACGGCAGCATCCAACTGAACTACCGCGACATTTCCGATACGACCTCTTATCGCAACGACGGGGCTTCGGCGTCGGTGGGGGTCAAGGCGGCCGGTGCGCAGGGCTGGGATCGCCTGTTGTTGGCCCACGACAGCGGGCCGAACGAATTCGTGGCGACGGGGATCAGCACGCGGATTGTGTACCAGCCGGCCGTTTCTCCGGACGATTGGTTTGCGTTCCCCTTGACGGCGGGCCAGGCGGCGACGTTGGCCTTGACGGGCGAAGCGGCGTTGGGGTTGTACGATGCATCCCAGACTCGCTTGGCCAGCGGCGTAGCGGCGGCCAATGTCGGCCAGGCGATTCCCAACTTCGTCGCGCCCGCCGCGGGGACCTACTATGCACGCGTGACAGGGTCGCAAGTCGACTACCGGCTGGTCATCACCCGCGGCGCCGCCTTCGATACGGAGCCGAACGATGCGGCGGACCAAGCCCGCGACTTGAGCGGTTCGGGCGTGGTGTTGGG
The DNA here is from genome assembly GCA_903927685.1 of uncultured Planctomycetaceae bacterium. The sequence continues at coordinate 2,976 of CAIYOB010001197.1, forward strand.
GCATGTGCGGGGCGACTTGCCAGGGACGCCGCCCGGCGATGACGACTGGTATGCCTGGCAGGTCCAGCAAGGCGACGCGCTGACCTTCACGACCTGGACACCGCTGGAGGGCCCCGGCGAACCTGTCAACCCGCTCGACGCAGCGTTGGAAGTCTATGCTCCCGGCAACCTCGCGGTGCCGGCAGCCAGCGCGACGGGCGTTGGGAACGCGCTGCTGCAGCACACCGCAGCCGAGACCGGCTTGTACCGGGTCCGCGTGTTCGGCCAGGCGGGGACGGCCGGCGAGTACGTCCTCGGCGTGCAGGGCGGCACGCCGACGAATCCGGCTCCCGGCGTCACGGATGCCAATCCCGCCGCCGACGCCCAACTCCCCGGGTTCCCGGTCACGTACCGACTGGATTTCTCGGAGAGCCTCCTGCTGGCGACGCTGCAACCCGGCGACTTGATTGTTGGCGGCCGGCCGGCGATGGCCCTGACGATCCTGGACGGCGACACCGTCGCGTTCACGGTCGATCCGGCGGCCAACGTAGGCGACGGCGTGTATGCGGTCAGCCTGGCGGCGGGCGCGGTCAGCGATCTGCAGGGGCGGGGCAACCTGGCGTTCGACACCGCGTTCATCCTGGACACGAGGGGGCCGGTCATCACGGCGACGGCCTGGAACGGAGCGGACTTGCCCGCCGGCCGGCTCCTCCCCGCCGGGCCGCTGACCGTGGACCTCACGTTCAGCGAGCCGCTACGGTCGTCGGCTAGTGCGGCGGAGGGCCCGGGGGCGCCCGGCACGGACGATGTCGAGTTGGTGGAGCAACTGACGGGGGAGGTGTTTCATCCCCAGGTGGTCGGCACCAGCGGGAACACCTTCACGGCTCAGTTTACGACGGAGCTGCCGGAGGGCTTCTACACGCTGCGGCTGGTGTCCGGCGCCGGGGCTTTCGCGGACGAGGCGGGCAACACGCTGGATGGAGAACCGCTTGGCCCGGGACTGGACGGCACGCCGACGGGCGATGGGACGCCGGGGGGCGACTTTACCAGCTCCTTTCAAGTCGATCGCAACGTCCCCGTGGTGGTGCCGTTGGTGCGGCTGGCGCCGGAGGGCAGCCTGATGTCCGCCAGCCTGAGCGGCGCTGGATTGGTCAACGGGGCTGGCGACGAGGACGAGTTTTCGATTTTTCTCAAGGGCGGCCAGACCATCGCCGCCATTGCGACCCCCGCCGATCCGGCGGCGGTGCTCACGCTGACGTTCAACGGTGGGGCGCCGCTGACCGGCGCCGCCGGTCAGCCGGTGGTGTTGCCCCTGCAACGGATCGCCGGGGGCGGCACGCCGATTCTGCGCGTCGCCGGGAATGCGCGGACCCCGTTCACGCTGGACATCTACGGCAATGCAGCCAGCGAGGCGCCGGCGGGGGACAGCGACGCGGCTCATCCACTGCTGCTGGACGGCAGCTACCTGGACCTCGCGGACGGTCCGCGGCCGGGAGGCCGCTGGGCCGGGGCGGGCACGAGCAGCCCGGTGTTCAGTCCGACGATTGCCTATCGGGCCGACATGAGCACCAATCCCGGCTGGACGCTGGACGGACAGTGGGCTTACGGCCCGCCGACGGGCGCCGCGGGTGACCCGCTCGCGGGGGCGAGCGGAGCGAATGTGATCGGCTACAACCTCGACGGCGCTTATGACAGCGACCTCCCGCCCACCTCTGCCGTGACGCCGGCGTTCAGTACCGTCGGCAGCCCGCGGGTCACGCTCGATTTCCAGCGTTGGCTGGGCGTTGAGGATGCCGACTATGACCACGCGGCGGTGGAAGTCAGCCGTGACGGCTTCAGCTGGTCCACCGTCTGGAGTCACACCGGCGACAGCTTCCAGGATACAGCCTGGCGGCCCCAGTCCTTCGACATCTCGGCCGTCGCGGGCAACCAGCCGGCCGTCTTTCTGCGTTGGACGATGGGGCCGACCGACGGGCTGTTCACCTACGGCGGTTGGAACATCGACGACGTCGTCGTCACCGGCTACGTCCCCACGGCCGATGTCGACGCGTACTCGCTGGACCTGTCGGGCCAAGTCGGCCGGCCGATCGACGTCCTGTTGGCCGGCCAGGACGGTGTGGATTTCTCCAGCCAGGTGCTGGAGCTGCTGGCTCCCGATGGCACGGTCCTGGCCACGGCGATCGCGGACCCGCCCGGTGGGAACGACGGCAACTACGACTTGGGGATCCTGGACTGGGTCGTCCCCGACCTGGGCAACCGCGTGTTCACGCTGCGGCTGACTTCCATCGCGGTGGGCGATTATGGGCTGGCGGTCACCGACGGGCTGACGTTCGATTCGGAACCGAACGACGCCTTGGCCGACCCGCTCCGCGGGCTCGATCTCACCCGGATGGCCTTGGGGTACCTCGACGTTGGCGAGCCGGCGCCGCCGCAGGCCAACGGCGATCTGTATCGCGTTGACCTCGAGGCCGGCGAAACGGTCCAGCTGCGGACGGCTACCCCGTGGGACGATGCGCACAGTCAACCCGCCAACCGTCTGGATCCGGCCGTGGCCTTGTTGGGCCCCTCGGGCCAGCTGCTGGCCGGCGACGCGAATTCCCGGGACGGCAAGAACGCGGACTTGACGTTCACGGCGGCGGCGGCCGGGACCTACTTGGTGCAGGTGCTGCCGGAAAGTGGCCGCGGCGAGTACCAGTTGTTCGTGCGGACTGTCCAGTTGATCGTGACCAGCCTGAGGCCGACTGCCAGCGGGTTTGTAGCTCGGTTCAGCGCCGGGTTCGCGCTGGCGGGCTTGAACTTGTACGACGGAGCAGGTGGGAACTCCGGCCCGGCCGATGTGGTCCTGGAGGACAGCGCCGGCCGGACCGTCGCGGGTTCGCTGGTTGTTACCGACGGCGGGCAGTCGTTGGAGTTCGTCAAGACGGGCGGAATCCTGCCGCCGGACACGTACACGGTGACCTTGACGAGCGGCCCCGCTGCGTTCCGCGACCTGGATGGTCAGCCCTTGGATGGCAACGACGACGGCGTCACGGGCGACGACTACCGGACCGCATTTGCCGTCAGCGAGCCGCCGGCGGGGACGGTCACGATCGGACTTCCCGATCTCGCGCGCGGTGCCGGCCAGCCGGTCGACGTTCCCAGTTTGGCCGCAGGCTGGCCGATTCGCCTCGCCCAGGCGGCGGGGGTGACGTCGCTGGCGGTCGATGTGCGCTATGATCCGGCGCTGCTGACCATCTCCGGCGGGTCGGCCGCCACGGGGCTGCCGACCGGCTGGAACGTGGCCGTCGACACCAGCACGGCGGGAGTGGCCAAGGTCACCGCGGCGGGAGCCGCTCCGTTGGCCGGAAACCAGCTTGACGTCGCCCGCTTGACCGCCGGCGTGCCGGGCAGCGCGCCGTACGGCGCGTCGCAGGCGATCCGACTGGAGAACGTCGTGGTCAACGGCGGGGCGATCACGGGGATCGGCGACGTGGCTGTGCACAAGGCGGCCTGCTTGGGCGACGGCGACGGCAGCGGGATCCACAGCGCGGCGGATGCGTTCCTGGTGGTGCAGGCGGCATTAGGACTGGCCAGCGGGTTTGCGGCGCATGCCTGGACCGATCCGCGGATCGTGGGTGACGCGGACGGGTCGGGCATGCTCTCGGCGGCCGATGCGTTCTTGATCGTGCAGGAAGGCTTGGGGCTGGACGAACCCTTCGTGCCGGACAATCCGCACCTGCCGGTCGTGGCCGCGGCGGGCGGAGTCGATCCGCAGTTCCGGATCGACGCCGCGATCCCGGCGGGGGCCGGCGGCACGGTGACGGTGCCCGTCAAGTTGGCCATCGAGCCGGACGCGACGAACGTAGGCGGAATCGATTTCGCTGTGTACTTCGACCCGGTCGCACTGACGCTCGACGTGCCGGCGGGTGTGTGGCCCGGAGCGGACACGGCAGCCGGCTGGGGCGTGTCCGCACGGCTGGTCGCGCCGGGGCATGTGCGTCTGGGGATGGTCGGTGCGGGCGGTGCGCCGCTGAAACCGGGACTGCGGGAGATTGCCCAGTTGCAGTTCCACGTAACCTCCCACGTAGCCTCGTCTCGCCCAGACGCGCTTCCTCTCGCAGAGCGAGCGGCCTACGCCGTTCTCGATATCGAACCCGGGGATCCGCGGGCGGGCGGCTATGTGTGGACGGCGGTGGACGGGGGTGTCGCGATGGCTGCGCTGCCGGCGGAGCGAAGGGCCGAAATTCGCGGTTCGTGCTTGGAGTTGCATGAGCATGTCTTCCGCGAACTGGCGGCGGAACTGTCCTGGTTAGACGAGTTGCTTCCGGACTAGGTCTGAGTGCTCGGAATCACGTCAGCGCGCGAGATGTTGCGGAGCCAGCCTTATTCTCCGTCGGACGTCGGAACCGCCGCCACAGAGGACCGCGGATAGGATGAAAGCATCGACACAAGGCAACGCTCGTATGCTGTTCATCTTGTTCATCCTGCCCGATTCGACGCTGACGCTTCAGCTGGCCGCAGGTTCGTTGACAGATTCTGCAGATGCCCCTATCATCGCGACTATGTCAACTCATCTACCGAAAGCAGGTGCGCAGCGACGCAGCGACGCAGCGCGCAGACTCACCCCGGTCCCTTTCCAGGACGACGTGAAATGAACCGTAGACGCAACCGAGGCCACGGAGGTCCACGGCGGCGGCGGCTACGATTCGAGAGCTTGGAGTCCCGCCGGATGCTGGCGGTCGACTTCCTCGAATTGTCTCGCCTGTTGCCCACGACCGACGCGGCGGATACGCAGCATGGGCAGGACGGCTTTGGCATCTCGGTCGCCGTGGATGGCGACACGGCGGTCGTGGGCGCGTATTCGGACGGCGGCGAGCGCCCTGTGGCCGGCGCGGCCTATGTCTACACGCGGACCGGCGGCACGTGGAGCCTGCAGCAGAAGCTGACGGCGTCCGATGCGCAGTATTTCGACGACTTTGGCTACGCGGTCGCCGTCAGTGGCGAGACAATCCTGGTCGGCGCCCTGCTGCACGACGGCGGCGGACTGGCGGACAGTGGCGCCGCGTACGTCTTTACGCGGAGTGGGGCGGTCTGGGCCGAGCAGCAAAAACTGGTGGCCGGCGATGCCGGGGCGGGGGACTTGTTCGGCAGTTCCCTGACGCTCGACGGCGACACGGCCGTCGTGGGCGCGTCAAGCGATGACACCGCGGCGGGCGCCGATGCGGGTTCGGCGTACGTTTTCGTGCGCAGCGGCGGCGTCTGGACTCAGCAACAGAAGCTGACGGCCCCCGCTGCGGCCGCGGGCGATACGTTCGGACTGGGGCTGGACCTGGACGGCACGACGGTGATTGTCGGCGCGTATCGGAAGGACGTCGGGGTCAGCGCCGATGCGGGCGCGGCGTACGTGTTCACCCAGAGCGGCACGACCTGGTCGCTGCAGCAGGCGCTGACCAGTCCCACCGCAGGCGAGGGCGACGGTTTCGGCGGCTCGGTGGCGCTCCGCGGCGACGTGGCAGTCATCGGAGCTTACAGCGACGACACGGCCGCCGGGGCCGATGCCGGTTCGGCCGAGGTGTGGACGCGCGGCGGTTCGGTGTGGACGCAACGGCAGCAACTGCTGGCCGCCGGCGGAGCGGCGAGCGACGCGTTCGGCATCTCCGTCGGGATCGATGCCGGGACCATCCTCGTCGGCGCTCATCAGGATGACGCGGCGGGCGGCGTGGACTGCGGCTCGGTCTATGTGTTCACGGGCAGCGGCGGTACGTGGAGCCAGCAACAACAGCTAACGGCCGCTGCTGCGTCCGGCGGCGACGCGCTGGGCATCGGCGTGGCCATCGGTGGCGGGACCGTTCTCGCAGGCGCCTTTCGCGATGACACCGTGGCCGGCGTGGACGCCGGTTCGGCCTACTTCTTCTCTTGGAACGGCACGGCGTGGAACCAGTTGCAGCAGGTCTACCAGACCGACCAGGACGCGCGGAACGACACCTTCGGCACGGCGGTTTCGCTGGACGGAGGCACGCTCGTGGTCGGCGCTCCGCGGGACGACGTGGCGGGCGTCGACGCGGGGGCCGCGTACGTGTTCACGCGCAGCGGCGCCGCGTGGGCCCTGCAGCAGAAGCTGACGCCGGCGGGCCTGGGCCCTGACGATCGATTCGGTTTCGCCGTCGGCCTGCGAGGCGATACGCTGGTGGTTGGCGCTCCGCAGCACGACGCCGGGGCGATGGCCGAGGCGGGGGCCGTGTACGTGTTCACGCGCAGCGGCAGCACGTGGACGCTCCAGCAGACGCTGGCTGCCGCGGACGCGGCCGCTGGCGACTACTTCGGCAACGCGGTTTCGCTGGGCGCCGGGACGCTGGTCGTCGGGGCCGAAGGCGATGATACCACCGCGGGTACGGATGCCGGCTCGGCGTACGTGTTCGTGCACAACGGCAGCAGTTGGACTCCGCAGCAGAAGTTGACCGCAGCGGACGCGGCCGGCGGGGATCAGTTCGGCCACGCCGTGGCTTACGATGCGGAGACCGCTGTGATCGGGGCCTTTCGCGACGATCGCTTCGCGTCCAGCGACGCCGGCTCGGCCTATGTGTTCGTGCGGAGCGGCGCGACGTGGTCAGAGCAGCAGCACTTGACGGCCCCCGCACCCTCCTCGGCCGCCCTGTTCGGCTCGGCGGTGGCCGTTCGCGGCGAACAGGCCGTGGTGGCTGCGGAAGGCAGCGACGCGGGGTTCGTGCCGCGGGCGGGAACAGTCTACACGTTTACCCGCAGCGGTTCGGCGTGGAGCCAGCCGCAGCAGTTGGCCGCGCCGGCTCCGGCGAGTTACGATCGCTTCGGCCGCGCGGTCGCGATCGGCGAGGATCTGCTGGTGGTGGGAGCCGACCTCCGCGACGCCGCGGCCGGCGAGAACGCCGGAGCGGCGTATGTCTTTGCGTTCAGCGGCGGCGTGTGGACCCAGCATCAGCAGTTGACGGGCAGCGGCCCGTACGTCGGCGACACGTTCGGTGCTGCGGTCGCCATCAACGGTGTGACGGTCGTGGCGGGGGCGCCATCGGCGGATCAGGCAGGCGGAAATTCCGGGGCGGTGTCCGTATTCGTCCCCGACGAGAGCGTGCCTCCTGCGGTGACGGACATGATGCCATCGTTGGCCGCGAGCGGAACCTTGGACGCGGGCACCAGGGCGCTGACCATCGAGTTCAGCGAGCCGGTCGTGGGGGGCGGCGATGCGGGCAACTACCAGCTTCGAGCGGTCGGTCCTGACGCTCTTTTGGGGACCGATGATGACGTGCTTCTGCCTCTGTCGGTGGCCCATTCCGGGACGACCGCGACGCTCACCTTCCCGGCGTTGGCCGAAAGCGTCTACCGTCTGACGGTGCGCGACACACTGATGGACGCGGCCGGGAACCGTCTGGACGGCGACAGCAACGGCATGGCCACTGGCAAGTGGGAGCAGGAGTTCACCGTTACACCGCCGATGACCGGCCTGTTTCCGTCGAGCACGGAGTACCTCACGGGAGCCTACGCGTACCCGCAATCGCTGGCGGCCGAAGATTTCAGCGGGGATGGCATTTTCGACCTGGTGGCGGTCGACAGCAGCGGGAACCTCTCGCTTTCCTTGGGGGATGGCGCCGGCGGTTTTTTCCTCGCGGGCACGTTCCGCACGGGCGGCGCAGGTCCTTCGGGGGTGGTCGTCGGCGATTTGAATGGCGATGGCGACAGCGACGTGGCGGTGGCAAATAATTCCAGTGGCAACGTCGGTGTCTTGCTCGGCAACGGCGCCGGGGGATTCACCGCGGCCGTCAGCTACCCTACCGGAGGTCTCTATCCCGGTTATGCAACGGTGGGAGATGTGAATCACGACGGGAATGCCGACCTGATCGTTCCCAATTCGAACAGCCACAACGTGGGAGTCCTGTTGGGGGATGGAACCGGCGGATTTGCCGCAGCCTTGACATTCGCGACCGGTGGCTCGGCGCCCCAGTCGGTTGCGGTCGAGGATTTCAACGGGGATGGCAACGGCGATCTCGCCGTTGCCAACTCGACTAGCAACACCCTGGGCATCCTCTTGGGCGACGGGGCAGCCGGTTTTGGCACCGCGGTCGTGTACCCCAGCGGCGGCACCTCACCTCGAACGGTGATCGCAGGGGACTTTGACGGCGATGGGCATACCGACGTTGCCGTGACGAACAACAGCAGCCGGAACGTGAGTGTCCTGCCGGGCGACGGGGCGGGCGGATTGGGAACCGCGGTTCCGTATAACACGGTGGGTGCGTCTCCCGACGGTGTCGTCAGCGGTGATTTCAACGCTGACGGGAGCCTGGACTTGGCCGTGGGCACCAGTCCCAGCCTGGCGGTTCTGTTGGGCAGTGGGGCCGGCGGGTTTAACGCCGCGGTCACCTACTCGACGGGCGGCTCGAACCCAAAATACGTCGCCGTCGGCGATTTTGATCGTGACGGGACGCTCGATCTCGCCGCAGCCAATGCGTCGAATAGCAACGTCGGGGTGTTGTTGGGCGACGGCAGCGGTGGGTTTGGTACGGCCGCCAACTACGGATCCGGCGGCGTTTCTCCCGAGGGGGCGGCGCGCGGCGATTTCAACGGTGATGGAATCGCGGATCTGGCCGTGGCCAACAACGCGACTAACAATGTGGGGATCCTGCTTGGCAACGGGGGAGGCGGGTTCTCTGCCGCCTTGTCTTTTGCCACCGGCGGGACGTCTCCCGAGTCGGTGGCCGTGGGCGATTTCAACAGGGATGGCAAGGCCGATTTGGCGGTGACCAATTACACCAGCAACAATGTGGGCGTGCTATTGGGCAACGGGGCCGGCGGCTTCGGCGCACCAACGACCTATGTTCCCGGTGGGATTTCTCCGTCGTTCGTGAGCGCGGGAGATTTCGACGGCGACGGAGATACAGATCTCGCCGTGACGTTGCTGACACTTCAAAAGGTGGGAATTCTCCTGAGCGACGGGGCCGGCGGATTTGCCGCCGCCGTTACCTACTCGACCGGCGGCAACAGTCCGGTCGGCGTAGCGCAGGGCGACTTCGACGCCGATGGAGACATCGACTTGGCCATCGCCAATTCGAATGGGCACAACGTGGGCGTCTTGCTGGGCAACGGGCTTGGTGGCTTCGCCGCCCCCGTCACGTACACCACCGGAAGCGGCTCGACCTATCCCAATTCGGTCGCCGTCGGGGACTTCAACGCGGACGGAAAACTCGACCTCGCTGTGGCCACTTCCGACAAGGTCGCGATCCTGTTGGGCAACGGGGTTGGCGGATTTGCTGCCGCCTCCACGTATGCGACCGGCAGCGCCACGCCGAAGTCCGTGACCGTCGGCGACTTCAACGCCGATGGCCGACAGGACGTGGCAGTTTTGGTCACCCTGAACAGCAGTTACCACGTGAGCGTCCTGGCGGGCACCGGCACCGGCGCCTTGGCCACCGGGGTTCTCCACATCCTCGGGGGGGCGTCGCCGCTGTCGCTGACCATGAGCGATTTCAATGTCGACGGAAAGGACGACCTGGCGGTCGCCAACTCGACGACGCACAACGTGAGCATCCTGTTGGGCCGAGGCGCCAGCGGCTTGGCTGCGCCCATCCCCTACGGCACCGGCGGCTCGAACTCGGTGTCTGTGGCGGTGGGGGATCTCAACGGCGATGGGAAACGCGACCTGGTCGTCGCCAATTCGGTCAGCAACAATTTGGGCATCTTGCTGGGCGATGGACTTGGTGGCTTCGCCACCGCACTCACCTACGGGGTCGGGACTTCTTCGCCTCGATCCGTGGCGATCGGTGACTTCAATCGCGATGGCAAGGCTGATGTCGCCTATGCCAGAGAGGCAACGAGCAACGTGGGCGTCTTGCTAGGCAATGGCGCAGGAGGATTCAGCAGCAGCGCCACGTATGCGAGCGGTGGGACTTCTCCACGGTCGGTCGCCGTGGGCGACTTCAACGCCGACGGGATCGCCGACCTCGCGGTTGCCAATTACAGCAGCAACAACATCGGCATTTTGCTGGGCAACGGGGCGGGCGGCTTCGCTGCTTCCGTCACATTCGCGACAGGGGGCACATCTCCCGCCGCCGTGACGGTGGGCGACCTGAACGGCGACGGCCATGACGACCTCGCCGTCGCCAACGGTCCCAGTTTCAACGTGGGCGTGTTGTTCGGGGACGGGAGCGGAAGATTTGCTGACGCGGTCACTCACCCGTTAGGATTGGCCTATCCCAAGGCGCTCGCCGTGGGCGACTTCAACGCCGACGGCCGGAACGATCTCGCCGTCGTCGCCAATGACCTGGCCATTCTGCTGGGCGAAGGCGGCGGACGTTTTGCCGCGGCGACGAACTACGCGACAGGCGGCAGCGCACCGTATGCGGTGGCGGTAGGCGACTTCAACGCCGACGGCCATGACGACCTGGCCGTTCCCCACTACTCCAGCGGCAACGTGGGAGTCGTCTTGGGCAATGGTGCCGGCGGGTTCAGCGCCGCTGCGACCTACGGTTCGGGCGGAACCTCGCCTGCGGCGGTGGCGGTGGGAGACTTTGACTCCGACGGCAGAGACGATGTCGCTGTGACCAACATGGGCAATCTCAAGGTCGGCGTCTTGTTGAACGCGGGGCAATATACCCCCGGCGTCCGGGAGTTGGATTCGCCGCAGGCGTTGCGTCTGCGGGTCCAAGCGACTGGTTTTGGCTCCGGCCAGTTGGTCGAATCTAGCGACGGTGCTTCGGACGGCATGGGGCGAATGGAAGTCGCCGGGCAGACGTACGCTCCGACGACGCGGGCTGACTTCCTGGCCGACGGCGGCCGGACCGTGGTCACGCCCACCGTCGTTATTGCCGGACTGTACGCCTCGCGCGAGATCACCGTGCCGGCGACCGGCGACGAGGGCTTTGCCCGGACCGTCGAGGTCTTCACCAATCCCACCGCCGAGCCCATCACGACTACGGTGCGGATCGTCGGCAACCTGGGCTCGGACGCGGCCACGACGGTCTGGAAGACCTCGGACGGCGACAGCATCGTCGAACCGACCGACCAGTGGATTGGCACCGACGACGCGGATGGGACGGGAACTCCGGCTGTCATTCACTACGTCCACGGGCCAGCCGGAGTGGCGCCCACGGCCGTCGCCGTCGGCGGCGATCGGGGCGACAACATCGAGTGGACCTACGAGATCACGGTGCCTGCTGGCGAAACGCTGCGATTGGCCCATTTCACGATCCTGGCGGCTACGCGTGTCGCGGCCGAACTGGCGGCTGCGGCGCTGGTCACCCCAAGCGGCTTCGGCGGCCAGGCGGCGACGTTCCTGACTCAGGCCGAACAGGATTCGGTGGCGAATTTCGCCTTCGACGCCTATACGATTAACGCGGACGAATTCAGCGCCAACGCCGATAACAGCATCCTCCTCACCCGCTCTGCCGGCCAAGTCGTGGTCACCGTCGCCGGAGTCACGGCGCTGAACACGCCCGCCATCCGGCTGGCGTCGCTGACAATCAACGGCCAAGCCGGCAACGACACGTTGACGATCGACTTCTCAGGCGGCAACCCCATTCCCGCGGGCGGAGTTGCGTTTCACGGCGGCGACCCGGCCAGCGGGCCGCCGGGGGATGCGCTGGTGCTGGACCAAGGGACATTCGGCGGCTTGTTCGACACGATCACGCATACGCTGGTGAACTCGAGTGACGGCAGTGTGAGCCTTGATCCGGACGGGCCCGGCGGCGTGCCGGCGTTCGTCATCACGTACACCGGACTGGAGCCGATCAGCGACAACCTGGATGCGACGGACCGCGGGTTCTCGTACACCGGCGGCGCGGAGACGATAACGCTGGCGGACGTCGGCGGCGCGGACGGCCAGATGCGGATCGCGTCGACGCTGGGCGAATCGGTCACGTTCGCCAATCCTACGGCGTCGCTGACGGTCGCGACGACGGCCGGCAGCGGCGCCGATGTGATTCATGTCGAAGGCCTGGACGCGGCGTTCGATGCTGATTTCATCGTCGCCGCGGACGCCGACGATACGCTCCGGTTCCAGACGAATCCGACGAGCGTCGGGACCGGGGATCTCGATGTGACGGCCGGGAACCTTGTTCTCAGCAAGACCTTGTCCACGACCG
>CAIYOB010001198.1 GCA_903927685.1 uncultured Planctomycetaceae bacterium
GACGGACGTAGCAATGCGCTGGGCTCAGGAACCGGCCCAGGCACAGCCCGCAACCTGGGCGTCTCGCCTCCGGATGGTGCGCTGTTTTGCCGTCTGGCTCAGCGCGACAGACGGACGCACCGAAGTACCACCCGTGGGTCTGTTGCCCTACCGTTATCGGCGTCAGCCGCCTTACATCTACAGCGATCAGGAGGTTGCGGCGTTGCTCCGGGCGGCAGCTGGCCTCGTTTCTCCCCACGGTCTGCGAGGGCGCACTTACTCCGCGATCTTTGGACTCCTGTCAGTGACCGGGATGCGTGTCAGCGAAGCCTTAGCCCTCGATCGCGAAGACGTGGATCTGGAGCAGGGAATCCTCCGGATTCGGCGGACGAAGTTTGGCAAGTCCCGGCTGGTCCTTCTGCACGAATCGACCTGTCAAGTCCTCGCCGCTTACGCACTCGCCAGGGACCGTGTTGTTCGCCGCCCCCCCACGCCGGCCTTCTTTCTGTCGGAGCGCGGCACGCGTGTGAGCGGATGCGCCACTCGGTACACCTTTGCCAAGGTGTCACGCGCGGTGGGCCTTCGCTCCCCGGTACTTGGCCGCCGTCATGGCCACGGTCCCCGGCTGCACGATCTGCGGCATCGATTTGCAGCGTGCACGCTCGTGACTTGGTATCGCCAAGGGGTGGACGTCGAGAGGGAACTTCCCAAACTCGCGGCCTACTTGGGTCATGCCCACGTCAATGACACCTACTGGTACATCGAGGCCGTTCCGGAGTTGCTGGAGTTGGCCACACGCAGGCTGGAAAAAAGAACGGAGGTTAAGCGATGACCCGACACAGCGATTTCCCGAAACTTGTCGAAGCTTTCTTCACCGAACGTCTCCTCCGGCAACGCAAGGCCAGCCCCGAGACCGTCGCCGGATATCGAGACGCTTTTCGACTGCTCCTGCGATTTGCTGCGAGACGCTTGAAGAAGGAACCATCAAAGCTGGCCCTCAAAGAACTAGACGCACGCTTCATCGGTGAGTTCCTCGACCACCTCGAAGCCGAACGTTCCAACAGCATCAGAACCCGGAATGCCCGTTTGGCGGCCATCCACTCCTTCTTTCGTTACGTTTCGTTCGAGGAACCAAGTTGTGCGGACCAGTGTCGCCGGATCCTGGCGATTCCGAGCAAACGTTACGAGCGAAGACCAATCGCATACCTCACGCGTGAGGAGATCGACGCGCTGGTTGCGGCGCCGGATACGACCACCTGGATCGGCCGGCGGGACCAGGTCCTCCTGCTGGTCGCCATCCAGACGGGCCTGCGGGTCTCGGAACTTATCGGCTTGCAACGCCAGGACGTCAGGCTGGGGCGCGGAGCTCACGTGCAGTGCAAGGGGAAAGGAAGAAAGCAGCGTTGCACTCCTCTCCGCAAGGAGGCGGTGAGGCTCCTCGTCGCATGGCTCCGCGAGTGCCCCAATGATCCCGAAGCGCCGATCTTCCCCAGCAGTCGCGGCGGAGCACTGAGTCGGGATGCTGTCGAAAGATTGGTTGCTCGCCATTGCCACACCGCAGTGCGACGATGTTCCTCCCTCAAACGGAAAACGGTGACGCCCCACGTGCTTCGCCACACCGCAGCCATGGAACTCCTGCAACACGGCATCGACCGCGCGGTCATCGCGCTGTGGCTCGGGAATGAGCCAGTCGAGACCACGCAGATGTACCTCCATGGCGA
>CAIYOB010001199.1 GCA_903927685.1 uncultured Planctomycetaceae bacterium
CGGCGGAGCCGCCGCTGGGGAACGGAGTGGCCGGGGGTGAGGAGCGTTTTGTAGCACCGAACGTAAGTATCCCACGGACAAGCCGTGGGCATTTTCCAGCCCGAGCGTTGCCCACAATGAGGGTATCGCTTCCATCGAGCATTTCGTCATTTGACTCAGCCCGCTCCAGGCATCCCTGCAACCTCCGTAGGGGCCAGTCGCGGTCTCCGAACCACTTTGGTGGCCCCGGGGTGCGTGTCGCTACGCGCGGCTGGCCGTGCCGCCGTTCTTTGATTCCGGCGAATCGTCGAGGCCGCCCGCGCCGAAGATCTGTCCCAGAACCGTTCGCAGGTCGCGGTGTCCGTGCGCTACCAGGATGACGACGATCCCGTCTTCGTGCGGACGGTGCGTGCCATCACTTGCGCCCGCCGAATTCGTCGTATTCATCGCAGAGTTGCCGGCGCACCACAGCGAAATCTGCTTCGCGCACTTCGCCTCGGTCGGCCATCTCCACGGACCTCTCGACATCCCTCCAGAGCTGTTCCCGGTCTTCCAGGACCGGCACAGCAACGCGGAGGATGTCGGACACCAACTCCTGCTCATTGGCGAAGCGGCCGTGCGCCACGGCGGCCGCGATCAGGGGCTGCATTTCGAACGGGATCTCGACAGTAACCGTCATTCGTAGTCCTCCTCCCAAGCGTGGTTGTATTCTAGGGAATCCTCCCGCGTCGGTCAAAGGGGATCGACCGGAACCCTGAATGGACGGGATTGCCCCTGGTCGGCCCGACCTCGGACACTCCCGGCACAGCCGACCTTGCGTCGGTGGCGCGAGGTTTAGGCACACGTTGAGCCGGCAGGCGATGGCGGATCAGCGGGATGCGGTCACCCAAGCCGTCGCTTGCCGGCTTGGCGTTCAACGAGGAACGTGTCGCCGTCAGGCATCCTTCAGCCGACACAAGGTCGCGGTGCCGCATCGCCGTCGCCGCCCGACAGCCGTTGGCGCCCTGATGATTGCCGCCGCATCGACCGTGGGGTAAGATGGCCGCCAAGGGGACGGGCGACGGTCGCCCGCCGAAGGTGCACCGGCGACGAAGCAAACGCTGCACGCCAGCGGCGATGGGATCGCGCGGCAGGGAAAGCGTTTGGGCCGCGGCGTGATCGCGGTCGCTCGGCCCCAATGGAGCCTCGCGAGCACTAGCACCCGGACAATCTTGCCTGATGACACGGACGGCAGTCGTCATCAACATTTCATCTTGAGGCTGGCCTCTGGTCAAACCCTTCTGGTCGCGCACAACATTGATCTTGCCCCTCGCATCGGTTCGCTGAAGTCGGGTGACGCTGTCGCGTTCAGTCGTGTTTACGAGTGGAATGCAAAAGGCGGGGTCATTCATTGGACACATCACGACCCAGATTTCACGATCGCCGCCTCGTCTTCACGGCGCCCGGGGAATTGTTGCGCGGGCAGCCAGTAAATCAGGGGAAATCCTTCCCCGTTTACCGCCGCTGGTGTATACGTGGAGGTTGGGGCGTTGATGGCAGCGGTCTTTTCGCGAAGGTGGCGAGCATGGTTGGGAACAGATTAGCGGCGGCGTTGGTCGCGGCGTGCGGAATCGGGTTGGGGGCCGGCGGCCTGCTGGCAGCGGCCCCCCGAGTGCCGGAACAGGTTCCGCAGCTGCTGCAGGACCGCAAGTACGCCGAGGCTGTCGCGGCCATCGACGGGGCGGCGCAGGACAAGTCGCTGGACCAGGACTACCTGGCCTACTTGAAGGGCCGGGCCCTGCACTTCGACAAGCGGTACGACGAGGCGATCGCGGCGTTCGACCAGCTGAATCAGGCGTTCCCCGCGAGTCCCTGGGCGCGGCAATCGCGGTTCGCCAAGGGGCTGGCCTATGCCCGCCAAGGCGACTTTCGCAACGCCGAATTGACGTACCGCGCCGAGGCGGCGTTCCTGCTGTCCGAGGACCGCAAGCAGGAGATCGCCGACCTGTACGTCGAGTATGCCGACCTCTGTTTCAAGCCGCTCAAGGAGGACCAGACTCCCGACTTCGAAAAGGCCCTCGATTTCTACGGCCGGGCGCTGGCCGTCGGCCCCAAGCTGGAGAGCCGCGTCCGCTTGGAACTGCTGATCGCCCAGTGCCAGCAGAAGCTGGACAAGTTCGCCGAGGCCGCCGAGTTGTATCGCAAGTTCCTCCGCGAACACGTCGATCATCCGCTGGTCGTCGAGGCCCGGTTCCGGTTGGGCGAGACCCTGCTGGCGGGCGAGCAGCCGGCAGAGGCTCGCGAGGCCTGGCAGGATCTGTTGGATCTGCACAAGGGCTCGGCTTCCGATCTGCTGCCCCAGGCCGCGTTTCGCCTGGCCGAGACGTACCAACTGCCGGCGCCCGACGACGAGGAACAGCTGTCGCTGGGCATCGCCGCGCTCCGCCGATTCCTGGAGAACTTTCCCCAACAGACGCTGGCGCCCAAGGCCCAGCTGTGGATCGGGCAGAGTTATCTGGCCATGAACCACTACTCCGACGCCGCGGCTGCGCTGAACCAATTCCTGGCCGATGAACGCTACGCCAAAGCCGAGGAGATCCCCGATGCGCTGAACCTGCTGGGTGTGTCCTACAAAATGCAGGGCAAGTTCGATCAGGCCCTGGAGGCGTGGAAGAACTTCCTGGCCAAACATCCCACGCACCCGGCCTGGAATACCGTGCAACGGGAGATCGTCAATACCGAATACGCCAAGGCGGTCGATCGCTACCAACGCAAGGATTACGCCGCTGCCCGGCAGCTGTGGTCCGAGTTCCTGGCCAAGTATCCGCTGGACGCCCGCGGACGAGCGATCGCCTTCCTGTTCGGCCAGATGAGCTTTGCCGAGGAACAATGGGACGCGGCGATCAGCCAGTGGCGGCAGCTGGTGACCAAGTATCCCAAGACCGAGGAAGCGTCCCGCGCCCAACTGCTGGTCGCCCGCACGCTGGAAGAGAAACTCGGC
>CAIYOB010001200.1 GCA_903927685.1 uncultured Planctomycetaceae bacterium
AGCTGTTACGTCACCGACAACACCGATCTGATCCTGTTTCGCGAGTCGCTGCAACTGACCTGCCGCCGGCTAGCGGGGGTGGTGGACGCCTTGGCCAAGTTCGCAGTCCAGCACCGCGATCTCGCCTGCTTGGGCTTTACGCACCTGCAACCGGCGCAACCGACCACGGTCGGCAAGCGGGCCTGCCTGTGGGCTTATGACCTGGCCCTGGACTTGCACGAGGCCGAGCATCGCCTCGAGCAGCTCAAAGCCCGCGGCGTCAAGGGCACGACGGGGACCCAGGCCAGTTTCATGGCCCTGTTCGACGGCGGCCACGACAAGGTGCGCCGCCTGGACCAGCTGGTGGCCCGCAAGATGGGCTTTGAGGCCACGTATGCCGTCACGGGCCAGACCTATACCCGCAAGATCGATGCCCAGGTGGTCGACGTCTTGTCGGGAATCGCCCAGTCGGCGCACAAGCTGGGCACCGACCTGCGGCTGCTGGCCAGCCGCAAGGAGGTCGAGGAGCCGTTCGAGTCCCAGCAGATCGGCTCTTCCGCGATGGCCTACAAGCGGAACCCGATGCGCTGCGAACGGATCTGCTCCTTGTCGCGATACGCGATCAGCCTGCAGTCCAGCGCGGCCAACACGCTGGCGACCCAGTGGATGGAACGGACCCTGGACGACAGCGCCAACCGCCGGCTGGTCTTGCCCCAGGCGTTTCTGGCCATCGACGCGGTGCTGATCCTGTGCCAGAACGTCTGCTCCGGCCTGTGCGTGTATCCCGAAGTGATCGCCAAGAACCTGCGGGACGAACTGCCGTTCATGGCCACGGAAAACATCCTGATGGCGGCTGTCACGGCGGGCGGCGACCGCCAGTTGTTGCACGAGCGGATTCGCCAGCACAGCCACGCGGCCGGGGCGGCGGTCAAGCTGCAAGGCCGGCCAAACGACCTGATCGACCGGCTGGCCGCCGACGAGGCCTTTGCCGGAACTGACTGGCAGGCGACTCTGGACCCGGCCCAATTCGTCGGCCGCGCCCCGCAACAGGTGGACGAGTTCGTCGAGCAGGTTGTCGGGCCCATCCGCCAGCGGTACGGGCAGGAGCAACTGCAGGCGGAAGTCCACGTCTGAGGCCGGACCGAGAACAAACGAGGGAGCGATAGCGAGTCGCGGACGGCAGATTATCTGCAGGTCTCGCGGGGGAGGAAGTCATGCGGCGGCACGCGGCACTGTTGGCGACGATCGCACTGACGTTATTGGCCATGGAGGCCGGCCCCACAACCAGCCGTGGCGCTGAATCCCCTGCCGCCGCGGCCAGCGTCGGGCCGTTGGCGGGCGTGGTCGTCGATGGCCAAGGCCAGCCCGCCTCGGATGCCAAGGTGTGGCTGCACTGCTTCTATTAGGAAGTAGAATACCGCTGCCCCATGATCGCCGAGACGCTCACCGCTGCCGGGGGGAGGTTTCTGTTCCGTAAATGGAGTGGAATGCCAAGGGCAGGTCGCAGCTTCCGTGCCTGCTGGCGCGGGACGCCCAGGGCCGCCTGGCGCTGGCTCCGTATCTTAGCCAGCCGCGCGATACCGCGACGATCCTGATCGACGGCAACGCCGACGGCTGCTTCAACACGGTCGGCCAGGACCGGATCTGGATCGACCTGAACGGCGACGACCGCTTCGAGTCCCTCACCGAGCAGTTCCCGTTGGGCAAACCCCTGCGGCACGCAGGCCAAACCTACGTCGTCCGCTCGGATCCGCTGGCGTCCGCACTGGTGGCGAGCCCGCGCAGTGCGGAGCAAGGCACGCTCACCCTGACGCTCGCCGGCCAGCGGAGCGCCAAGCTCTCCGCGCACCTGCTGAGCGACTTGGGCGAGTTGGTCGCCCTCGACCAACTCGACTGCGACGTGGACGTGCCCACCGGCGAGTACCGCGTCTCGTCGCTGCAACTGGAGCTGCCGGATGCCGCCGGCGAGACCTGGAGCTATTCGTTCTACGAGGACCAG
>CAIYOB010001201.1 GCA_903927685.1 uncultured Planctomycetaceae bacterium
CTCGCTGCGGCCGCCGGCTCCCCCGAAGCCCGCGCCGGAGGATGACGCCGAATTCGACTTTGAGAACCAGGAGATCGACGAATTCGACCAGGAGGACGAGGATCCGGGGGAGGATTTGGATGACGACTTCGACGAACCCTCCGATCGTGGGAAATTCCTCACCCGGTATTCCGCGTCGTAACAAATGCACGTTTCGGACGATATGCATACTTGTAGCTCTACCTATTGACAAAGAGATTGGCGTGCGGTCTACTTTTCTCGTGGCGCAGTGCGCCAAAATCTTTAGTTGCTCGGCCTTCTAACCTCTCCGGACCGCACGCGACTGAAGGAATCGGTGGCGGCATTGAGCGTGCACTGGCGTACGTGCTTGGTCCGGATGCCGGCGCTGGTGCTCGGCAAGCGCCAAACGCGGTCGAATTTCCTGTGTTGGTGTTGGTGTAATCCAGGAGCAACTCGGCATGAATTCGTCTGGGAACGGCTCGACACGCGCGCCCGAGTCCGTTGCGGAAGGCCCGCTGGACCTCGGCTTGTTGGACCACATTTTGGAGGATTTCAAGGGCCGCAAGGGGGCGGTGATCCCGATCCTGCAGCGGGCGCAGGATGCCTATGGGTACCTGCCGCGCGAGGTGCTGAAAGCCATCTCGCAGAAGATGCTGATCCCGCTGAACCAGTTGTACGGCGTGGCCACGTTCTACGCCCAGTTCCACCTGCATCGACGCGGCCGGCACTTGATTCGCGTCTGCGATGGGACGGCCTGTCATGTCCGCGGCAGCGGCAAGAATATCGAGGCGATCGAGCGGGCGCTGCAAGTCGGGCCGGGGCAGACGTCGACGGACTACAAGTACACGCTCGAGATCGTTTACTGCCTGGGCTCGTGCGGCCTGTCGCCGGTCGCGGTGGTCGATGACAAGGTCTACGCCCGGTTGGCGCCGGAAGCGTTGGTGCAGCGGCTGGAAGCACTGGAGTGAAAGGGGGAGGCCATGCCCGAGATCAAGAGTCTTGACGAATTGCGGCAGCTGCGCGAGGAGATGACCCAGGCGGTGCGGTCCCGCCGCCAGACCAGTACGGTCATCACGGTCGGGATGGGCACGTGCGGAATTGCCGCCGGAGCGCGCGAGACATTGCAGGCCATCGAGGCCGAACTGGCCAAACGCCAGATCGACGCTCTGGTGGTGACCGCCGGCTGTATCGGCGTCTGCGTCCGCGAGCCGCTGGTGGACATCCAGCAGGCGGGCAAGAGCCGGATTGCGTATGCCAACGTCCAGCCGGCGATGATCCCGCGGCTGATCGAAGAGCACGTGATCAAAGGCCAGCCGGTCAAGGAATGGGCCGTGGGCCGCATGGCGTCGAGCGTGTGACGGAGTCCGCCCTGGCGAGGCGAGGTCGAGTCCCTCAGTGACGAAGGCGTGATTGCATGGAGCCGATGGCAAATACCCCTGCGAGTGCCCCCAGCGGCAGCGTGACCGTGTGCGGCGGAGCGCGTTGTACGTCCGCCCGTTGCCAGCGCGTGCTGCGGGCGTTTGAAGTTGAATTGGCGCGCCGGGCGTTGGGACGCAACGTGCGGCTGAGTCCTTCGCCTTGCCGCGGCTTCTGCACGGCCGGTCCGATCGCAGTGCTCCAGCCGCCGGGCGTTGTGTACTGCCGGGTGCAGCCGGACGACGTGCCGGAAATCGTCGAGCAGACGCTGATCCAGGGCCGGATCATCCCGCGGCTGTGCCACGAGGAACCGGAGGCGTTCCGCTCGCTGGCGTCGTACCAGGACATGCCCCTGTTCAGCAAGCAGATCCGCATCGCGCTGCGGAATTGTGGCGTGATCGACCCCGAGCAGATCGAAGAGTACGTGGCCCGCGACGGCTACGCCGCGTTGGCCAAGGTGCTGGGCGAGATGTCGCCGGACGACGTGATTCGCGAAATGAAAGCCTCCGGACTGCGGGGCCGCGGCGGGGCGGGTTTCTCGACGGGCGCCAAATGGGAGTTCTGCCGCCGTGCTCCGGGCAGCGTCAAGTACGTGGTCTGCAACGCCGATGAAGGCGATCCGGGCGCGTTCATGGACCGCTCGATTCTCGAAAGCGATCCGCACAGCGTGATCGAGGGCATGACCATCGCCGCCTATGCGATCGGAGCCAGCCAGGGCTACATCTACTGCCGCGAAGAGTATCCGCTGGCGATCGACCGGCTGCAGATTGCGATCCACCAGGCGCACGACTTGGGCCTGCTGGGCAAGGACATCTGCGGCACGGGCTTTGCCTTTGACATCGAGGTCAAGGAAGGGGCGGGGGCGTTCGTGTGCGGCGAAGAAACCGCCTTGATCGCCTCGATCGAGGGCCGCCGCGGCGAGCCGAAGCCACGGCCGCCGTATCCGGTGGTGTCCGGGTTGTGGGGCCTGCCGACGAACATCAACAACGTCAAAAGCTATGCCATGACGCCGGAGATCATCCTCCGCGGGGCCCAGTGGTTCGGCAGCATCGGCACGCCCAAGTCGCCCGGGACGGCCGTGTTCGCGTTGACCGGCAAGGTGAACAACACGGGCTTGATCGAAGTCCCGATGGGCATCCCGCTGGGCGACATCATCTTCGACGTCGGTGGCGGCGTGCCGCAGGGCAAGAAGTTCAAGGCGGTTCAGACGGGCGGTCCGCTGGGCGGCTGCTTGCCGGCCAGCGCCTTGAACACGCCCGTCGATTTCGATTCCTTGGCCGAAGCCGGCGCGGTGATGGGCTCGGGCGGCATGATCGTGTTGGACGACGACACGTGCATGGTCGAATTCTCCCGCTACTTCCTGCTGTTCGCCGCGGCCGAATCGTGCGGCAAGTGCGTTCCCTGTCGCGTGGGCGGCCAGCGGCTGCTGGAAGCCTTGACGCGGATCAGCGAAGGCCACGGGACGCGCAAGGATTTGCAGACGATCAAAGACGTGTCGACGAACATGATGACTTCGTCGCTGTGCGGACTGGGCCAGCGCACCCCCGGGCCGGTCCTGGCCGCGTTGCGGTTCTTCGAGGAGGAGTTCATCACGCACATTGACGACAAGCTGTGCCGCGCCGGCCAATGCCGGGCCTTGGTGCGAGCCCGCTGTGTCAACACTTGTCCCGCGGGCGTCGACACGCCGGCTTATTTGGCGCTGGTGTCGCAAGGCCGCTACGCCGAGGGTTTGGCCATTCACCGCCGCCGGAACCCGTTCGCGCTGGTCTGCGGCCGCGCTTGTCCGGCGTTCTGCGAAACCAAATGCCGCCGCGGCGAGATCGACGAGCCGGTGGCGATCCGACTGGTCAAACGCTTCATGGCGGACCAGGAATTCGAGAAGCAGTGGGTGCCCGAGCCGATCGGCACGGCGGACGAGCGGGCGGTGGCGGCGCAACGCAAAGTGGCTGTGATCGGGGCCGGCCCGGCCGGATTGACGGCGGCCCTGCGGCTGGCGCAACGCGGTTACCAGGTCACCGTCTTCGAAAAGTACCCCGTGGCGGGCGGGATGATGGCCTGGGCGATCCCCGAGTACCGGCTGCCCCGCGGGCCGCTGTTGGCCGAAATCGAGAACATCCAGCGCGCCGGCGTCGACCTCCGCTGCAATCAGGCCCTGGGCCGCGACTTTTCCCTCGACGAGTTGCAGGGCGCTCGCGGGTACAACGCCGTGATCCTGGCGATCGGGGCGCACCGCAGCCGGCAGTTGGGCGTCGCTGGGGACAATAAGCAGGGCGTGGTCGACGGCGTCGAGTTCCTCAGCCGCGTGGCCGGCGACTCCACGCTGCGCGCCGCAGGGCTGTCCTCGGACGCTCCTTTGCCCGATGTGCGCGGCAAGCGAGTCGCCGTCGTGGGCGGCGGCGACGTGGCGATCGACGTCGCCCGCTCGGCGCTGCGCATGGGAGCCCGCGAAGTCCACGTGATCTACCGCCGTGCCGGGGACGACATGCCGGCGGCGCACCTGCCGGAGGAGATCGAAGCGGCGCGGCACGAGGGGATTCGCTTCCATACGCTGGTCAATCCCGTCGAGGTGCTGGGCAACGGTTCGGTCACCGGCGTCCGCTTGCAGCAGCAGCGATTGGCCGACTTTGACGACACCGCCCGCCGCAAGCCCGTGCCGCTGGGCGGCGAGGCGTACGTGCTGGATGTCGAAATGCTGATCCCGGCCATTGGCCAGGTGCCGGACGTGACGTGGCTGCACGGGACCGACGTGGCTCGCCGCCGCGGCGACACGTTCATCGTCGACGACGCATTCAGCACCACGCGGCCAGGCGTGTTCGCAGCCGGCGACGCGGTCACCGGCCCGGCCACCATCGTCGAAGCGGTCGCCCACGGGAATCTGGTGGCGGCCGCCGTCGACCATTGGCTGAAGACCGGACAATTGCTCAAGCCGTACCTGGATCCCGATCGCACCGACGTTCCCCAAGTCGTCGACTTGGCCGACTATGCGGATCGCCATCGCCCGGCAACGCCGCGCCGGCCCGTGGACGAACGCGAACACAATTTCCACGAGGTGGAACTTGGCTTCAACGAACAAGCCGCCCAGGACGAAGCCCGCCGCTGCCTGCGCTGCGACTTGGAATGGCTCGACGTCATGAAACAGCCGCGTCCCTGACCCCTGACCCCTGACCCCTGACACCTGACACCTGACACCTGACCACTGCCCCCGAGGTTCCCATGATTGCCACCGGCGTGGTGAATATCACGATCAATGGCCGCCAGATTCATGCGCGAGCTGGACAAACCGTGCTGGAAGCCGCGGCCGCGGCGGGCATCGATATTCCCGCGTTGTGCTATCATCCCGCGCTGCCGCCGGAAGGCGCCTGCCGCGTCTGCCTGGTCGAGATCGA